>CAYTUN010000051.1:0-18506 GCA_964441315.1 uncultured Gammaproteobacteria bacterium | reverse complement strand
TTCTCCCCTTGTGGGAGAAGGTGGCCCAACGGGCCGGATGAGGGGTAATAAAAACATATCAAATCCACCATTCACCAGAAGCATTTAATTGGCAGTAATAATTTAGAGTTTATTTATCCTTGTTACAAAGTATTCATTAAATTGTATAAAATACAAGCTAATAAGTTAATCGATGCGAAGAGAAAACAATGGCAGTAGCAAATATCTCAAAAACAAAGATGCATTTTTCACAGTGCTTATCGTTCATTGCAAAAAATAAAATCAACCTGACTCAAAAATATGCAGAAATCATAAAACCTGCGTCTAAAAATCAAATAAACCCCACAACACCAGAAGAAGCCGTAAAAGGTATTCGCAAATTACGCAAAAATGTAAAGTTGGGAAAGAACCTTAGTCTTAAACAATTAATCGAAACCGGAAGAAGATAAACATGCCATCTCTCAGAAAACAATTTGACGAACAAACCACATTAGAAGAAATTTTTAATGTGATCTCGCATGCTTTGGGTATCGTGTTGGGTATTGTAGCCATTGTCGTACTCGCCGTTTATTCCGTCGAAAAAGGCGACGCAAAAACCATTATCAGTTGCGTCGTTTATGGCAGCACGCTGACATTAATGTACATCGCCTCCGCTTTATACCACGGCATTCGTTTAAATCATTTAAGAGGTTTTTTTAAATCACTCGACCACGCCTGCATTTATTTATTAATCGCTGGCACATACACGCCTTTCGTTTTAGTCGGCATGGGCGGCACTTGGGGCTGGACATTATTCGGCATCGTCTGGGGAATGGCATTGGCCGGCGTTATTTTTAAAATATTTTATGCAGGGCGATTTAAATATTTATCAACCTTGATTTATTTATTTATGGGTTGGCTAATTGTTTTTGCGTTAAAACCCTTTTTGGAAGCTGTGCCGCTAGGCGCATTAATTTGGTTATTAGTTGGTGGCTTGTGTTATACCTTGGGCACGGTGTTTTATGTTTTAGATGGGCGGTATCATTTTTTCCATTTTCTTTGGCATTTGTGTGTGCTGGCGGGAAGTTTGTTGCAATTTTTTGCGGTGTTGTTTTATTTGGTGTAAAGGATTGCTTGAGTTAATATTAATATAAAATTAATAACTATTGAGTGAAGTATGGAAGAACAACAACAACAACAACAACAACAACAACAACAACAACAAAAAACTACATCCGGTTTAAATTCTGGAGTTTTCTCATTAATACCCGAAGATGTAATTTACAAACTTTTTGCTTTTCTTGAGGAGCATGATTTTTTAACATTAAGAGCCACAGGTAGATTTTTTGTAAATTTAGTAGATCGTTCTAATGATCCTAATGCGCATTATACATCAAATCAAGATCTGATTAATTTAATGTTAAAAAAATTCATATACCTTAAAAAAGACGCTATTTTAGACCGCATTCAAGATTTTAATTTCCAACCAAGTTTAAGAGAAGTTTATATACCGTTAATTTATAAAATTTTTTCAAATACTAAAATCCAATCAATAGATAAAATAAGTGAGTTTTACAAAACATACGCTCATTTAGTTTTTTTTTATATTTATTTGCATTCACAATCTTTTGCCACTGGATCTTTTGACTTATTTTTGAAAAAATACATGGATCAATTTTTAACTTTATCATCAAGAGAGCTTGCTAATAATGATAATGCTGATATACAAGCTTTGGCACAATCTTATAGTAGTTTTTTCTGGTTCTTTAGACAAAAATTCTTCATTGGAAAGTTTCAACGATCTGATGCTACAGAAATTTATACGAAAATAATTGTAAATGCGCTGTTTTTTTTCAGTTCTTTTGGACATCAGCTATTTCCTAAACAACAGGCGGAATTTAAAGCCCATCTTGTTAAGCTTTACGAAAAAGAAGCAATTAGTTTTGAAGAATTAAAAGAAGCATTAGATCAATTTGATTTAGCAGTCTTTCCAGCTGAAGGATCACAAATAATGCTTACATCAATCACATATCTGCTATGTGATTTAATTTTTAGCAGAGCGGAAGGTGGTCAGCTTCAGGAAATGCAAAATTATGCAATTGAATTAGCAAAAAAAGAAGATTTCTCAAGAGTTTTAGAACAAACAGCAAATTTTGGTGAAAATGCTAAAACTTCAGGCGCGTTTTTAAAAGAAAAAATTTTCACACCAGAACAAGTTATGGCTTATGATATGAGATTTGCAAATTATATAATAGAGCAGAAAAGAAATAAAAATATTAACGCAATAAAATACATAATTGATCATAGCGGTTCTATCGAAAATGCCACAATTAATTTATTGAAGCATGAGCAGACTATTCTAGAAAGCAGTCATAAAACACTCATTAAGCGTTTAGTATCATACTACAGGCAGCAAAACAATTTAGATGGATTGATAAGAAATTCTCTTAAGTATATTGAAATCGAATATGGCAATAAGATAGCTGATATATTTCAGGAAAATCGCGAAATTTTGCACGACTATTTCCAGAGTTTGCAGCCTAATGATGATGCATTGGGAATGAACGTAATAAGGTTTGCTGTTTCAGCTTTAGATCAGAGACAAAATTATAAAGATGCCTTGCAATTGCTTGACAATCCACATGCAGCATCGGAGTTTGAATTAAAGATATCACTATGCGAAAAATTAGAATTACCTGCGGAAGTGACTTATTGGAGAGTTTGCGCGTCTTTAGCAGATGCCAATAAAGATCGGGATATACTCAATAGCTTTAATCAAGACATTGGCAATTATGAAGAAAAGATAAAAAATAAAATCGAGATATTACCAGATGAAACTCAAAAAGTAGCGTCCTCTTATGCTGGAAAGGCTATTTTTAAATTATTGCAGGCTCCTGCCCTTTCAGAAAATCTTGTGAGAGGTAGAATATTTGTTAATCTTCCGGAAGCTATTGATTTAACATTGAGCGGATTAGAATTGGATCCTAAAGTTATAAAAAGCATTTTCGATAGATTTGCTTCAGCGCTTCCAGAGCTGAAAGAAATTATGGATTTCATAGTTAATTTAGCTGCTTACAAGCTACAAATAATAAAAAAATCAAGTAAGTCAACAGAAGAGGGGAATTTAGATCAATCTCCTAGATTTTAAGAAAAACAGGCTGATCTCATAATTTTAAAAAAACTTTGTTTTACTTGCTGCTATGTGATTCGCTGCGATAGGCTTGATATACTTTGAAAAAATCCGTAGCCCAAAACATCGAACTCGTCGCCAAATAAAAAATCACCACACTAAAAACCCCAATCGTTAAAAAATCCCAACCAAATTTAATAAAATTAATTCCTCCATAACTTCCCAGATAGGAAATCAAAACCAGCCCACCCAAATAAGGCACAAGCCAGATTAATGCTTTGCTGCCTAAAGTTTCTTTTTTATCTTGTTTTTGCCTGGCGATAATGAAGATTAAAAGCCCGATTAAAATAGCAATCGCTAATTTCCAAATCGTGTCCCAACCTGTCCAATAACTAATTAAATTACAGCAATAAAACGCGAGCAAAGAAATCGTTTTTGCAAATGGCAAACGAAACGGCCGTTCAATTTCTGGCATTTGCTTGCGTAAGCAAATTAATCCAATGGGACCCATCGCATAGGAAATGACTACGGCAGACACTAAAAAACTCACCATATTTTGCCAGCTGGGCAAAGGCAAGAATAATAAAATGCCAACGAGAAAGTTAAAGAATAATCGGCGGTATGGTGACAGAAGATAACCAGGAAACCCAACTAATAATAAATCCGGCCAAAGTGCCTTGCGTTAATTGCGCAAAACGCATCGTACCGCCGGCAACCGGCAAAGCCGTGGATAATTCAGCGAAACTGAGCGCAATTAAAATCGTTGCAACGCCACCAATTAACCAGGAAATCAACGCAGCGCTGCCAGCAATTTTTGCGGCATAAAGGGGAGCAAATAACCAAGCGGAACCCACCATGCCATTGATACTAATTAAGAGCAGATGAAAAGGAGTGAAACGTCTGCTCAGTTGTATCGAAGGCATAGGGGTAAACTCCATTTAATGTTGCTGAAGGCGGGGGGAGCTGTGATACCAGCTTTTATTGATCCTCTATTAGTCGGATGAATTTAAACTAATAGCGTCATTTTGTCAGCAACCTTATTTCTTGTTCTTTTCCCAAGAAATGACAAAGGAAGGATATAGATTGGAGCTTAAGGTTTTATTAACGGGTTTTGTAATTTATTTAGAGATTTTTTACTCGACAAAGTTATAACTCTTTATTTGCTAGGGTCTGTTTACAATTGCCTTTTTGTTACGAAAAAAGCAATTGTAAACAGACCCTGGTTTATACCTTTTACACTTGAGAATGGGATTTTTCAGGCGCATCTTGCGGCGCAGTTGAAACGTTCTTCAATCGGAAAACCTCGAAATACATAAAGTATTCCTGCGATTTTTACAAAACACTTCCTGTGTTTTGCCCGCTGGGCCGTGCTTCGCACGTTTAAATTTGTTCCTAACAAATTTGTCTCAATCAGAACGTTTCAACTGCTTGCAATCTGCACCTGAAAATTTCCCATTCTCAAGTGCAAAAGGTATAGAATGAAATAGAATATGCAATTAAAAAAAGGTAAATAAGTAATTTTGGATTACCCCTCATCCGCCCCGTTGGGGCACCTTCTCCCACAAGGGGGAGAAGGCACTCCTCAAAGTCCAATAGCTTTTTATAACCAGGCATATTTCATTGCATAGAAGCTTATTCTATGAGCAGATGTCACGGAAGTTGGGGGCAGATGTCATCAAATATGGGTAGATGTCACTGAATATGAGCAGATGTCACCGAAGTTGGCCTTCTCCCCTTGTGGGAGAAGGTGCCCGATAGGGCGGATGAGGGGTGCATAAACAACATTTTCAACAACAGACAATGCCATCACTATGTAAATTAAAATTAGGGCCTGTTTACAATTGCTGTTTCGTGACGAAAAAAGCAAGGGTTGAGTCAAAATCGTATCAAATTTGAGGCGGCATAGTCATTCTATGCAACGAAAATTTGATACGATTTTGGCCAACTCTTGCTTTTTGCAGTAGAAAGAGCAATTGTAAACAGGCCCTAAACCACTTCCGCTTGATTTCCTTTTTCTTCCAACCAAATTTTACGATCAGACGCGCGTTTTTTCGCAAGCAATTTATCCATTAAATTTACCGTACCATTAATATCTTCCAACGTTAATTGCACCAAACGCCGGCTGTCCGTTAAAAAAGTGGTCTCACGTAATTGCGAAGGATTCATTTCACCAAGACCTTTAAATCGTTGGATATTCACCGCAGATTTTTTATTTTCTGCTTTGATTCGGTCTAAAATGCCTTGTTTTTCGCTGTCATCCAATGCGTAGTAAACATCTTTGCCGCAATCGATGCGATAAAGTGGTGGCATGGCGACATAAATATGGCCTTCTAATACTAATTTGCGAAAATGTTTTACAAATAAAGCGCAAAGTAATGTCGCGATGTGATAACCATCGGAATCGGCATCGGCTAAAATGCAAATTTTTCCATAGCGTAAACCAGAAATATCTTGGCTTGCAGGATCAACGCCAATTGCGGTTGCAATATCATGAATTTCCTGCGAGCTTAAAATTTCGCGATCGCTCACTTCCCAGGTATTTAATATTTTTCCGCGTAACGCCATGATCGCTTGAAAACTTCGGTCACGCGCTTGTTTTGCTGAGCCGCCGGCGGAATCGCCTTCGACTAAAAATAATTCGCTTTGCTGGCGGTTTTGCGTGGTGCAATCGGCTAATTTGTCCGGCAAAACAATTTTACCGGTGGCGCGTTTGCGTTCGATTTGTTTATCTTGTTTTAAACGCTTTTCCGCATTGCTAATAATTAATTTAGCAAGCTCTTCAGCAATACTCACATTTTCATTCAGCCAAAGGCTGAATGCATCTTTTACCACACCGGAAATAAATGGCATGCATTCGCGTGAGGCAAGGCGGTCTTTGGTTTGTCCAGAAAATTGCGGGTCTTTTAATTTTGCCGATAAAATATATGCGCAATTTTGCCAAATATCATCCGGCGTTAATTTAATGCCGCGCGGTAATAATTTATGAATTTCACAAAATTCGCGCATTGCATCGGATAAACCGGCGCGAAAACCGCTGACATGCGTGCCGCCTTGCGGTGTTGGAATTAAATTGGCATAACTTTCCGCGGTCATTTCGCCAGTTTCGCTTAACCAGGTAACGCCCCAATCGACTGCTTCGGTTTCGCCAGAAAAACTGCCGATAAAGGGTTGCTCGGGAATATGCGCAAATAAAGCGGTTTTTTCTTTTAAATAATCAGAAATACCATTTTCAAAATGCCAGGTTGTTGACTCACCAGAATTTTCATCTTCAAAGGTTACGGTTAATTGCGGACATAAAACCGCTTTGGCGCGTAAAGTCGCTTTTAAATGTTTGACGTCAAATTTTGGTGTATCAAAATATTTCGGATTGGGTAAAAAATAAATGCTGGTGCCAGTTTCGCGTTTATTACCTTCACCGATAGTTTTTAACGCTGTTTTCGCATCGCCATTAGAAAATTTAATTTGATAAATTTTTCCATCGCGTTGGATCGTTGCGATTAATTCTTCTGCCAATGCATTGACGACAGAAATACCGACGCCGTGTAAACCGCCGGAGTAGGTGTATTCTTTATGCGAAAATTTCGCACCGGCATGCAGTCGCGTTAAAATTAATTCAACGCCGGAAACTTTTTCGCCTGGGTGAATATCTACTGGCATACCGCGGCCATTATCGGTGACGGTAATACTATGGTTTTTATGTAGCACCACTTTAAGCGTACTCGCATGACCGGCGAGTGCTTCATCGACGCTATTATCAATCGCTTCATATGCCAAGTGATTCGGATTGCGCGTGTCGGTATACATGCCCGGGCGCTTACGCACCGGTTCCAGGCCGGTCAATACTTCAATCGATTCTGCGGTGTATTTTTGTGTGCTGGCCATGGTTTGTTTCTGGTTGATTAGGTTTTATGTTGGATATCTTTATACACGATTAACTGACTGATACGCCACTCAGCTATCTCTATTCGGATTCCGCATTAAGCCAGGGGAATCGTAATTGAAAACGTCCTACCATTGCACTGTATTGCTTCTAATGACGATGCAGATATACTCATCAATCAACTTGCTATTGTAGAGACACATTTAAAAGATCAAAAAATAAATTAGAGGTATTGCTTAACACCTAGTACAGGAGTTTTGTATTCAACCCTCTCTAATGTTTCCCGCAACAATTTTAAATTCACCGACTCCCGATCTCGCGGCTCTTTTTCATGCGAAAGATGCAATAAAGTGGTGGCGAATTTTCCAGATTTATAGCTAATGCCACTGTGAATTAAACGCAATACTAGATCCGAATCTTCATATCCCCAACCTTCATATCTTTCATCAAAACCATTGACCGCAATAAAATCATTATAATAAAGCGCTAAATTGCAAGTTTTCGCACCTTGCCATTGATGTGGATTTTTTTTGCGCCAATGATTTCCTGGTAAATGCAGCAATGAAAAGGCGCGATTGCAGTCGCCTTTTATTTTTCGAATTAACCAAAACCCAAAATTTTTTTCTGCAAGTGAAATTTTTCTTTCACAAACTAATTTTGTGAAAGAAGGGGATAATAAAACCCGATTACCCGCCACAAAATAACCCGCTTCTTTTAATTTTAAATGCGCTGCCACAAAATCTTTACGCGGCACGCAATCCCCATCAATAAAAATCAAATAATCTGCTTTCGCTTTCGCCGCCGCTTTATTACGAATTTTCGCCGCGCGAAAACCCTGATCTTCTTGCCAAACATGCAATAAAGGAAATAAGCAGTTTTTTTGAAATTTCTCAATTAATTCACGTGTCGCAGCAGTAGAGCCATCATCTGCCACAATCACTTCAAAATTCTTTTCCGTCTGCTGATTTAAGGCCAAAAGTACGACTTCCAGCGCAGCTGGCCAATTATAAGTGGTGATAATAATGCTGGCTTTAAGTGAGATTGGCATGATTTAACGCTAACCATTGCAAAGCGATAATCGCAAAGCCATTTTTGATTTTATTTTCGCGATATAAATTCAATGCCGCTTCAATATCTAGCACATGAATTTTAATATCTTCATTTTCATCCGGCGCGCCATGTATGCCTTGTGCTTGTGTCGAATCAACATTGGCCCAATATAAATAAACTTCTTCGTTACTCGCGCCAGGACTTGCCCAATAATTCATAATAAAATTAAGTTTTTTTACTTCAAGCCCGACTTCTTCTTGAATTTCTTTTTTTGCTTGCGTGATTAAATCAGTTTCAGCTGGCACGATGCCTGCTACGATTTCTAATAACCAAGGGGAATCCGGATCTTTTAAAGCGCCAACACGAAATTGCTCAATTAAAATAATTTTTTGCCTGGTTAAATCCAGTAAAAGTACAGCAACTGCCGGCGGCCGAATAATTAACTCCCTGTCCACTAATGGTGACCAATTACCAGCGAACAGCCGGTAATGCAATAGCATTTTATCAAGCTGAATAAAACCGCGGTAAAGCGGCTCTTTTTTAATAATTTTGACGTCTTGCATTTTCATTTTTGACGCAGTCCGGCACTCGACACATTCAGCCATTAACTATATCATGTACCCCCAAAAATAGAATGTCAGTCGTCAAGATGAACAACGAAGCTGCCCGCCAAAACATGCTGACGCAACAATTGCGCACCTGGGATGTTTTGGACAATCGTTTGCTCGAGCTTTATTTAAAATTGCCGCGGGAATTATTTGTGCCACAAGAATACCGCGGGCTGGCTTATGCTGATCTCGCTATTCCCGTCTCCAAACATCAAACTCTGTTGCCACCGAAAGAAGAAGCGCGTTTATTGCAAGCAGCAGAAATCCAGCCGGATGACCGCGTACTGATATTAGGTTGTGGCACTGGATTTATCGCCGCAGTGGTCGCACATTTAGCGAAAGCGGTGTATGCTATTGATTTTGAAGCAAACCTGGTTGAGCAAGCAGAACAACATTTAAAAGAATTAGCTATCGACTCAGTACATTTATATCAAGCCAATCCATTATCAGGTTTAGCAGAAAAAGCCCCATTTAATGTGATTATTGCGAGCCAGTCGTTACCTGAAATTCCAAAAGAAATTGCCGAGCAACTTGCAATCGGTGGCCGCTTGATCATGATTGTTGGCGCGTCGCCTTCGATGCGTGCGGTGCGGGTGGAGCGGCTTACAGCGAAACAGTTTAAGGAGCCAGTTGTGTTATTTGAAACTGATCGGGAACGTTTATACCCGTTTAAAGATCAACCCCCATTTCATTTTTAAAAGGATTTATAAATGAAAAAGTTGATAAATGCTTTTATCGTTATTTTTACCGTTTGGGTAAGCCAAAGTTACGCCGCTAATTTAATCGAAGTTTATAATCAAGCTCTGGGTTCTGATCCGATATTTAAACAGGCGGAAGCAACTTATTTGGCAACAAAAGAAAATATTCCGATTGCGCGAGCTGCTTTATTGCCAAATGCTGGATTTGCTGGAACGGCAAACCGGGTTTATGAAAACGTGCAAAGGCAAGAAGGCACTCTCACAGGCATCAATTCGCAAGGTCTACCCAGCTTCGCCCCGTCGACGCAAAAGTTTTATCAAACGACTCAAAATTACGCTTTGAACATTACACAAACGCTGTTCAATTATGCGCAGTGGAAAGCCTTAACTGGCGCCAAAGCCGGAGTGAAATCGGCATTAGCAACTTATAATTCAGCCGCGCAAGATTTAATTATTCGTACGGCTACTGCTTATTTCCAAGTATTGCAATCCTATGATGATTTACGCTACACCATCGCCGAGCGCAAAGCTTCAGCGCGTTTATTGGAACAAACCGAAGAGCGCTATAAAGTCGGTTTAATTGCAATCACCGATGTGCAACAAGTCAAAGCTGAATACGATGCTAACATCGCCACCGAAATTCAGGCGCGCAATACGCTTTCGGATAATTTAGAAGCATTACGCGCAATTACCGGTGTTTATTACGATAAATTAAATACGATCCGCGAAAACTTGCCCTTGATTACGCCACAACCCAACAATATCGATTCCTGGGTACAAACCGCTATCAAGCAAAATTATACTTTAATGTCAGCTTATTACGCGGAATTGCAAGCTAAAGAAAATGTGGCGCAACAACGCGCAGGGCACTTGCCAACATTAGATGCCGCCGGTGGTTACAGCTGGAACAGACAGGCACAAAATGTTTTAGATAGTGGCAATATTACGACTCAGGAGACCCAGGCGGGGTTAACTTTAAATTTTCCGATTTATCAAGGTGGTTTAGTCAATGCCCAAACGCGTCAGGCATCGCAACAATATGCTAATGCGGCCGCTGTCACCGAACAAAATTATCGCGCCACCGTCACCACCACGCGCACGTCATTTCTAGGCGTGATTTCCTATATCAGCAAAATTAAAGCCGACAAACAATCAGTAATTTCCAATCAAAGCGCTTTGGAAGCCACTGAAGCAGCTTATTTAGTCGGTACCAATACAATTGCCGACGTATTAAATCAGCAAGCAAAACTTTACAATGCGCAAAAAATTTATGCCGCTGATCAGTATCAATATATTTTAGATATTTTGAATTTGAAATTTGCCGCCGGCACTTTAAGTGGTGATGATTTGATTGAAATTAATTCCTGGTTAGCGAATTCAGTTTCATTTGCTGATTACACCGTACAAGGAAATTACCGCGAACAAATTGATCAACCAAATACCGCTGCAAAAACGAAAAAAACCTACAACGCAAAAACCGCAAAATCTACAGATAATAAACCACCAGCTAAAAAATCAACAAAACCGGTTGCTGCGACTTATGATGGCGATACGAATACTACAAAAACCAGCAATCAAAATTTATCCGGCGTAAATTCGGTTAAACAATTAAATCCGAATGCTTACACGATTCAATTAATCGGCGTCAGCGATATGAACAAAGCAAAAGCTTTTGTCGCTCAGCATCAATTACAAAATCAAGCGTTGATTTTCGAAGCTAAATCGAATGCACATCCGCATTGGTATGAAATTATCCTAGGCCAATACGGCACTTCGCGCCAAGCCAATGACGCTATCCGTCAACTGCCTGCTTCCTTGCAGGCGACACGTCCTTATGTGAGATCGGTTAAGAGTGTGCAGGCGGAAGTGAAGTAGGGGTTTTTTATTTTTTCAGTTTTGATGTGGCAGTAGATAGGAGTTCAAAGCCAACTTTTAATCAGGAGATTGCCGCGGCAGCGAAGCTCCCTCGCAATGACAAGGGGGAGGGTAATGCGCCAAACTACACACTTATCTATCCACTCGATTATTCAACTATCTAGTTATTTTTCACTATCCCCAATTATCTAATTTATACAGTGCCTAAAACCACGGGGCTTGCCCCGTGGAAATTTATTAAAATGATCAGCTACCCATCTGAATTTTACTGCCCCCCCCCTTTTTTTTGTCATTGCGAGGGAGCGAAGCGGACGCGGCAATCTCCTGACTAAGACATTGCAGAAATGCTTATTTAATACTCGATCACCACCAAAAAACCCCCAACCACGAACTTAATTTCAAATAATTTCATTGCTATCCTTGCGCTAACATTCACTAAAAAAATTATTCACGCGAAATGAAACAATACTACGTCTACATCATGACCAATAAACACCACACGGTTTTATACACCGGCGTAACAAATAATATTTACCAACGCACTCATAGCCATCAACAAAAAGATTCGCCTTCTTCATTTACCGCGCGCTATCAAGTCAACAAATTAGTTTATGCTGAAATGACTAACGATATAAACGCAGCATTAGCCCGTGAAAAACAAATCAAAGCCGGCAGCAGGAAAAAGAAATTGGAATTGATTAATGCGATGAATCCGGAGTGGGTTGATTTGACGAAGTGTCCGTGAGTTGGTTTTTTATTGTGGATTATTGCTAATAAAATTAAATGCTTATGGAGTTTTGAATAAGTATTTTTAGTTAATCCAACTTTATTGCCTCAATCAGTCAGGAGATTGCCGCGTCCGCTACGCTCCCTCGCAATGACAAAAGGTGGGGAACGTGCCACTCTTAATAATTGCATATTTGCATATCAATTTAAAAAAAATTTGTCGACTTTAGAATTGATGCACATTTTTTACTATCTCTCTTCCCTTTTTGTCATTGCGAGGGAGCGTAGCGGACGCGGCAATCTCCTGACCTCAACGTAGCACTAGAGTTTTAGCAACCGCAAATGCCTCCCCAAAGCCCCGCGATTTGCCAATACTAACTCGCGCGCACGATCACCCTTCGTCTGCTGCAACGTGGCATCATTAAAATATCCCTTCACCGCACGCGCCAATTCATCTTTATCCTGCGTAATTTCCAACGCACCGTTCTCCAACAAAATCTCACTAATCTCTCTAAAATTAAACAAATTCGGCCCCGATAAAATCGGAATGCCCAATGAAGCTGGCTCCAATAAATTATGCCCGCCTTTTTTAATTAAACTGCCGCCGACAAAAGCGACATCGGCCATTGCATAATAAAAATATAATTCACCCAAACTATCACCAATAAATATTTCAGTTTCCGCAGTGACAGTTTTTCCCTGGGTGCGTTTAATAATCCGAAAACCTTTTTCTTCGCATAATTTTCGCACTTCCCGAAACCGTTCCGGATGACGTGGCACTAAAATTAATAAAGCATCCGGAAACGTTTTTTGAATCTCACGATGTGCCGCCAAAATAATTTCTTCTTCATTTTCATGCGTGCTGGCAGCAATCCAGGTCAAACGTTTCGGTTCCCAACTGGCGCGCAATAAACGTCCTTGTTTGACTAAATCATCAGGCACCGACAAATCAAATTTAATGCTACCGGTAACATGCACAGTTTCTTTCTTCGCACCTAAATTGATAAAACGCGCTGCGTCATTTTGACTTTGACAAGCGATCACCGAAAATTTTTCCAACATCGGCCGCGTCAAAAACCGGATTTTTTGATAACCATGAAACGATTTTTCCGAAAGTCTTGCATTCGCTAAAACAATTTTTGCCGCACTTTTCGCAGCAAAATAAGTCAAATTCGGCCAAAGCTCAGTTTCCATAATAATTAATAATTGCGGCTGGATCGCTCTAAAAAAATTTTTCAACGCAAACGGAACATCATAAGGCACATAACAATGAAAATAATTTTCTGCCTCGACCGCTTGCGCTAATTTTGAGCCAGTTGCAGTCATCGTGGTGAGCACAATCGGAACATTAGGAAAAATACTCTGCAAATTTTCAATTAATTTAATCGCTAATACAGTTTCACCAACAGAAACCGCATGAATCCAAACCGCCTTACGCGTTTTAAATGATGGAAAACCCAGCCGTTCTTTAACACGAGAAATATTGCCGCTTAAACGATAACTGCGAATCATGCCACGAATTAAAATAAACGGCAGCAGTAAATAAAAAATGAATGTATAAATTATTCTTGCCATGCACTGATTTTCATTTTATTGAATGCGTTTTCCATTGCATTTAACGTTTCTGCAATAATTTTTTCATCATGCGCAATCGAAATAAAACCGGCTTCATACATTGAGGGTGCTAAATAAACGCCTTCCTGCAACATCAAATGAAAAAATTGCTGAAAACGTTTTAAATCCGCTTTTTGTATGTCCTTTAAATTACGCGGCATTTTTTCTTCCATAAAATAAAATCCAAACATGCCGCAAACATATTGTGCATAAAAAGGAACATCGTGGGATTCAGCGATTTTTATCATGCCTTGCACCAATGCTTGCGTGTAATTTTCCAGGCGTTCAAAAAAAGTTTCATCCGCGCTAATTTGATTTAATTGCGCCAGCCCCGCCGCCATCGCCAAAGGATTACCCGATAAAGTCCCCGCCTGATAAACCGGCCCCGCCGGCGCCATCTGTTCCATAATATCGCGCCTGCCGCCGAAAGCGCCCACTGGCAGACCGCCGCCAATCACTTTACCTAAAGTCGTCAAGTCGGGTTTAACGCCATATAATTCCTGCGCCCCACCACGCGCCACGCGGAAGCCAGTCATCACTTCATCAAAAATCAACACCGCGCCAAACCCATTACAAATCTTACGCAAACCGGATAAAAACCCCGATTCTGGTTTGACTAAATTCATATTGCCAACAATCGGTTCGACAATAACGCAGGCGATTTCCTCGGGATAAGTATCAAATAATGCTCTAACCCCAGGCAGATCATTAAAATCAGCCGTCAAAGTATGTTGCGCCAAATCTTTTGGCACGCCGGGCGAACTCGGCACTCCCAACGTCAATGCGCCCGATCCGGCATTGACCAACAAGGAATCGCTATGGCCATGATAACAACCTGCAAATTTGATTATTTTATCCCGCCCCGTCACCGCCCGCGCCAAGCGAATCGCCGACATCGTCGCCTCGGTGCCAGAATTCACCATACGCACTGATTCAATATTCGGCATCAATTCGGAAATCTTTTCCGCCATCAACACTTCAAGCTCGGTCGGCGTGCCAAAACCGAGGCTATTTTTCAAAGCATTTTCCACCGCCTTGATCACTGCCGGATGCGCATGGCCCAAAATCATCGGCCCCCAAGAACAGATGTAATCAATATAGCGCTTATCATCGACATCATATAAATAAGGCCCATGCCCTTTCTTCATAAAAATTGGCGTACCACTGACGCCTTTAAATGCGCGGACCGGAGAATTAACGCCGCCGGGGATATGTTTAAGTGCTTGCTGATAGAGATTTTCAGAATGGGGCATGATCGGGATCTCTTGATGACGGAAGGGTGAACTAATATAAATCAACTGAAAACAGATTTGAACAGCGGTTCCCGCTATAAAGTGGCTGCGAAACTGGAGTTTTATTGCTTAACCCAATAGAAGCCCCGGAAAACAGACTATAAAAAAACACAAAGGTCTTTCGCCCTGGCAAAAGTTTTCTAATAAACATCGTTACAGCGGGAACCGCTGTAATACTTGATTCGAGTCAAATGAATCGATACCCTTCAACCCCATGAATACCAAACGCTATCAATGCATCTTATGCGGCTACATCTACGACGAAGCCAAAGGCTGGTCCGAAGACGGCATCGCCCCTGGCACGCGCTGGAGCGACGTGCCAGAAGATTGGTGTTGCCCCGATTGCGGGGCGATGAAAGGGGATTTTGAGATGGTGGAGTTAGATTGAGTTTTGGATTAAATCTAGCTTTTTTTACTCTCTCGAATCTTTTCAAGTTCAGCAGCTTTTCCCAATGATAGTTTATTCACTTGAGAATGGAGTTTGCATACAGTGCTTAAATTTTTTTCACCAGAATTATAACTTTTAATATAAGCAGTGACTCCTTGATTGATGTCCTTTGTTTTTTTACCCAAAAACCCAACCACTTTAGAAACCGACGTAAGTTTTTTCTCAGGATAAGCGTTTAAAAATTCTTCAAACCTCTCAAACCGAGTATTTGTTAATTCATTTACTGCCGAAACTATTTCTTTTTTATATTGAAATAAAAGTTCTTTTTCCAAAAACTTAGTAAAATTGAGATGGGCTAAATAAAGTTCTGGGTCGATAGAAATCATGCGAATATTGGCTGCTTTTTTATAATTTGTTTCAAATAGCGTTTCGATAGGCTCATGCGAAATTTTAAGCTGACGTATAGTTGCCACTACCATTGCTCCCCAAAAAGAATCTTCTAAACCATCTTCGCAGGTAAAATGAAGAAAGGTATTTTTAGAATCAAGGCAAGCTTGGCGTATTGTTTTGATATAAGGATTATTATTGGCGGAGGTAAAATCACAGAATGGTTTGAGTAAAGGCCCTGAAGGTAAATGGATGGTTTCGATGGCTATTTTTTTTAAAGACTCGCCGTATGGAAAATTATTTTCTGACTCAAGTGCTCTGTTAAATTGAATAATTTTGCCAATTTTGGGAAAAGGACCAATATTTGATTTAGCTTTAACGCCGGTTTCTATTTGATTAACTGGATCTATAAATGTTGAATCATGCGATAGCAAAAGCCGCCAAATGGGCGCACGATAATAGCCATGGGTGTCGTCTGTTGCGTGTTTTTGAGAGGGGATGGGGCCGAAGCTGGCAAGCGGTTGTTTGCTCGCATTTTCACGAAAGCAATAAGGGCATAAACCACTATAATCACCTGGTCTATAGATAGTGGGATCTATAGAGCCTATGAGAGTTTGTGGGCGTGAGCTAGGAATAATGTAATATCCTTCTTGGAGGTTTGAATTCTCTATTTTTAAATGACTGGAAGGGTCTACTGCATTACTCTCACTAGTTGAATCGATTAAGGTGGGTGGGTTTAAAGCAGCTTTCTTAATAAAGTCAATTTGTTGCTGATTTAATTTTTTCCTTAGCTCAGCTGATTTTTGTTCAGCTTTCGTCTCAATTTCTGCCATTTCAGTTTCAAAAGATACTTTATGCGTTTGAGGTAAATTTGCTATCTCGTTTTCAGCTGTTACAAACAGGGGCAAAAGTGGTAGTAGTAAATCGCTAGGTAAGGCCTCTGATAAATATTGTCTTACGCTAATCTTAAATAGATTTATGGATGTATCAGCTTCATATTTGTAACAGTTTTCCAATAGTTTGCTTATAAAAATAATGTCATCCGATTTTAAATAGGAAATAAACGCTTTATTTTCAATAAATGTTAATAGCTGATTGATCAGTGAACTGTAGTCAGAATTTATTTTTTTGCCTAAAAAACGTGCATCGCTTTCTAGCTGTTCTTTAAAGCCATCTAAAGCTTTAACATCAATAGAGTTGGTTAGATTATCATATAAAGCAGTTTTTGATGGATTTTTTACTAAATTTTGCGCTAATTTATTTAAAATTTTAAAGTAATTATCATCTAACCCACAGAAATCAACAAGAATTTTTATCAGTTTTAGCAAGATAAATCGTTTGGTTTCGTTTGTTTTTGTAGCATCTAAACTTAAATGAAGCAGGGAGATTAAATTTATAAGGTTTAAAAGTTCCGGTTTTTCCTTAGCTAATTTACATAACTCATCAAAATCATTTTTATTTAGAGTTAATGACTTAAGTTGAGGTTTTTCGGTTTCATTCAAATCATTTTTTTGTTCTTCGCTCACGATTTATCTCTTTTTTCTGTTATTCTATTGATATGTGTTTTATGCTAACAAATAGCATAATTATCTGGCTCACTATCAGTCGAATCTTTTAATTCATCATAATCATTAAAGTCCAGATTTGGTGACTGGATTTCTTTCATGTTTGGTGTTTTTTTTATTGGTTATATGACTATTTTATTTTCGGGGGACGCATTTGCTCTGCTGCATGCGCTAACATGGGGTCATCATCTGACAAGTTTACTGGACTGCAATGTAAACTAATCGGTATTTTAGTTTCTTCTGGTATGCTTTTAATAACGTTTTCTATTTCTTGATGAGATTGCGAGCTATATTCATAAATTTCCATTTTTTTCGCATTAGGGAAGTCGTTTCGCATCATTAGGCACCAGGTCAGCGTCTCATTGGAGATGGTTTCTGTTATCTTGGTTAATTGTCGGACTTTGCTTGATAAAATATTTAGATGCTTGAAGTGGTTGCCTTCTTTAGCAAGGTACGCTTCAAATTCCGTTTTGAGTACAGAAATACTATCGCTTTTAGCAATCATTTCATTAAAAAAGAGAATATAACCAATATGAATAGCGCGCATTCTTTCAAAATCGTTTTCGTTGGCTTTTAGGATTTCGCCATATGTTTGATGTTTTAATTGTGTTGGGCGGACTGCTTCATCATTAAGTATTTCTTCGTTAGAAACTTGCTTTATTTTTTCATTTAATATTGCTTCTGCTTGTTTTTTTTCTTCAATTTGATTTCCTTGCAATTCTTTTAAAGAAGAAACTAATTTTTGGAATATCCTCATTTCTTCTTTCTCTTTCCCTAAACACAAATAAGCAGTTTTGATTGATGTTTGAGAAATTTCTTTAATTTCATCAAGTGTGATGAATGGGTCTATATTGGCTCGAAAAAGTATACTCAGCTGTTCATAGAATGCTTTGGCAGTATGATAAGCAAGAAAAACATCGCGCGTTGATTCTGTGGCAATAGTTTGGCTATAGAGATGTTGTAAAAATACTTTGTATATTAAGCCTCGTTGATCAACTATCCAATCATAATCTTTTATAACGCATATTATTGGATTGTTTGTTTCAATCGCTCCTTCTTGAATTTCTTCTATTAAGCTTTTAATGCTTAATTTCGCAGGAAATGATTTTGCACTACTATCTGAGCGATAGTCATCCGGAATATTTGTAACTAGCACAATTTGGTGGTTTTTTTTTATAAGTTCTTTGGCTGTGTCGATCAAATTATCATCATAAAAATAGAACTCACCAAATTCTTCTTTAATAATTTTTTGTATAAGATCTTCTGATACAACGTTATTATCTATAGCATTTCCACTTGATTTATAATTTTGATAAAATAATCTCCTTGGTTAGG
>CAYTUN010000050.1:0-18543 GCA_964441315.1 uncultured Gammaproteobacteria bacterium | reverse complement strand
CCGCAAAGTCCCCCGAATACAAAACCACCCCCACAAACTTCCTCTCACCAGCAATATTCTCCTTAAACCACCTAAGATGCCTAAAATCCGCCGCACTAATCGCAGAGCCCACTTTTATCTCAATACCCAATAAAGCTTGATCATCACGCTCAATCAAAAAATCGATTTCCCGTTGTTCACGATCGCGATAATGAAACAGCTCGTATTGCCCATCTGCTGTATCAACTTGCGCCGCGAGTTCATTAAAGATAAACGTTTCGATTAATTTTCCGGCGCGATCCGAATCGAGTTCAACTTGTGGCATTTTCCAGCGCAGGATCGAGCTTATTAAGCCGGAATCAGCCATGTATAATTTTGACTGTTTGCCGACTCGGGCATAATCGGTATGTGTCCAGGGGTAAACGCGTTCGACCACATATAAAGTTTCCAGCGCCTGGATGTAAGATTCGAGCGTTGGCCGACGAATTGAAAGCCCGGCGCCGATCGCGGAAATATCCATAAATTTGCCTGACCATGCGGCAAGCACTTTAGCCAATTCATGCATTGCCTGATGGCGCTGGATTTTTGCGATATCGATCAGATCAGGTTCCAATTTAATCGCTGAAAGCAAGTCAGGATAGTGCCGCGATTTTATAAATCCAATAGCCGCGTTTTTATATATTTTATGCCCGCGATTTTACAAATTGCAGACTGGAAATTTGATGAAATTCGATTTAAGTCGTTGATTTTAATTAACTTATAAAATCAGCTTGATCATCAGATTTTTTCATTTTTTTCACCAACAATCGCTGGCAAATTAATCAAAGCCTCAGCCAACGGCAGCACCTCAACCGAATCAAAATGATACTTCTGCTCACCCCCATAAACCAAAAACAATTTCGCCTCAGGGTAATCTTCCTGAAATGCCAGAAGCCCTTTAGCATCCTGGCGCGAGACATTTCTCGAACGTTTAATTTCAAAAGCAAACAAGCCTTTGGGGCCGTGTAAAATGAAATCGACCTCAAGGCCAGTTTGGGTGCGCCAATAATAAACCTCATAATCCCAGGCATAATAATCATTCAGCGCTAATAAAGATTGCAAAAACAGGGTTTCCAACGCAGCGCCATCAATTTCTGCCTGGGTGTCGATAAAACCCTTGGGACGCAAAGTTTGGTAGACACCAACATCGAAATAGTAAAATTTCGGGTGCTGGATCAATTGCCGTTTAGCGCGTTTGCTAAATATGGGGATGCGGTATGCGAGCAATAAATCAGCAAGAATTTCAAAATAATTGCTGACATTTTTTTGGCTGAGGCTGCTTTCGCGAGCAATCGCCGACATGTTCAACACCTGCCCTTGAGAAAAACAGGCGACTTCTAAAAAGCGGGTAAAATTAGCCAGATTACGCGTCAGGCCTTCCTGCATGACTTCTTCACGCAGATAAGTGCTGACATAGGATTTTAAATAAGCTTTGGCATCGGGTTCGGATAAAATCGCGGGCAATAAACCCTGGGCAAGCGCCTGGTTTAAATTAAACTCTTCGCCAATTTCTTGCGCTACCAGCGGATGCATATGATAAACCAATGCGCGGCCCGCCAATAAATTAACGCCTTTTTTTCTTAAACTGCGAGCGCTTGAGCCGGTCAATACAAATAGATGTTGCTCAGCTTCAATCAAGCGATGGACTTCGTTTAATAGCTCTGGAATGCGCTGGACTTCATCAATCACAATCCAATCTTTGTAGCCTTTGGGAATAAAATCGACCAGTCGATGCGGATTAGCCAAGAGCATGGTGTAAATTTCCGCATTCAATAAATCAATGTAAACAGACTTAGGCAGGTTCGCTTTGATCCAGTAGGTCTTGCCGGTGCCGCGAGGCCCTAAGAGAAAGAAACTTTTGCGATGCTCTAGCGGTTTTTTAAGAATTCTGGTAATCATGATTCTAATTTTAGACTAAATTTAGAATCAATGATTCTATTTTAAGCGAATCTGTTGTCAACAGGCGCTATCTTCATAGGCAAAAATTAAATCAATTTTAACGTGGGTTTTTCAGTCTTGATCGTTTGTGCTGTTTGGCCGTTCATAATCCAATTATAAACGGCCAAACAGCGCAGGCTTCTGGCGACCTTGCCAGGCAGCAAAGCTTTATTGAATAATGCCCTCTCATTTGATTCGTTAGGCTATGTCATGCAGAAACTGTTTTACCATAAACTTTTCATTATTTTCACACTATCGCTTTTTTTAAGCGCCTGCGGTTTTCGTCTGGCGGGTTCAGAGCCGTTGCCGTTTCAGAACCTGGCTGTGAAAAGTAATAACCCTTATGGCCGCTTGAGCTTGCAGCTGGAACGTGAGCTTAAAAATAGCGGGATCCAGTTGGCGGATAATGCGCCCTACCGTTTAGAGATCGAAGATCTTGGGCTGACTTATAACAGCGGTGATTACGGGCCTAGCAATCAGGCGCGGATTTATAATTTTATTTATCAAGTGCGAGTGAGCTTGTTAAATAAGCAAATGAAAACTTTGGAAGGGCCGCAACTTTTTAGCGCGACACGCAAATTTACCTATAATGCCAATCAATTAGTCGAAAATAATGATGAAAGTCAATTGCTGTCGGCGGACATGCAAAGAGAATTAGTCAATCAAATATTTCATTATTTAGCAGCGCCTGACACGCAAAAAGCTTTGCAGGAAAAGAAAAAAGGAAATAAAAAATGAAAATCGCCAGCTTTGAATTGGAGCGGTTTTTAAAAGAAATTAAACCTGCGTATTTAATTAGCGGTGATGAAGTTTTATTGGTAGAAGAAGCGCGCCAAAAAATTGTGCAGCAGCTGAAAAAAATGGATTATGCGGTTAATACTATCTTTGGCGACAGTCAGGATGAATGTGAACGGCTGTTAGCGACACAAACGAATTATTCTTTATTTTCCGAAAAAACCCTGATTGATTTACGCATTAATCAAGGCGATTTGAATGCAAAATTCAAGACAGCTATCGAATTTTATCTGGAAAATCCCGATAGCGATAAAGTATTAATTTTGACTTTGTCAAAATTGAAAGCGGGTGTCGCTAGTCAGAGTTGGTATAAAAATCTGGAGAAAACTGGTCTGGTGGTGAATGTTCCCGATATGACGGAAAAAATGTTTAAGTATTGGCTGGAGGATGCGTTAAAACAAAGAAAATTGAATTTGCTGTCTGAAGCTAAAGAGACTTTGTCGCGTTTGACTGAGAACAATCTTTTGGCAACGCAACAAGCTTTAATGCAATTGGAAATACTTCCGCTTACAAAAGCGATTGATGCTAATACGATTAAAAATCTATTTCACTCTCAAGCAAAATTTGATGTGTTCGATTTATTAGACCCAATGCTAAATGGTGATGAAAAACGTAGCTATCAAATTTTCATGCAATTGCGTCAGGAAGAAGTGGCGCCGAATTTGATTTTGTGGGCATTGGTAAAAGATTTGCAATTATTAAAAAATTTATTTTTAAGTGAAAATAAAGTGCAGGCTTTTGCTGAATGGCGCGTTTGGCCAAAACGCCAGCCGGCGTTTCAAACTGCGTTGCGGCGGATTTCTTATCCACTGATTGAGCGTTGTTTTTCGCTCGCAGCGCAAATTGATAAAATGATTAAAACTGGTAGTAATGATAAAACTTGGATGTATTTATTGAATTTCGTTTTAGCGCTAGCGGGAAAAGAAAAAATATTGGATTTTTGTCAACGATGAAAGTAGAGAATAAAAAAAATTCGGGCATCAAATCAGCAGCCGCAAAAACTAGTGTGCAAAAAAAATATCCTTTGATCGGCATTTTCGGCGGCAGTTTCGATCCGATTCATAATGGCCACATCATGCTGGCAAAACAATTGCTGCAACTATTGCCATTAGAGCATTTCTATTTTGTGCCTTGTCAAAAAAATGTACTAAAAACTGAAACGCCTTCTGCGCCAGCAGAAGACCGCATCAATATGCTGAATTTAGCGCTTAAATCATTAAAAAAAATTAGCGTTGATAGACGCGAAATTGATCGAAAGACGCAATCTTATACGGTGGAAACGTTAAAATTGTTTCGTGAAGAATGCGGTGATGAAGTGGCGCTTTGTTTTATTTTATCGAGTGATGCGTTTCAACATTTTGATCAATGGCGGCAGTGGCGGCAAATTTTGAAATTGGCGCATTTGATAGTGGTCAGACGGCCGGGTTATTCATTATTGCATTTAAGCACGGAATTGCAGTCTGCTCTCGATGAACACCGCATTAAAAATCCTTTGGCTTTGCAGGAAAAAGCGGCGGGAGCAATTTTGATTCAACCGTTGGCGCGAAAATTGCCGGTTTCTGCTACCAGCATTCGTCATGCGATTGCGAGTGGATTAACGCTCAACGGGCAGTTGCCGCGAGCGGTTTATCATTATATTCAAAAGCATGGGTTATACCGTTGATAAAGTGCGCATGTTAGACTCGGATTAGATGAAGGTTGTGATGTTGGGGTTTGTTTTTGGAAGAGGGTTTTTTTTATTACCCCTCATCCGCCCCTTCGGGGCACCTTCTCCCACAAGGGGAGAAGGCCAACTGTTGGCTACATCTGCCAATGAAATCAACTGCGATGCGATGAAATAAGCTTAGGATGAAATGAGCTTAGTTACAAATACTATTGAACTGTGATGAGACCCTTCTCCCCTTGCGGGAGAAGGTGCCCCAACGGGGCGGATGAGGGGTGAATTACCGAACCTCAAAATCACCTTTAAAAAACCCAGAGGAACTATGAATCCACAAACGATTGAAGAAAAGATTGTGACCGCTTTAGAAGCGATGAAAGCGCGGGAAATTACGCAGTTGGATGTGCGTGAGCAAACTTCGGTGACGGATACGATGATTATTTGTACTGGCACTTCGAGCCGGCATACCAAGTCGATTGCTGATCATTTGTGGATGATGGTGAAAGAAAATGGCATTAAGCCCATGGGGATTGAAGGTGTTGAACAAGGTGATTGGATTTTGGTGGATTTAGGGGATGTTGTGGTACATATCATGCTGGCGGAAGCACGTGAGTTTTATAGTTTGGAAAAACTCTGGCAAGCGACAAAAAAAACGCGTCGCAAAACAGGGGCTGAATGAAATTCAGCGGTTCCCGCTGAAAAATGTAGGGTCAGGCCCCTGTGCCTAACCTAATCTCGGTGCTAGCGATGCGAAGGGCGACTACAAGGGGCTTGCCCCTACGAAAAATTCGATTTATTTAACAACACCGTTTTACAGCAAGAACCGCTGAATGAAATTATCAATAATTGCTCTTGGCAAAAAACTCGATAGCTCTATCGAAAAACTCCTGAATGAATATCTGACACGTTTGCCTAAAGAATTTCAGTTGAAGTGGATTTTGCATGAAGGACTAAAGCCCGGCAAAAATATCAGCCAAGAGCAAATCCAAAAAAAAGAAGCAGAATTGCTGATCAATTTAATACCCGAAGGAAGTTTTGCAGTTGCCCTCGATGAAAGAGGAATACAATTTACTAGCCAAGAACTCGCCCTCAAATTAGCCGAATGGAAAATCGTGCATAAAGAAATCTGCTTTATTATCGGCGGTGCTTACGGCATCCATGCTGATTTTTTAAAAAAATGCGATTTTTGCTGGTCTTTATCAAAATTAACTTTACCTCATCAATTAGTTCGAGTAATTTTAGCTGAGCAAATCTACCGTTCATGGACGATTTTGTCGCGGCATCCTTACCATAAATAGATCTTTTGATTAAAGGATTTATAGCGGCGAGGATTTCATTTCGCTAGCTAAGATATTCGATTTATGGCGCAGCAAATCAATAAACAACGTATTGAAGAAAAAACTTTATTTCAGCGGCGTTTGGCGATTGCAGCGACCGTGATGATTTTGTTGATAGCGGTTTTAATTGGCCGTTTAATTGCGCTGCAGATTTTTGAGCACGCAAAGTATAAAGCACTCTCGGAAGCCAACCAGTATAATATGATCCCGATTCCACCACCGCGTGGATTAATTTACGATCGTAATGGCGTTTTGCTTGCAGATAATATGCCAGTCTATAGCCTGGATATTATCAACAAAGTAGTCAAAGACATTCCTGGCACCATCAAATCATTGCAACAAATTATTGCAATTTCTCCAGACGATATTGAGCAATTTCAAAAAATACGCCGTCAATCGCGTCCTTTGGAACCCATGCCATTAAAAATGAAATTATCCGACGATGAAGTCGCTAAATTTTATTTAAATCAATATCGCTTCCCGGGCGTGATGGTTAATGCGCGCCTGATTCGGCATTATCCCATGGGCGACACCATGGTGACTCCCATCGGCTATGTTGGCCGCATTAACGAAGAAGAAATGAAAAAGGTCGATCAAACCAATTACAGCGCAAGCAACTATATCGGCAAAATTGGACTGGAAAAACATTACGAAGCTTTATTGCATGGCAAAGTGGGTTATCAGCAAGTTGAAATTGACGCTGGCGGACGCGTCGTTAAAACGCTCAAACGCACCGAGCCGGTGCCGGGCGCCAATATTTATCTTTCGATTGACAGCAAATTACAAATAGCTGCCGAAAAAGCCTTGGGCGACCACCGCGGTGCAGTGGTGGCGATTGATCCTCAAACTGGTCAAGTATTGGCCTTAGTCAGCAATCCTCGTTATGACCCTAATATTTTTGTGCGTGGCGTCACTCCTAGCGAATTTAGCGCGTTGCAAAATGCGCCCGACCGGCCACTGTATAATCGCGCCGTCCGCGGCCAATATCCGCCAGGTTCCACCATTAAGCCATTTTATGCGATCGAAGGGCTGGACAGTGAAACCGTCACGCCAGGATTTAAAATCAATGATCCAGGCTATTTTTCTCTGCCTAACAGCCGCCATGTTTATCGTGACTGGAAAAAAGGCGGCCATGGTGTCGTCGATGTTTACCGCGCCATCGTCGTTTCCTGCGATATTTATTTTTACAATTTAGCAGTCAAAATGGGCATCGACAAAATGGAGGACATTCTCAAGCGTTTTGGTTTTGGCGCCAATACCGGCCTGGACATTGATGAAGAACTGAGCGGTAATGTTCCAAACCCGCAATGGAAAAAGCAAAACCGGCATGAGCAATGGTATCCAGGTGACACGGTCATCACCGGCATTGGCCAGGGATTTTTGTTATTTACACCCGTGCAGCAAGCTGCAGCGACAGCCGCTCTCGCCATGCACGGCAAACGCTTTCAACCGCGCATGCTCTTGAAAATTCAAAACCAGGATGGATCAGTAGTAGCGCCACCGCCAGTACCGCTTGCGCCAGTCAATCTGACTCATCCAAAAGTTTGGGACCTGGTGATTGCTGGCATGGTAGGTGTTGTGCGTGACCAAGGCGGCACCGCCTATGCTTTTGGCCGCAACCCGCCTTATAACGTGGCAGGCAAAACCGGTACAGCCGAAGTGCCACGCCCTGCAATTTATAAAACATACACCAGCAATGCGGGCATCCCTGAAAAATATCGCTCCCATTCCTGGTTTATTGCCTATGCGCCTGTGGAAAATCCCAGCATTGCATTATGCGTCATTGTGGAAAATAACCCCGGTAAAGCAGTGATTGTGGCTAAACAGATATTTGATTATTATTTTCACGTCAACGATCCAACTCAATCTCCCACCACCGAACAACCCGATGACACGGATTAATTTACTGAAAAATTACAGCGGCAATTCCACAGCAAGTGTAAGCCAAAGCATTTGGGAAAAATTACATCTGGATTTGCCTTTATTTATTGGAATTTGTCTGCTCTGTGGTTATGGATTAATTATTCTTTTTAGCGCCAGCAATCATGATTTGAATGTGGTGGTTAAACAAATCATGCGCTTGGGATTGGCTTTTGCTTTGATGATTGGGCTGGCGCAAATTCCTTTTTATCGTTACCGTAATTTGCTGCCCTGGTTTTATGCAGTAGGCGTGCTGCTCTTGCTGGTGGTGGCTTTTGTTGGCCATATTGGTAAAGGTGCGCAACGTTGGCTTGATTTAGGATTTTTCAAATTTCAGCCTTCTGAATTTATGAAAATTTTAACGCCGATGATTTTGGCGTATTTTTTATCAAAACGAAAAGTACCGCCGAGTTTTTGGGACATTTGTATTGCGGCCTTATTATTAATGATTCCGACAGCAATTATTATTGAGCAACCGGATTTAGGCACGGCAATCATGGTCGGCACCGCGGGGGTTTGGGTGTTATTTTTAAGCGGGATGCAGTGGCGGATTATTATCATTGGTGTGATTTTAGTATTGGCAGCTTTACCGGTTGGCTGGCATTTTTTACATGATTATCAGCAGCAGCGCGTGCTCACTTTTTTAAATCCGGAAACCGATCCGCTTGGCAGTGGCTATCATATTATTCAATCCAAAATTGCGATTGGTTCTGGTGGTATTTTTGGTAAAGGCTATTTGCAAGGCACGCAATCGCATCTGCAATTTTTGCCCGAACACGCCACCGATTTTATTTTTGCGGTTTGCAGTGAAGAATTGGGATTAATTGGCGCACTTGTTTTAATTGCAATTTATGTATTTATTACTTGGCGCGGTTTATATATTGCTTCGCGCGCGAATGAGCGTTTTTCACGCTTACTGGCTGGCGCGCTGACGCTCAATTTTTTCTTTTCTTTTTTTGTCAATATGGGCATGGTAACGGGCATGCTGCCCGTTGTTGGATTGCCCTTGCCTTTGGTGAGTTACGGGGGCACGGCGGTTGTTACTATCATGTGTTCTTTTGGTATTTTGATGTCGATTCATACGCATCGACGCTTATTAAGCTAAACAAATTTTATTTCAAGTGAGTTTAAAAAATATGAAAAATTTATTAAAAATTTTATTGAGCGCTTTAGTTTTTAGCTTTAATTTGAGCTATGCTCAAATAGTATTGGACAATCCACAAGTGCAAGAATACATCAAAGAACAAATTGTCAAAAACGCTTTTACGAAAAAAGAACTTGTGACCTGGTTTAAAGAAGCACAATTTGATCCGAATGTCATTAAAAAAATTACCACACCCTATGAAGCCAAACCCTGGTATCAATATCGTGATTTTTTTATTACCGATAAACGGATACAAGGTGGTAGAGAATTTGAAAAAGCGAACAGTAAAGCATTGAATGCCTCAGAAAAAACTTTTGGTGTGCCCGATGAAATTACTACTTCAATTATTGGCGTTGAAACTTTTTACGGCAACGTGTTAGGAAAATATTCCGTGCTCGATGCTTTAACGACACTTGCCTTTCAGTACCCGCCACGCGAAAAATTCTTTCGCAAAGAATTAACCGAATTTTTATTGCTTTGCAAACAACATAATTGGGATCCAGCGAAAATTCAGGGTTCTTATGCAGGCGCTATGGGACTCGGACAATTTATGCCAAGCAGTTATCGCGCTTATTCGGTGAATTTTGACCAAAGCGGTCATGCGGATTTATTTGACAATACTACCGACGCAATTGGTAGTGTCGCCAATTATTTAAAGAAAAATGGTTGGCAGGCAAACCAACCGATTGCAACTCAAGTAAAAGTTAATCCAAAAAACGCAAAAAATATCGATTCATATAAAAATAAACGCCTGACAATTGCAGAATGGCAAAAATTCGGCATTAAAGTTCCAGCAAAATATCCGACCAATACGACTGCACGTTTGCTCATATTGCCGGAACAAAATGGTAATTCTTATTGGTTAGCATTCCACAATTTTGAAGTCATCAAACGCTATAACACCAGCGATAACTACGTGATGGCCGTATTTTTGCTATCGCAAAAATTATGAATCTGCTTGATGAAGCGCTACAGGCACATCAACTTGGCGATTTCAAAACCGCAAAAGCGCTTTATCAAAATCTGCTCAACGAAAATCCGAATAATCTTCAGGCCCTACAAGGCTTGGGTATTTTGCACGCGCAAGAAAAACAATTTGATCAAGCATATCTTTATATTGAAAGCGCCCTTAAATTAGAAGCGAATAATGCTTCATTATGGAGTAATTTAGGCAATATCGAAAAACACCGAGGCAATTTTGAAAAAGCCACTTCGGCTTTTCAAAAAGCGCTGGAGCTGATGCCGAATTCGGCATCAGCGCATAACAATTTAGGGATTTTATATTATCAAAATCAAAACTATTTATTGGCAGAATCGCATTTTCAAAAAGCAATTGAACTGAAATCAGATTATGCTGATGCATATTTTAATTTAAGCTTGATTGCGCAAATTAAAGAAGATTTCACCGAAGCCAAAAAGCAACTTGAGTTGGCGATAAAATCGGATAAATCGCAAGCGATTTATTATCGGCAATTGGCGGAGATCTTGCTGAAAGAAAACGCTAATGAAGCTGCTGCTGCCTTATTACAGCGCGCTTTGGACTATGATAGCGAAGATTATTTGAGCCACCACTTTTTAGCAATAGCCGAAACCGAGAAACAGGAAATTGAACGAGCTATCGTTCAATATGAAAAAGCTTTAAATTTAAATTCGCGTCATGCTGAAAGTTGGCATAATTTAGGCACTTTATATTTAATGCAGAAAAAATTTGATAAGGCGATGGTTTGTTACCATCAGGCATTGGAAATTAAAGAAGATAGCGATACTTTATTTAATGTTGGCGTCATTTCTTTGTATCAGGATCGCTATCAAGATGCGATTCGTTTTTTTGAAAATGTATTAAAGCTCGATGCGAATTATTCTGGTATTTACCAAAATTTAGCCGTTGCCTATTTGAGAAAACAGGATTATGCCAAAGCGATTGAATATTATGAAAAAGCATTGGCGCTAAATCCAAAAGACGAAGAAATTCAGTATATTTTAAGCGCATTAAAGCAAAAAAATGATCATTATGTTGCGGCCCCTAAGCAATATATCGAAAATTTATTCGATCAATATGCGCCCTATTTCGACACGCATCTGGCCCAATTTTTGCGTTATCGAGTTCCTGAAGAAATTCATCTTCTACTTTCACCCTATTTATCAAAAGATAAAACCGTTATCGATTTGGGTTGTGGCACGGGTTTATGCGCGGAAATTTTGCATGAAAAAGTTAAATCGATCATCGGCATTGATTTGTCGGCCAAAATGATTGCTGAAGCTAAAAATAAAAACATTTATCAGCAATTAATCCAAGGCGACATTGTTAGCAGTTTAAAGCAATGCGAAGCCGCTGATATCATTATCGCAGGTGATGTGTTTACTTATATCGGCGATCTGTCTGCTATTTTTTCCGGCGTAAAATCGATTTTAAATTCAAAAGGTTTATTTGCTTTTACCACTGAAATTAGCTCTAATGGACGCTATCAATTGAATCCGACTATGCGCTATTCACATAGCGCGAACTACATTCGCGAGCTAGCCTCATCGATGTTTAAAATATTAACCCTCAAAGAAATTAGCTTACGCCATCAACACCAGGAGCCAATACAAGGACAGCTGTGGTTGCTTCAAAATGCATTCTGAAGGCAAGCTTAAGAAATAGCGATATTTATCGAGAAAATTTGCGGATTTAAGTTTAATTTAATTAACACTAAGTAATTATCACTTATACCGATTTTCATCATTACGCGCGATAATCCCTGCTTGCAGCTAAATTTCAAGATTAATACAGTTTATACAGCGTGAGATAACAATTCAAAATCTCGCTCGATAATTAAAATTAAAAAATACGAACTCACTATGTACGAATTTCTGCGACAAGATAACCTTCGGGTATTAAATAATCTTTATGAGATCGATGTAAATCTTGATACCGCTGTACTCAAGATAAATCTTTTCACACCTCAGCAACAGAAAAATATTTTTGATGCCCGTCTTTTAGCGTTTGCCGCAGCAGCCGCAGTAGCCCTAGAACTACCATTTGACTCAAAGCAACCCGAACAGACGAAAATCAAAACTAAAATATACGCTATCTACTCAGAATATAAAGCAGCATCGCAAGTCCCCGATAAAAATCAGGATTTAGCATCTAAATTCAAAAACGAAATTCTTCAGGATTATTTAAATGCATTAGCAAGATTAATCCAAGAAAAGAAAGATATTGATTTTTTTTCAGCTAAAAAATTATTACTGCGTTCAGAGCCACTGGCGAGTTTTTCTTTATTGAAGCCAAAAGAGGTACAGCAAGTTATTGAAAAAGATAATGAGCCTAAAATTACATTTGTAGAGGAGCCGATAACAAGTATTACAAAAGATCAGGCTGAAGAGCTCTTAAAATTATCAACGCTCGATTATGATCAAGCGAGCTCATTAAAAAATTCAAGTTTTTTGAATAAACTTAACTCCACTGAAGCCGTTTTTTTAAAAAACTGGGTTGATCAAAATAAAACCTATATAGAAAATAAATTAAGTGAATTAAACAGAATAAATACAAATAAAAAAATATTTGGTATAAACGTAAATATGTTTTTAAAAGATGGTTCTACAACTATCGATTCATCAAAAAAATTTCATGCCTTACCAGCACAAGAAATAGCTTTTAATATTTACGATCTAGAAGTAAAAAAATACATCGATGATCTATCGAAAGGTGATATTAAACATGAAATTAAAGACGAGATTAATGAACTGAATTTATTATGGGGTAAATTAGAAATTGATGAATACAAAAAAAAATTATTAAAGGAAATTTTACTTAAGAAATTGAAAAATAAAATATTAGCAAATAACAACAATTGTAATAATTATTTTTTAACTGAATCAGAAAAAAAAAATCTTGCGCGCTTGTTAACTAATTTAAAAGAAATGGAATTACAGACAAAGCCGATTGAATTAAAGTCCCCTATCCCACCCACCCTGAACAAAATATTACCGTTTTTAAGCAATATTAGAAAAATAAAAACTGTTATTGAGCAGCGTTCAGATAAAAACCAAAAACCTATTATTATAACTAGCAACTATTATCCGCATTCTGCTATTAATAGTGGCAGTAGCAGACAATTCGGGAAAAAATACCAGCGCCATCATGGCTTCGTTGGTGACTCAATTCGAGAAAACTTACCGGTTGAAGAAGCATTTGAAGATTTCTTCACCCCATGGTTAAAAACATCTAGCAGAGCAAATATAAATATTTCACCGTTGTTTTTTGAAGGAACGTTTTTCTCACCACTTTTTTTTGATCATTTATTAAGAGAAGCACCTTATGATAATAATCTTAGTTTTTTAGAAACCAATTTAGAGCAATCTAGAAAACCAAGCACTGCTCCTGATGAACAGGAGCCATTTATAAGATTGCAATCTAATAGCCCAGTCAATAGAGGCCGCAAGCTTAGCCCTGAAAAACTTTCGCCCAAACTAAATTGGCAGCTACTACTAACCAATTACAATGTAATTTTAACTGCTGCTAAACTGCCAACTTTTCCTAGATTAAATGAAAACAATGTTGCTGGAATAGAAAATCCATTAGAAAAAATTATTACAGATAATCAAAAAAAAAGAAAAATACATAAAGATGAAATCAAAGATTTTCGAGAAAAGATAAATACAAGTATTAATACTAAGCTAAAAAACATCATTGATAAAAATAAGATCCACTCATTTAAGATTGGGTTATCAGCTCTAGTATCCTGGATTAAACTAAACAAATCCCAACCCCAAAACGATAAAAATAATAAAAACCCAGCCCTATGGAAAGCCGCATTAGAAATCTTGATCATACGCGGCAGAGGCGGTGTTTGGACTGGCGGTTGTAAAACCAGCGCTGATCGAACTGCAGCAGTGCTCTCGCTGACCATGGCGATGGAAGCATTTTATGTAAAGCATGGTCACTTACCGGATTTTGATAATGATATTGAATTTAGTCAAACAATGGAAATACAAGCAAAAATCTTAGTTGAAGGATTATTTTTGCACTATCCAGGCTTGTTTTGTCACTTTGGTGCTTTTGGTATTAATCAAAGCGATGGTTTAAGTATTTTGAAGTTGATCGCAAAAAACCCCATGTATCCTGAAGAATTGCGCGAAGCTATTAAAAAGCAACTCAATTCCTATACAGACAGCAAGCCGCAACCTGCTGTTACTCCAGTTTTTTTTGAGAGCAGTAGAACGAGAAAGCCTAAATTACCTCTAAGCGAAAAAATACAAAGCTATTTTGCAAAATCAGCTCTTATAAAAACGGCTGACAAAATGCTTGGCTGGGTGAGTTCACTTTTCAAACGCTCAGAAAAGCCGATGCAATTAGCATCATCTACTAAAAAAAGCAGCCTCACCATAATTTCAGAAAAACTAGGCATTACTGATTCCGTAACTGAAATTGAAAATACTTCCGGAAAGCATGCAAACGGCGAGGATTATTATTATTTTAATCATAAAACCTTCAAAAAAATGCTCCCAGAGTTTTTTGAAAACCTACAAAAATATGTTAATGATGTTAATAAAGAATTGAACCCTTCTGAAGCAGAAGGTCTGCAGAAATTAGTTAGGGAACAGGGTTTTTATAATATTATGGACATGCTGGCTTTTTGTGGTATGAGTTTGCGTGTGAAGATGTTTGAATTTTTGGTAACTCATGGAAATTTTAATATCAGCAGCTTAGGTATAGATCAAGTGTTATTGCTAATAAAATTATTGCCTGCAGATAATCATAAAGACTTTTCAAATTGTAACGCATACAAAAATAATTTTAGCCTAGCTCATCTAAACCAAATATTAGAAAATTCAAATAACTCATATAAAAAAGAATTACTTTTAAAACTTGAAGACAAACTGATAAATGCAGATTTTTGTGGCAAAGATTTGAACCAGTACTCAATTCTCTTAATGCATCTCGGCCAATTAATCAATATCACTCTTGATAAAGAGAAATCTAAGTTGATCGAATTGGCAGGTGTCATCGAATTAAATTTAACGTCTGTTATTAAAAAAACCAGTATGGAGAAAGAATCTAATGTAGTTGATGCAAGCCACCAGCCAAATCCAGAAGGTCAGGAAGTTACATACACAGCTGCTTAATAAATCAAGATGGAATAATTTTTAGCATCTTATTAGGAATACCAGGGATATTAATTCTAGTTAATTAATTTTCTGCCGTATTCTTGTCAGGAGATTGCCGCGTTCGCTTCGCTTCCTCGCAATGACAACAGGGAGGTACAGTAGCCCATCTTTTGTCATTGCGAGGAAGCGAAGCGAACGCGGCAATCTCCTGACTTTAATATTAGCGAAGGTGGTTTTTATACTCCCGAAACTCGCCAAGATAATTTTCTATCTCGCCAATTTTGTTAAAAATAAGATCAACAGCGGTGGTAAAAAAAGAATTAACTTGCTTAAGCTTTTGAATGACAATAGATCAAGTCTCTAAACCAACTCAAAATCCATATTCCGATCATCCACATCCACCCGCAACAAACGCACACGAATCTGATCACCCAAGCGATATTTTTTCCCCGTCGTTTTGCCTTGCAGCAAAAACCGCTTTGGATCAAATTGGTAATAATCATCACCCAAAGCCGTCACATGCACCAAGCCTTCCACTTTAAACTGCTTAATTTCCACAAAAACGCCAAATCCAACGACACCGCTAATAATGGCATCAAATGTTTCGCCAATTTTGTCTTTCATGAAAAAGCATTTTAGCGATTGCGTTGCATCGCGAGTGGCTTCATCGGCGCGGCGTTCGGTCATCGAGCAATGTTCGCCGAGTTTATAAAGTTCTTTTTTATTGAGCAAAGTTTTATCGGATTTTTTCTCGTTTAAAATTGATTTGATAGCACGATGGACGCTTAAATCGGGATAACGGCGAATCGGGGACGTGAAATGGGTGTAATATTTATAATACAAGCCAAAATGGCCTTTATTGTCCGGCGAATATTTTGCTTGCATCAGTGAACGTAACATGACGGTTTGAATTAAATGGGTATCGGGGCGGCTTTTGCTGCGTTCGATTAATTTGGCGTAATCTTTCGCGTCAGGTTTTGGGGGTAACGTGACGCGCATGCCTAAGCCTTTTAAAAATTCTGTTAAATTTTGAATTTTCTCTTTGCTGGGTACTTCATGCACACGGTATAAGGCTGGTGTTTTGTTTTTATGCAGGAATTTCGCGGCGCAAACGTTGGCTTGCAGCATGCATTCTTCAATTAAGCGATGTGCTTCGTTTCTGACGACTGGCACTATCGATTTGATTTTCTTTTTATCGGTGAAAATAATGCGGGTTTCTTCGGTGTCAAAATCTAATGCGCCGCGCTCTTTGCGTTGTTTTAATAATTGCAAATATAATTTATAGAGTGGCTCAAGCGTTTTAATTTGTGGATGATTTTTCTTTTTGCCGGAAATCACTTGGCTGACTTCGTTATAAGTCAAACGCGCTGCTGAATGGATCACGGCTTCTTCAAATTGATAGCGCGTGACTTTGCCTTTGGCATCTAATTGCATGATGCAAACTAAAACCAGGCGATCGACTTGCGGTTTTAACGAGCATAATTCATTCGATAAAATTTCTGGCAACATCGGAACGACGCGGCCAGGAAAATAAACTGAATTGCCGCGCGCTTCTGCTTCTTTATCTAAAGCAGTTTTTGGCGTGACATAGTAACTGACGTCGGCAATGGCTACATATAAACGCCAACCGGTTTTAATTTTTTCTGCATAAACAGCGTCATCAAAATCTTTAGCGTCTTCGCCATCAATCGTCACAAATGGTAATTGACGTAAATTTAAACGCCGTTGAATTTCTTTTTTCGGAATTTGTAATGAGAATTCTGCCGCTTCCGCTGCAATTTCTTCCGGCAAGAGATAGGGAATATTGTGCGCGCGAATGGCTAATTCGATTTCCATGCCAGGTTGTAATTCATCGCCCAGGACTTCTATCACGCGGCCCATCGCCTGACGGCGGGCGGAAGGTTGTTCGATAATCGCGACTTCAACGAACTGGCCATTTTTTGCGCCATTTAAATCGTCAGGTGCAATCGCAATGTCTTGCGGCGTGTCTTTATCATGCGGATGAACAAAGCAAAGCTTGCCTTCAATACAAAGGCGACCGACGATGGTTTGGGTATGGCGCTCTAAAATTTCGACCAAAACCCCTTCACGGCGGCCGCGATTTTGACTGACGCGGACCAAGATGACATCGCCAGGAAAAAGCCCGCGCATTTGATAAGGCGATAAATAAATATCATCGCCACCCTGATCTGGCGCTAAAAAGCCAAAGCCTTCTTTATGACCAATCACTCGGCCACGCACTAAATTTAATTGATCGACAAGCGCATATTTTCCGCGGCGATTGCGCATCAATTGGCCATCGCGCTCCATCGCAATCAAACGGCGGCGAAAGGCTTCAAGTTGCGCTTCGGTTTGTAGATGAAACTGGCGCAGTAATTGCTCGCGCGTCATCGCTTTACCGGCTTTTTTTAAAGTCAGTAAAATAAATTCGCGGCTCGGGATCGGGTCAGGATATTTTTCCTTTTCCTGCAAATAATTCGGGTCTTCAGATTTAAAATTCATCACCATTTTGTTGTCCTATTTCCATGGAATGTTATAGTATCGATTTAGGCTTGAGATGTCACTAAAAGGAAATTTTTATGAAGCGCACCCTAATTTTAGTCATTGCAGTTTTACTACTAAGCAGTTGCTCTTTATTTCAGAAACCTCAAGTCGAGCTTTCACCAGAAAAGCAACAGCAGAAATGCCATCAAATTAAACAGGCAATGGGCGATCTGCAAATGAGCAGCCAATCGACGCAAGTCGGCGGTGTGATGCCCACCACGCAGGCCTCTCTCATTGATGAATATTCTCGCTACAATTGTGACGAAGTAGCGGGTAAAATCTAATTTTTTCTGGCGAAAAAATCAAAGGTGGGGTGAATTCGATGCGGGCGAATGGTGTGGTAGAAATATCGGCATTTTTTTGACTCGTTTTGTTTTTTTGGCAGAAAAAATTAGGGCCTGTTTACTATTGCTTTTTTGTCACGAAAAAGGCAATTGTAAACAGGCCCTTGTGGCAACAGACTTATCCTTCCTTTTTTAAACGCTTGTCAAAGCGTTTAAGCCGAGATGGTGGAATTGGTAGACACGCAAGTTTCAGGTACTTGTGGGGGCAACCCTGTGGAGGTTCGAGTCCTCTTCTCGGCACCATTTTTTATTTCCATAAAAAATAGATTTTTAAAAATATATCGTGCTATTTTTTACAACTGAACATATAAATTCCAAATTGACTAATTTGAGCAAAATTTATTATGCCTAAACTCAAAATAAACGATATTGAAATTTATTATGAACTGCATGGAGCCGGCCAGCCTTTGGTATTAATTGCGGGTTATACCTGCGATCATATTTTTTGGTCAGGGATGCTAAATAAACTCGCCGCAGCTTTCCAAGTACTGATTTTTGATAATCGTGGCATCGGCCAAACAAAAGACCATGGTGGGCCTTTTACCATTGAAACCATGGCGGATGATACGATGAACTTGATTCAGGAGCTTGGATTAATCAAACCGCATATTCTCGGCCAATCCATGGGTGGCGCAATCGCACAAACACTCGCGCGCAAATATCCTCAAGCAATTAATCAATTAATTTTGCTCAACACGGCGGCTAAATTTAATACGCGAACATTGTTTGCTATAAAAAGTTTACTTAATT
>CAYTUN010000049.1:0-18943 GCA_964441315.1 uncultured Gammaproteobacteria bacterium | reverse complement strand
GACCCTTCTCCCCTTGCGGGAGAAGGTGCCCCAACGGGGCGGATGAGGGGTGTTTGCAAATGCTGCTTGAACTAACCGATCACAAATTAAATCGCCTTTTTTAATATCATTTCTTACTAATTTTTAATGCCTGCGGCGATTGCGGATAGTCCATAATTAACGTGCGAGTAGTACGATTGGCATTATCAGTTTGGCCGAGCGCTTCGTAAGATTTCGCCATGATAAATAACGCAGCCGGAATTTGATTGGTATCACGATATTCGCTAATGACACCTTGTGCGCGATTGACCGCTGCAACATAAGCTTTGCGTTCATAATAAAATTCAGCCGTTTGCACTTGATGTTTGGCTAAATTATCACGAATGATTTGCATTTTCTTACGTGCATCTGGCACGTATTTACTTTGTGGAAATAACACAACTAATTGGTTGTAGCTTTGATAAGCATCTTTCATATAACTGACGTCGCGTTCTGCTGGATCAATTTTAAAAAACTTTTGCTGCCAGCCTTGTTCGCGGGCGAAATCGATTTCGCCTTTCATGTAATAAGCGTAATCAATTCCCGGGCCACGCGGGTATAAGCGGATATAACGGTCAGCCGCAGCGAGCGCCGAAGCTGGATCATCGGATTCATAATAAGCCTGGATTAAATCGCGTTGCGCGGGTTCGGAATATTGGCCAAAAGGATAAATCGCATTTAATGCTTCAAAATCTTTGGCGGCAGAGCCATATTTTTTCTTGTCTAAATTTTGCACGCCTTGCTGGTAAATTTGGGTTTCGGATTTGCCTTTGTAAGCTTTGAAAGGTTCAGAAGTACCGCAGGAGGCAAGTCCCAAAATTAGCAAAATACCGGCGAAAATTCTTATCAATTTTGTCATTGCGCTTGTCGTCTTTTAAGGAAAGGCATAGGATAGCGGCAAAGTTTTTGCTTGTAAATCATATGCCTAAAAAACTCAAATTGCATTTTAAAGCGACCGTGGAAAACATCGGCATGCGCGTTGATCAATTTTGCGCTGCGCAATGTAAAGATTATTCGCGCATGCAATTTAAAAACTGGATTGAATCCGGCGAATTGACTGTCGATGGCAAAACCACTGCGAGCAAATACCGCATTAAAGGCAATGAAACAATTGAGCTGAATACTGAAATCAAAGCAAAAGAGGATTGGCAGCCCCAAGCCATCGCTTTAGCGATTGCTTATGAGGACGAGGATTTAGTCATTATCAATAAACCCGCAGGCCTGGTGGTGCACCCAGGAGCTGGCAACCCAGACCATACCCTGCTCAATGCCTTGCTGCATTTTGACCCTAACCTGGCCACCCTGCCCCGCGCTGGCATTATCCACCGTTTAGACAAAGATACTTCCGGGTTACTCTGCATTGCGCGCAGCGCGCAAAGTTATCAGCGTTTGAATAAAATGATGCAGGCGCATGAAATTCAGCGAGAATATCTCGCCCTGGTGCAAGGAAAAATTATCAGTGGTGGCAGTATTCGCGCTGATATCGGTCGCCATCCAGAAAAGCGGACGCAAATGTCGGTAGTGCTAGAGGGTAAAGCTGCTGTTACTCATTATCGCGTTGAAAAACGCTTTCCTGCGCATACGTTATTGCGTGTCAAACTGGAAACCGGACGCACGCATCAGATCAGGGTGCATATGGCGCATATTGGTCATCCATTGGTCGGTGATAAAACTTATGGTAAGCGTGGGATATTGGCGAAAAATTTATCGATAGAGGCGCGTGAAGCTATACAGAACTGTTCTCGCCAGATGTTACACGCAGCCCAATTGGAATTACTTCACCCGACTGAGCAAAAAGAAATTAAAGTCACAGCGGCGCTGCCGGAGGATTTTCAGCAGCTGTTGGCGATTTTAGAAATGTCAGCCTAATCCTGAGCTGTAGCGTATGCTGTTAACATAGAGAGATCACCCCTCATCCGGCCCGTTGGGCCACATTCTCCCGCAAGGGGAGAAGGGTCTCCTCATAGTTCAATAGTCTTTCATAGCACGATTTATTTCATTACATTGAACACTATTTACTTCATTGCATTGAAGTTTATTTTGTTGGCAGATGTCACCGACCCTGCCCTTCTCCCCTTGTGGGAGAAGGTGCCCCGAAGGGGCGGATGAGGGGTAATCAAAACATAAAAAATTTCCTTACCTTTTTATTTTTACTCCATCGGATGCAAGAACGCCTAAAACCTATCCGTTTTGGGTATATAATGCCAAAAATAACTAAGGTCTATTCATGAAACTTTATTTAGAAAAATACCTTATTCCCAACTGGCCAAAACCAGAAAATGTTTTTGCTTGTACGACAACCTGCTTGCGTGGGCCAAGTTATCAAGCAACGGATTTTGCCGATTTAAAAAAAGAATTAAATTTACCTAAAGAACCCTTTTTGTTAAAACAAATTCACAGCGATATTGTATGTGAAGTTAATTTAACATTAGTAAAACCCGAAGCTGATGCAAGTTTTAGTTTTTCGCGCGATGATGTTTGTGCGGTACAAACCGCTGATTGCGTGCCAATATTAATTTGCACAAAAAATGGTGACCGCGTGGCGGCGGTGCATGCCGGTTGGCGTGGGCTGGCTAAAAAAATTATTGAAAAAACCATCGAAAAACTCAATGTGCCTGCCAATGAATTATTGGTATGGTTGGGGCCGGCAATTTGTCAGAAGCATTACGAAGTGGATGAAGCACTTAAAAAAATATTTTTAGAACTGGATATGGCTAATGCGAGTGCTTTTGTTGCAGCGAAAAACCCAGACAAATGGCTTTGCGACCTTTATTTTATTGCACGGCAGCAGTTACAATCGCTGGGTGTTACTGCTATTTATGGCGGAGAATTTTGCACTTACGAAGATAAAACACTGTTTTATTCTTACCGTCGAGATAATCAACTCACAGGGCGCTTGCTCAGCTTGATTTATCGAACTTGAAAAGAACACCCCGCCCCAAGCGGCAAGCTATTAAAATTTAATCAATAAAATCCAATGAGGATTTTAGGATAGTTAATTATGTATAAATCAAATTTTTTGTTGCGTTTGTTAATCATCGCCATATTAAGCGTATTTGTTTACAGCTACGAAGTGAATGCTGATGCCGAAACGCCGCCTTCTAGCAGCAGCAAAGAGCAAGCCTCGTTTGCGCCGATGCTTAAAATGGTGATGCCTGCGGTGGTGAATGTGACGGTTTTAGGGGAGATCAATCCAGAAGAAGCTGCCAGGCAGATGCCAAAACCACGCCAGCCCTCTGGCCCTAACGGCCCCGATTTTTCGCCAAAATTTCAAGACATGGGATCTGGCATCATTATTGATGCAGAAAAAGGCCATATCATTACCAACGCCCATGTTATAAAAGATGCTAAAAATATCATGGTGACTTTAAGCGACGGCAGGCGCTTTAAGGCTAAGGAAATTGGCGCTGATAAAGCCACTGACATTGCGCTACTGCAAATTAAGGCAAAAAATTTGCAAACCATTAAATTTGCTGATTCTGATGCATTGCAAGTGGGTGATTTTGTAGCCGCGATTGGCAATCCCTTCGGCCTCAATGAAACCGTCACTTCCGGCGTCATTTCTGCATTGAATCGCAATGATTTAGGCATTGAAGGCTATGAAAATTTTATTCAAACCGATGCGCCGATCAATCCAGGCAACAGCGGCGGCGCGCTAGTCAATCTTAAAGGTGAACTCGTTGGTATGAACACTGCCATCATCGGCCCCATCAGTGGCAATGTCGGCATTGGCTTTGCTATTCCCAGCAACATGGTCAAAAGTGTGGCGCAGCAATTAATTAAATCCGGCAAAGTTGAGCGCAGTATTTTAGGCGTGATGGTGCAGGATTTAACCCCAGATTTGGCTGATGCCTTTAATGTCAGTGGCAGTAAAGGCGCTTTAATTACCAGCGTTACCCAAGGCTCACCTGGGCAAAAAGCTGGATTACAGGAGGCGGATATTGTTATCAAAATTAATGGCAGTCCGATCAATGACGCTTCACAATTACGCAACATGGTAGGATTCATGCCGCCTGGCAGCAATGTAACCCTAGAAGTCAAACGTGGCGGCAAATTAAAAACGATTAGCGCAAAAACAGTTTCATTTGACGATATGAAGCGCTTCGCTCTGACGCGAGTCCCACCGTTTTTGGATGGCGTGCGTTTAACCAATTATGATCAATTGGTGCCTGGACTGGGGCCGGTCAAAGGCGTTGGCGTGCTTGATGTCGATGAAACCTCAGATGCGTTTCTCGATGGCTTACGCCCCGGAGATGTCATCATGTCGGTCAACAATCAGGCTGTGACTAACGTTAATGAATTACTCGAAGCCACCAGTCAAAATCCGGACCGCTTGCTATTAAAAATTGGCCGCGATAATGGCGTGATATTTTTGGTGATTAGTTTAAATTAAGAGTTATTGAGAACGGCTGTTTCAACACGAAAAAAGTCATCATAAATATACCTCACCTAACTACTTTGGGAATTAGTTAATGAATGGATTTATTGTATTTGCATTCGAATGTTTTTTATTAACGCTAATATTTTTAAGTTTAAGTATTAACGTTATCAAGAAACGTCGCTATTTGCGCGTCGCTATTGGTCATGGTAATCAAACCATTTTGCAACGCGCAATTGCCGCGCACAAAAATTTTATTGATTACGTGAGTTTTGCCTTGATTTTGCAGCTGGCTTTAGCTGCATTAAATGCGCCAGCATGGCTCATATTATTACTGGCAATTATGTTGGTTGCTGGCCGAATTTCTCATGCTTTAAGTATTTTAAAATATGAATTATTGACCGAGCCATTGTTTCATTTTCGCGTGATAGGAATGTCGCTGACATTTTCTGCGATCTTTATTTCGAGTATTGCTTTAATCGTGCAGGCTTTTATTTTTAATTTGGATTAAGCATTTATTCACTCTCACCAAATCGGTTTTCAATCAAGGCAATCAAATCTTTAAAAGCTTGAATTTCATCTTCACCAGAAACTTGCAAGTTTAATTCTGTTCCACGAGCAGCACCTAGCATCATTACTCCCATGATGCTTTTTGCATTGACTTCTTGCTGATCTTTGATGATTTTGATTTCGCTGGCATAACGGCTGGCGAGGTGGACGAGTTTAGCGGCAGCACGCGCATGTAGGCCAAGTTTATTTACAATTTTAATTTTAGTGGTTTGCATTTTGCTCTACTAGACAACGGATAATGCCGGCTTGTGCACCGGTGATGGCCTTATCGCACATTTCTTCCAAATTTAAATCGGGATAATTCATCACGCGCAATAGCATCGGTAAGTTTAGCCCAGTGATAACACGCACTTGCTCATGTTGCATCAAACGTTTGGCGATATTGCATGGAGTGGCACCATAAATATCAGTAATAATTAAAACGCCAGCGCCTTGGTCAAAATTTTTAATTGCTGAAAATAATTCTTCAGCTAATTTATCAACGTCGATGGGATCGAAAAATTCGACATAAGATATTTTCAACGGTAAAGGACGCGCCAAGGTAGCTTTTACCGCACGAATAAATGCTTGGCCGATGCCTTCGTGGGTCATGAGTAAAATGCTGACGGTCATGGTTTAATCCTCTTTTTTCTTGTCATTTTGCGGGAGCTTCGCTCCCACAACAATTTTTTCAGATTCAGTTAGCACTGAATTATTCCATGCTAATTTTACATCAGGGAACAAGTTGGGGAAGCGAAGCTCCCGCAAAATGACAAATATAACTTCACAATCAATTCAATTTTTAAAGCAATATTCTGCGCTTGATAAAAATTTAATTTGCAGGATTTTATATTTATTTGATTAATAGTTTCTTCATTAAATACAAAATCTAAAATTGGCTCCGCAAATTTTTCATTAAAACAATTAATCATTAATTTTATTTCTGTTTGTTTTTTTACTGCTTTTTCAGAAAAAATATTTGGTATATCTAATATGCCTAAATAACGGCTATGTAATAAATAGCGGTCATCGATGTTATAACCGATTAACTTTCCTGCTTCCGTTTTAATTCCTACCACATCATCGGCTATCAAAATATGACCGCGGTCAATTAATGCTAATGCGGCTTCCGATTTGCCAATACTGGCGTCACCACGAAGCAAAACGCCAAGGCCGTCAAGCTCGAGTAAAACTGCATGAATGGATTGAATAATCAAATCACTCTTGATGGGATTGCATTTTGCCTTTTATTTTTTGCAGTTGGTGTTTGATTTTATCGACAGCAAGACCGACTGCAGCATACATATCATCCGCTTCAGCAGTGGCATTTAATAATTTTAGATTCGGGATATCACAATTAATTTCGACATGATTACGCGGTTTTTCCACTTTAAAAATGACATTAATTTGCGTAATACGTGGAGCTAGTTTGTAAATCTGAGATATTTTATCCGTGGTAAATTCACGTAAAGGATCTGAACCGCCGGTAAAATTAATAGACATTTTAAATTCCTCATTACTGTTAAAGTTTAAATAAAATAAATATAACTTCGCAAAAAATCTGCCCTAAAAAACCCTGCCTCATCCGAACAAACACGTTTTTAGCGGGAACCGCTAAATTATAAATCAAACTCCTCACCCAAATACACTTCCCGCACTTTCTGATTGGCCATAATGGCCTTAGCATTGCCTGCCGCGATGATTTCACCGCCGCTGACAATATAGGCATGTTGACAAATGGTCAAGGTTTCACGCACATTATGGTCGGTGATTAATACGCCAATACCACGCTGACGCAAGTGTTCAATGATGCGCTTAATGTCCAGCACTGAAATCGGATCAATGCCGGCAAAAGGTTCATCGAGCAAAATGAAATGCGGGTTAGTCGCCAAAGCGCGGGCGATTTCAACTCGCCTTCTTTCACCACCTGACAAACTCATTGCCTCCTGGTCGCGCAAGTGATCAATATGAAATTCTTGCAGTAATTCGTTTAAAGTTTGCTCTCGCGCTGCTATGGTTAAATCTTTTTGCAGTTGTAATATAGCTAAAATATTTTCTGCAACCGTTAACTTACGAAAAACCGAAGCTTCCTGCGGCAAATAACCTAGGCCTGCGCGCGCGCGCTGATGCATGGGTGAAAGCGTAATATCTTTTTCATCTAAAAAAACTTTTCCTGCATCTGGACGCACCAAGCCTACTAACATGTAAAAACTTGTGGTTTTGCCAGCGCCATTTGGCCCGAGCAAACCAATCGTCTGACCGCTTTCAACGCGAATGCTGACATCTTTCACCACCGCGCGTTTGCGATAAACTTTTTTTAAATTTTTTGCTTCTAAAATTGCCACTTATTTTTCCTTTTGAAAATCATCGGGCGTGAAAGTCAAACTGCTTCGCTCTTTTTGATTGGATTGTCCAATAATTTGATGCTTGGCTAAATCATAAATAATCCTTGGCGCTTTAATTGTTTTGTTGTTGCCTTGAGTAATGCTTGCCTCATCAATCAAAATTGCGCGTTTAATTAGCGGATAATATTCCAAGGTCAGCGCTTGTGCGCGAGTCAAACTTTGATCAGCGCCATAAATTAAATAATTGACCGGTTTGCCGTAAGCAATCACTTTGCTGACATTCCCAGCTTTATCACGATATGTCACAACTTTATCTGCATACAAGCGATCTTTGCCTTGCGTCATGATGACATGACCTTCAAAAATATACTCACGCGTTTTCAAATTATAATTCGCATGGTCAGATGTAAAATTAGCTGGGTCTTCGCTTGCGCCAAAACATAAAATGCTAAAAAAAATCAAGCTGGCAAAAAATTTATTTTTTTTCATTTTGATAAACGCCTTTTGCATCAGAAAGTAATTTCACTTCTCCCGTCGCTAAATCCACTGTCATGCCGACAGAATTTACGACGCTGTCGAGTTGCGTAATCGTAACCGGCGCATCCGTAAATGCATATTTTTTTTTCGGATAAGCGCTGGCTTGGCTGGTGGTAATGGTCATTTCCACTTGATGGGTTTTTTGATTAATTTTTTCGATTTTTACATTATCTCTGACATCAATTTCTTGTAACGAATGCTGACTATTTGCATAATCGCCAGCGATAGTCCAGTGATAACCTGCCTCGGTATAATAAATCAAATAAGGCTGATTAATGATGGCAGTATCACTATTAGCAAAATGGGTGATGCTGTTTGCATTCAATTGATTAGATAATTCTCCTTGCTCATTAAATTGCGCATAATGAATATTTTTCATAAAAGAATCGGGTGAATCTTTTGATGGCGCGGGACGCGTGAAAAATGCGGGACGTAAGGTATGATTCATAAGAACGGTCGTTAATATTAATGTGAAAATTAATATTAGCGTTAAATATAAATTGCGTTGTCTAAAGATAATAAACGCCATATGCTGCTTCAAATAGATTTTGTGCTATTAAAATTAAATCAGAAACTTCGCGTGCCACACCCTCACCGCCTTTTTTTTGCGTTTGCCAATCCGCATATAGCATTAATTTTGGCTCAGCGTCTGCGACGATAATACCTAAGCCCACCTGGCGAATTAAAGGTAAATCAATCCAATCATCGCCGACATACGCAATTTGCTGATCATTCAAATTCAAGTCTGCGCGAATTTTCTCGTAAGCTGCTTTTTTTTCTTCACTGCCTTGATAAAAATGTTTAATGCCTAATTCCTGCAGGCGTTTAGCAACGCCTGAAGAGCGGCGGCTTGTGATTACTGCTACTTCAACATTGAGTTCTAATAACTTTTTGATGCTTAAGCCATCAAACATATTAAAAGCGCGCGACTGCTCGCCGGAATCGGAAAAATAAATTTTTCGGTCGGTTAAAACGCCATCAACATCAAAAATAACGCAGCGTATTTTTTTCGCTTTTTCGATTAATTCAGCGGGATAATTCATTAATTGAGACCATGGGACAGGAGATCGTGCATATGCAAGACACCGATTAAATGTTCTTGGTCATCGACAATCGTTAATACAGTAATTTTATAAGTTTCCATCAAACGCAAAGCATCGACGGCTAGCATTTCTTGAGTGACACTTTTTACCGCTTTTGTCATCACCTCAGCAATTCTGGTTTGATGCACATCGAGTCCTTTGCTCAAACTGCGGCGCAGATCGCCGTCTGTATAAATCCCGAGCAAGCGACCATTTTGATCAACAACTGTGGTCATGCCTAGATTTTTTTGGGTCATTTCAATTAAAGCCTGGTCAAGGCCCGCATCAATATTGACCTTTGCAATGGCATCACCAGTACGCATGATGTCCTGGATACGGAGTAATAGACGTTTGCCTAAATTGCCGCCGGGATGAAACAAAGCAAAATCATCTACGGTGAAACCCCGCGCTTTTAATAGACTAATCGCTAAAGCATCGCCCATCACAAGACTCGCGGTAGTGCTGGAAGTGGGCGCCAAACCTAAAGGGCAAGCTTCTTCTGCCACCGCAGTATTGAGTGTCACATTGGCAGATTGTGCTAATTTGGAATTTAAGTTGCCAGTAATGACAATTAAAGGAATTTTGAAATGTTTGATCAAGGGCAAAAGCGTCAATAATTCGCGTGTTTCACCGGAATTCGATAATGCCAAAATGACATCGTCAGCAGCAATCATACCCATATCGCCATGATTAGCTTCAGCTGGATGCACAAAAAACGATGGCGTACCCGTGCTGGCAAAAGTCGCGGCAATTTTGTTGGCAATATGGCCGGATTTTCCGATGCCAGTCACAATGATGCGCCCCTTGCAATGCAAAAGCATTTCACAAGCTTTGGCGAAATTTTCATCAATGCGCGATTTTAAATTGATAATCGCTTCTGCTTCGATATCAATTACTTGACGTGCTGTCTCAAAGTAAATATCTTTGTCTGCCATTTTTTGCTTTGGATTTTTTTGAAGCATTTGAACGTTAACAGCGGTTCCCGCTGTTGAAGGGCTGTGAAGGTCGGGTTTTACTCGCTTGAGTTTAATACAAGCTTGCAAATCCTGCCTGGTTTAAACATACCACCTTGGAAAACAGGAATCACGCTAATATTAACTGGTTATACGCAAAGGTGCTAGCTGGAATTTAGCTGTCTACCATACGAAGCAGACAAAACTTTACTACACTAATTAGGGCCTGTTTACACTTGCTCTTTCTACTGCAAAAAGCAAGGGTTGGCCAAAATCGTATCAAATTTTCGTTGCATAGAATGACTATGCCGCCTCAAATTTGATACGATTTTGACTCAACCCTTGCTTTTTTCGTCACGAAACAGCAATTGTAAACAGGCCCTAAACACAACGGAATTTAACCGACCACAAAATCCCCAACGGAGCTTTTACCGCCCTTGGGCGGTCACTAATTGAGAAAGTTTGTGAATATAAGCGATTCTATTGTAAGCCTTGATCAAGTCAGCTTCAGCCGCGGCAGGCGCAAGATATTAGATAACATGAGTTTAACTATTCCTCGTGGCAAAATTACGGCGATTATGGGGCCGAGTGGTTGTGGTAAAACCACTTTATTGCGTTTGATCGGCGGCCAATTGCAACCAGATAGTGGGCAAGTAGTTTTTGACGGCATCAAGATCAATCAGCTTTCACAAAAAAAATTGTATGAAGTACGACGTCGCATGGCGATGTTATTTCAAGCCGGTGGTTTATTTACCGATTTGAACGTGTTTGAAAACGTTGCTTTTCCTTTGCGGGAAAATACAAGGCTCCCCGAAAATTTAATACGTGACCTCGTATTGACCAAACTTGAAGCGGTAGGTTTAAGAGGCGCAAATCAACTCATGATCAATGAATTATCCGGCGGTATGAACCGCCGCGTAGCTTTGGCAAGAGCTTTGGCATTAGATCCCGAATTGATGATGTACGACGAGCCCTTCACCGGCCAAGACCCCATTACCATGGCGGTATTGGTGCAGTTAATCAAAAAAGTGAACGAAGCCCTCGGCATCACCACCATCCTGGTTTCCCATGATGTGAACGAATCGGCGAGCATCGCGGATTACATTTATATGATTGCTGGCGGCAAGGTCCTGGGGCATGGCAATGCAGAAGAAATGCTAAACAGTGAAAACCCCGCGGTAAAACAATTTATGCAAGGCCTGCCGGATGGCGTCGTTCCCTATCACTATCCTGCCAAACCCTATGAAGAGGATTTGTTTTCATGATTGATGCGATTCAACGGCTCGGCAGTGTGACGCTGGAATTTCTCCGCCGCCTTGGCGTGTCGGGCCTTTTCTTGGCTCAAACGCTATTCCGTCGTCCTGACATCCGCAAAGCTTTCCCCTTACTTATCCAACAGCTTTACGCTGTTGGCGTGCTTTCGTTGATTATTGTGATTTTGTCCGGAATTTTTATTGGCATGGTGGTGTCATTGCAGGGCTTTAACACCCTATCGCGTTTTGGCGCTTCACAGCAGTTGGGCCAATTATTGGCGTTAAGTGTGACGCGCGAACTGGGGCCGGTGGTGACCGCATTATTATTTGCGGGCCGCGCTGGCACGGCATTGACGGCAGAAATTGGTTTGATGCAGGCAACTGAACAATTAGTCAGCATGGAAATGATGGCAGTCAATCCCTTATGGCGCGTAATTTCACCGCGTTTATGGGCGGGTTTTATTTCGATGCCGATATTGGCAACGATTTTTACAGCAGTTGCGATTTGGGGCGGTTATTTAGTCGGCGTGAAATGGTTAGGCGTTGACGCCGGTTCGTTTTGGTCTAATATGCAGGCCTCGGTGAGTTTTTACAATGATGTGATTAATGGCTTAATTAAAAGCATCGTTTTTGGTTTTGTCATCAGTTGGATTGCGGTTTATCAAGGTTATTACACCGTTCCAAATGCACTCGGTATTAGCCGGGCGACAACAAAAACGGTGGTCTATTCTTCTTTGGCGGTGCTCGCACTGGATTTTGTTTTAACTGCTATGATGTTAAGAGGTTGGTAACGTGAATCGACGCTTTATTGAATTTATTGTTGGTTTATTTATGGTGGCTGGCATTGCGGCTTTGGTGTTTCTCGCTTTGAAAGTCAGCGGTTTAACGCGTATTGGTCATAGCGGTAGTTATCAAGTGATTGCTTACTTCGATAATGTTGGCGATTTAAAACCACGTGCGCCGGTGAGAATTGCCGGTGTGCGTGTCGGTGAAGTCGGCAGCATTCATTTAAATCCTGAAGATTTTCGCGCTAGTGTAGTTTTATTAATTGATGACAGCGAAAAAAATATTCCGGTTGATACCACTGCTGCGATTTATACCGAAGGTTTATTGGGCTCCAACTACATTAGTTTGACGCCAGGTTATGAAAAAGAAAATTTGCATGACGGCAGTTTAATTCAAAACACCACATCGGCATTAGTATTGGAAAAATTAATTGGTCAGTTTTTATTTAACGCGCAAAAATCAGGTAACGAGGGCAAACCATGAGACGTTTAAAAGTTTTTATATTAGTTCTCTTCGCTGTTTTTCAATTAAATGTTTTTGCAGCAGCACCGATAGATATGCTGCAAGCAACCACTGATTCGATGATTACTGCATTGAAAAAAATTTCAGATAGAAGCCCGGAAAATTTATATCGTCTAGTACAAAATATTTTGCTGCCACAGGTAGATTTAAATTACATGTCGCAATTAGTGATTAATCAGCCTGGTCAAAATGGTAATTATTGGGGCAATGCGACAGCACAGCAAAAGGCGCAATTCACCCAGGCTTTTACGCGTTATGTGACCCGCACTTACTCGGGGGCCTTAGCTAATTACTCTAATGAAAAAATTATATTTTCACCACGCATTACGCAATTAGGCAGTGGCCGCATTCAGGTCAACAGCCAAGTTCAAGGCGCTGGTAAACAACCGATTAATTTAAATTATCGTTTGATTCAAAGCGGCGGTAATTGGAAAGTTTATGATTTAGTGGTGGATAGCATCAGCATGGTCAACAGTTACAACGAACAATTTGGCCCGGTGCTACGTCAAGGCGGAATGGAAGGATTGTTGCAACGTTTGCAACAACGCAAATAATCATGCAAGCGATTTATACTTTATCTCAGACGATTAATTACGAAAACGTAACTACTGAGTTACAAAAAGCTAGTGTTTGTCTAACAAAAAACAATGAATTAAAAGTTGATTGTGGCGCTTTACAAACTTGTGATAGCTCAATTACAGCATTTTTCATTGAATTAATTAAAGAAGCTAAAAAACAACATAAAAATATTCGATTTATTCAATTATCTTCTCACGTAAAAAAAATTTTGAACTTAAGTAATTTGATGCCATTTATTACGGAATAATTTACAGCGAGAGTCGCTGTTGGGAAATTTAAAACCGAGAAAAAACATGGATAAACTTTTAATCAGCGGCGGCAAACCACTTGAAGGTTGCATTACGATTTCAGGCGCGAAAAATGCGGTGCTACCGATTTTAGCAGCGGCATTATTGCCAGAATCGCCGGTGACGATTGAAAACGTGCCACATTTGCATGACGTCACAACGATGGTGAACCTACTCTGCAGCTTGGGCGCCGATGTCACCATGTCAGAACCGATGCGCATCACTGTTAATAATGAAAAAGTCGATAATTTAGTCGCACCTTATGAATTAGTAAAAACCATGCGCGCTGCCATTTTGGTGCTAGGGCCCTTAGTCGCGCGTTACGGTCATGCCAGAGTTTCGTTGCCGGGCGGTTGCGCTATTGGCTCACGGCCAGTCGATTTACATTTAAAAGGATTGCGCCGCATGGGTGCGCAAATTGTTGTTGAAAATGGTTACATCATTGCGGATGCGCCCAATGGTTTGCATGGTATTACTTTGGTCATGGATAAAGTCACTGTTACCGGCACCGAAAATTTACTGATGGCAGCAACCTTAGCTAAAGGCACTACGGTATTGAAAAACGCAGCACGCGAACCGGAAGTTTCTGATCTGGCACATTTTTTAAATCAGATGGGCGCCAAAATCAGTGGCATTGACACTGATACTTTAACTATCGAAGGCGTGAATAAATTACCTGGCGATGGCATTTATCGCGTGTTGGCAGACCGGATTGAAGCAGGCACTTATTTAACTGCTGTTGCCATGACTGGCGGCCAAGTAAAATTAAAAGGCGTGCAAAGTCATTTATTGGAAGCCGTGATTGATAAATTACGCCTTGCTGGCGCTGAAATTAAAAATGGCGCGGATATTATTGAAATTAAAATGCAAAAACGGCCCAGCCCCGTGGATATTACCACAGCACCTTTTCCCGCATTTCCCACTGACATGCAAGCGCAAATTTTAGCGTTAAACACCATTGCCGCCGGCAATGCTACTGTCACCGAAACCATTTTTGAAAATCGTTTTATGCACGTGCAGGAATTACAACGCATGGGCGCCGATATTCAATTAAAAGGCAATATTGCGGTAATTAAAGGCGTACCCAAATTACATGCGGCCCCGATTATGGCAACCGATTTACGTGCTTCTGCGGGTTTAGTCCTGGCTGCACTTGTCGCCGAAGGCGACACGTTAGTTGACCGTATTTATCACATTGATCGCGGTTATGAGCGCATTGAAGAAAAATTAAGTTCGTTGGGCGCCAAAATTAAAAGAGTACGGAATTAATGGCCTCAATCAATACGATTGCTCTTCACTTAAATGATTTACTCAAAATTGATCTAATCAAAGATTATTGCCCTAATGGTTTACAAATTAGCGGCAAAGATAATATTCAAAAAGTGATTACAGCCGTCAGCGCTTCGCAATATGTGATTGAACAAGCGATTAAAGAAAATGCCGATTGTCTATTAGTGCATCATGGTTATTTTTGGAAAAATGAAGATGCGCGAATTATTGGCATTAAATATCAACGCATTGCCAATTTAATTAAGCATGAAATTAATTTGCTTGCTTATCATTTGCCTTTAGATATTCATCCTGCATTAGGAAATAATGTATTGCTAGGTGAGCTATTAGAATGTGAAGCCATTCAGCCACAAATAATTCAAGATTTACCAGGTATTATTTATTTAGGTAATTTAATTCAAACATTCAATCCTGAAAGATTGATGAATTATTTATGGCAAAAAATCCAACGCAAACCACTGCATTTAAATTGCGCCCGCAAGGAAATTCAAAAATTAGCCTGGTGCACGGGTGCTGGACAGGATTTTTTTCAGCATGCGATTGAATTAGGTGTTGATGCTTTTATTTCGGGTGAGGTTTCTGAAAGGACTTATCATTTAGCGCTAGAAGCCAATGTCCATTATTTTTCTTGCGGTCATCATGCAACCGAGCGGTTGGGAATTTGTGCTTTAGGTGAACATTTGGTTGATCAGTTTGGTATTGAGCATAAGTTTATTGATGAAGCAAATCCAGTTTAAACTTGAATATTCCCGTCACAGCTAAATTAAATCAAGCTATGAAATAGCATCCCATTCGTTAAGAAAATTTTTAATAAATGTTTCCATAAATACATGTCTTTGCTCTGCTATTTTCTTAGCAGTTGATGTATTCATTCTATCTTTTAACAGTAGCAATTTTTCATAAAAATGGTTGAGTGTGGTGCCCCGATGATTTTTATAAGCTTCATAAGATTGGTGATAAACGGGTTTAAGAGAAGGATCATGTAACAATCTACCTTTGTGGCCACCATAAGCAAATGTTCTTGCAATGCCGATTGCGCCTATAGCATCTAACCTATCCGCATCCTGAACAACTTTGCCTTCCAAACTTGGCATAACAAATTTTTCTGAATTTGCGCCTTTAAAAGACATACCATTAATGATTTGAATAATTTTTTCAATTATTTTTTCATCAACACCCAAACCAATTAACCAATTTTTTGCTTTAATGCATTCATCGGAATCATTATTTTTTTGATTCAATTTCCAATCATCAATATCATGTAGCAGAGCAGCCAACTCGACAATAAACTGATCTGCTCCCTCTTTTTCAGCTAAATAACGCGCCATTTTCCAGACACGGTAAATATGCCACCAATCGTGTCCGGAACTATCTTCTGCTAACACTTCTTCAACATAATATTTGGTTTTTTCCAAGATATTTGCTTTATCCATTTCGATAACTCCCATCAACGGGATCAGCAAAATATGTCAACCAGTTTTCAGCAAGTTTTAGTCTGTCATTCATACTGACCTCATACATTCCTGGTTTACCCGCAAGTGAGATAAAGCTTTATTGCGTTCTGGCACTTGAAAGCCTTCGCTTAAAGCTAAAATTCGTCGTACAGGATTTTTATCATAAACATAAACCCCGGCGTACCCTACGTAATAAAGCATGGGCCAATCCCCGCCCTACTTTACCAAACCCCAGAATTAATGCCTGTTTCCCATCTATTAAAAACCCTGCTTCTCGAAGCAAGCGCCCTGTAGAAAATAAACACGAGCTACCTACTAAAAAATCTTCCGTTTCTTTTAGCACACTTCTTGCAACCGAAATAATAGGAAAGGTAATGTAGATAATTGCTGATATTGACGGTGCCCTGTTTCTGTATCTTCCACAACTCCTAAGAGCTTATCCTCTAGTACTTCTTTTAAACGTTGAATAATTGGAGCAAAAATGTGGGTGATAATTATAAATTGCGCATCAAGATTAGGAACAATTTTTGCCACGCTTTGGAAATACTCTGCGCGATATTGCTTCAGTGAAGTACGCATAATTAATTATAGTTTTCCTAATTTGCTGGCTGTTTTTTTGTCATAATATTTTTTCAGCAAACAGCAACAACTATTATGATAGAAGATATAAAATAATACATCAACAAAATTTAATGAATTGGATTAGATCCAGAAGCAAGCACAAAAGCTTGCTTCTAGGATACTCTTTTAAAACTATTTTACTTCAATCAAACCTTCATTCGCTTTTAGCAAACTTTCTACCCTTTTAGCGCTGAAACCTTTGACTTTGGCAAGGTCGTTCACATTAGAGAATTTTCCATGAGTTTCACGGTAATTAATAATTTCCTGCGCACGCTTTGCGCCAATGCCTTTTAATTTTGTGAGTTGATCGACTGTTGCGGTATTTAAATTCACCACTTTTTCGGTTGATGCTGCTTCAGTGGATGTTTTGTTCGCCCTAGGATGCTCAGTTGCCGCCCAGCTTGGCATCGCTACCAAAGTTAGAAAAAATAGAGAAACAATGATTTGAAATATTTTTTTCATAAAATCCTCTTAAATGAATATTTGTCCCCAATGGACAAATTGAATTTAAGGGGAGTCAAACTGAAAAAGAATACCGTGTTTTTCACAGTATTGACATAACACCAAAATCTATACTCAAGGCGGCTATTATTCGCCTTCTAAATCAGAAAGCGCACGAAAACTTTCCCAGCGTTTGCAACCGGGGCATTGCCAATAAAACAATTTGCTGCCATAACCACATTCAGAGCAGCGATATAAATTGCGATTTTCCAATAAACGATCAAGCAGATCAGATAATATCATTAATTTCGCGCGGGTATCGGAATCGGCATTATCAATATAAAGACGAATCAAACGCTTTAAACCGCGCAATGAAGGCAAACGTTTAATTTGTTCTAAAAGAAAATTAATTGCAGCATAATCATTTTCGATCATGCTTAATGCTTCAGCATAAATTATTAAAGTATCAGGATTAGGTTTCTCCTCAATCGTTTTTAACAAATTATTGAGCGCTAACTCAAGGCGCTCTATTTTTTTAGCGCAAGCGAGATAATCATTTGCCACTAAAAAAAAGTATCGCGGGTCTTTCTGATACACTTGCCAATAAAGTTCAGCTGCGGCTTTAAACTGATTATCGGCTTGTAAAATTTCGGCTTGCATGATTAGAGCACGTACACACTTTTTGTTATAAGTTAATGCTTTTTTTAATAACTGTGTTGCAATAAGAGTTTCTTTTTTTTGCAAAGCTTGTACCGCTAATTCGCAATAAAAATGCGAAATGATTCTCGATTTATCTTCATTGGTAGTGGTTTGTAATTGATTAGCAACATCAATCGCTTTTTGCCAGACTTTTTCTTGTTGGTAAATATTTAGCAAATAATTCAAACTCAGCAAATTTTCTTCATTAATGCTAACTAATTCCTGAAAAATTTTTTCAGCACGATCCAAAACGCCAGCACTCATGTAATCCTGGCCTAATTCCAGCAAAGCATGAGCACGCTCATCTTTAGTCAATTGCGGGCGAGCAATTAAATTTTGATGGATGCGGATGGCGCGATCAACTTCACCGCGTCGACGAAATAAATTACCCAATGCAAGATGCGTTTCAATTGTATTGGTATCGACTTCGAGGATTTTAATAAAAATATCAACAGCTTTATCCGGTTGTTCATTAATTAAATAATTTAAACCAACAAAATAATCACGACGTAAGCGACGATCACGTCTTTTTTCTTTTTTGCGTTGGGTAACCGTCCCTAAATACCAGGAAACTGTAGCAACCGTTATAAAAGTCGGGATAAGCCAAAACCACATTAATTGAAATCCTCAGTTTTAATGCTGGTCTTTGATCGGCATGGTACGCAAATTTTCAATTTCTTTTTCCATCTGGTTAATTTGACGCTTTAACTGAAAATTTCTTTTTTTACATTTAAGCAAAGGGAATATAGATGCAATCAGGCCTAGCACCAATCCAATCGCCAAAAAATAGACTAATAATAATGACAATGCTAAATTAACTTTTCCAAAATAATAATTAAATGGAACCATTTCGGCATTCAGAGTCGCAAAAGTAACGCCAATCAATACAACGCAAATCAAAACCAAGTAGTAAATAAAACGCATAATATTTCCTTATCAGTTAAATTGATTGACAGCATAAGGAATCCGCCGGGTTGAAGCAACCATCCATTCCGCCTTTGGCGTAATCTAAGGTTTCTTTGAAGTGGGTGCTGTTCGAATGGTGAGTAGAAATTGGTAAGTTACAAAAATTGCATTTGGAGGAAGTTCTATCGTTTTAGATCACCCCTCATCCGCCCTTACGGGCACCTTCTCCCGCAAGGGGAGAAG
>CAYTUN010000048.1:0-19023 GCA_964441315.1 uncultured Gammaproteobacteria bacterium | reverse complement strand
GATGGCCTTCTCCCCTTGTGGGAGAAGGTGCCCGTAAGGGCGGATGAGGGGTAATAAAAAATAATAAATCAAAAAATTATTCTTCAATTTAAATTAAACCTTCCGAAACTTCCCAAAATAACTATAAGCAATCGGCACGACAATTAACGAGAAAAACGTGCCAAAGGTTAAACCGCCGACAATTACCCAACCAATTTGATGACGGCCAACCGCGCCCGGACCCGTAGCAAATGCCAGCGGCAATGTGCCGAAAACCATCGCAAAGGTCGTCATTAAAATCGGACGCAAGCGAATTGTGGCTGCGCGAATAATCGCTTCATAGAAATTTTTTCCTTGCGCGCGTAAATCATTGGCAAATTGCGTAATCAAAATACCATGTTTGGTAATTAAACCGAGCAAAGTGACTAAACCAATTTGTGAATATAAATTCAACGTACCGCCGGTTAAATATAAACAAATTAATGCGCTCACCATACTTAATGGCACTGTTAATAAAATAATAAACGGATCAATAAAACTGCCGAATTGCGCTGCCATCACTAAATAAATAAAAATAATTGCCAATAAAAATATCCCCGCCATACTGCCAGCAGATTCAATATATTCCTGTGCTTTGCCATCAAAAGAATAACTTAAATTACCCTTTAAAATATCCGGCATTTGTTTAATGGTGTAATCAATGGCTTCGCTAATCGAGGTGCCTGGAGCCAATTGCGCCGTAATAGTAGACGCACGCAGACGATTATAATGGCCTAAATTCGATTGGCCGATATTGGGTATTAAATTAACCAAGCTGGAAAGTGGCACCATCTGATTATTAGCGGCGCGCACATATAATTTATTAATGCCTTCAAAATTCATCAAATCTTGTAAACGCATTTGCAACATCACCGGATAAATCTGGCTGCCGGATAACACATCGGTAACATGCGCGCCGCCTAACATCACACTGGCAGTGGTTGCAATATCCTGAATATTAACGCCTAAAGTTGCCGCTAAATTGCGATTTAAACTCAGCGTGTATTGTTGGTTATCATATTTTAAATTGCGATCAAACTGCGTTAATCCAGGGAATTGTTTTAACCGGTCATATAATTTTTGTGTCGGTTGCAACAAATCATCGAATTCACCCGTTGTCATTAAATTGATCGCAAAATCATGGCCGCCGATTTCAAATTGCACCGGATCAGGCACTGAAACATAAGCATCGACACCGGAAATCTTTGCTAACTGCGGATTTAATAAATTCACAATTTGCTGTGTTGATAATTTTCTCTCGCCCCAAGGTTTTAAAGTAATAAATAATTGCGCGCTACCACCACTGACAATCGAAAAATAAGCTTGCACGTCTGGCGTATTAGCAAATACTTTTTCAATTTGTTTAACGTAACGATCGGTATAATTCACATTGGCGCCCGTCGGCGAAGTGACTTGTCCGGTGATATAGCCGACATCTTCTTTTGGCACAAATTCTTTTGGAATAAATTGATAAATCACTAAACCCAGCAATGCTAAAACAATTAAAATCACGCCAAATAATAACCGTTTATGCAGCAATTTTTGCAATAGCCGCTGATAATTATGTTCTACTTGATGAAATAATTTTTCTAAAAAAATAACAAAAGAATTTTCCTGCTGTTTCGTTTCTAAAATACGCGAACACATCATCGGCGATAAAGTCAGCGCGACAAAACCCGAAATTAAAACCGCGCCCGCCAAAGTAAACGCAAATTCCTGAAAAATTTTTGCGGTAAAACCTTGTGCTAATCCAATCGGTGCATAAACCGCGGCCAAAGTTAATGTCATCGCTACAATCGCAAACGCAATTTCCTTAGAACCTTTCAACGCCGCCTGCATCGGGCTTTCACCTTGTTCGATATGGCGGTGAATATTTTCCAGCATGACAATCGCATCATCGACCACCAGGCCAATCGCCAGCACAATACCTAATAACGTCATCACATTAATGGTAAAACCCATCAAGGCCATGACACCAAACACCGAAATCACGCAAACCGGAATCGTAATAATCGGCACCAAAGCTGCGCGAATTGAACCAATAAAAATTAATGTCACCAACACCACTAAAAAAATCGCCTGCGCAATCGCTTTAAACGTTTCATTAATCGAGCCGCGCAAAAATTTCGAGCCGTCATAAGTAATGATCGCTTTCATGCCTGGCGGTAATTGACTAAAAATATCGACCAGCGCTTTTTTGGCGTTATCTGCAACTGTAATCGAACTCGCGCCTTTAACCGGCACAATACTTAAATCAATTGCATCTTTCCCATTCACCCGCATCGGCGCATCTTGCAGGCTGGTATAACCTAATTCAATTTTGGCGATATCATGAAAACGCACGGTGCCAGTCGCATCCTGCCGCAAAATAATATTGCCAAAATCCTGTGGTGTTTTTAAACGCGTGTCAGAAATAATCGAAAAATTACGTACCGGACCTTGAATCGAACCTGCGGGAAAAGAAATATTGTTCGCCAGCAAAGCATTTTGCACATCAGCGACCGTCAACCCCACCGCCGCCATTTTTTCCGCATTTAACCAAATGCGCATGGCATAACTGCTGCCACCATGAATCGGCACCGAGCCAACTCCAGGCAATTGCGTCAATTTCGGCTGAACATAGCGCTGTACATAATCGCGAATTTCCCCGGGCGTTTTCGTCGCATCAAAAAAATCCACATACAATACCGGATCATCCAAACCCCCGGTCGTCACCACCGGCGGCATCGCTGCTACCGGCAACAAAGGCCGCACTGCCGCCACGCGATTACGCACATCATTCGCTTGCTCGTCAAAATCCCCACCCAATTGAAAACGCACATTAATCGTGGACGTAGAACTAGAAGAATTCGAGTTAATCGCATCAATATTCGCCACACCCGCAATCGCATTTTCCAAAGGTGTTGTGATCGTACTCTCAATTAACCCAGGATCCGCGCCTGCATAAGTAGTTTGAATAGAGACTAGCGGTGTTTTCAATTCCGGAAAAAAACGCAATTCCAAACGCAGAAAACTCACGACGCCCAATACCACCAAGACCAAGCTCATGACGATGGCAAGCACCGGTTGTCGAATACAAATTTGCGGCAAGTTCACAGGCGGTAGTTTCCGTTAGGGTTTGATTAATGAATGACAAATGCGATGATGAAAATAGCATTGAGGTTTAAAGAAGACAAGCTGGTTAAGATTTTGTTGGATTTTGTTGGGGTTTTTGTTGGGGTTTTTGTCCGTTTTTTATTCGATTTTCGTAGGGGGGATTAGCGCACAGCGCGTAATCCACCAATTAGAAACTGCCTAATTTAATTTACTTTCTGATTTTATAAAATCTCCCAGTTAAATTACAAACATTCACAAATCAATATACAGCAGCAATCTTTAGGACATCAGAACAAAAATAAATCATCCAATATCACCACGTTACTAATGTTATCTTCTGCATAATAATTATTTTTAATGCCATTGGCTGAAACCAGCGCTAAAAACAACTGCTTTGAGGTACGCGTAGTAGTTCTAAATACTTCAGTTCTGCGTTTTAACACCTGTAGATATTCTTTGGTCAATAAAAAAGGTTCATCTGTATATTTAATTTCACAAATTGTGATTGCAGCATCTTTTCGATCAAACAATAAATCAATTTGCGCACCGCGCTGCTTTGTGCCAGGCGTGGGCGCATAACGCCAGGAGTCCGCAACTGCGGTAGCAGGTAGTTGCAATGCCCTGCGAATTTGCGATAAATGTTTATAGCACACCGCTTCAAAGGCATAACCTTGCCAACTATGCCATTCTGGCGTTGACTGTATCGCCTGCCAATTACCTGCATCTAGCGCCTTTTTCTGTAAGCGGTCAGCAAGTGGTGCCAACCACTTTAAATAAAATAATGTGTATTCATCAATCAAACGGTAATAAATACCCTTTTTTTTATGATAAAGTGGTTTGAAACTCTGAATAAACCCCGCCTCTTCCAACTCATCCAGCTTTTTGCTGGCAGTCCCTCCAACAGCTTGTTTGCCCAAATTTTCCAGCAATTTTCGCTTGCCGATTCCATAACGATGTTGAGCGATAATTTCTACAATTCGTATATAGTTTTCACAATCTTCAAATAACGAACTAAATAAATTATTAAATTCATCTAATAAAAAAGACTGTTTTGAAAACGCGATTTTTTCTATTGCTTGGGCTGCACTTAAACCTTTTTGAATCTGTGACAGATAATAAGGAACGCCCCCTATCACCATAAAAATTTGCAAGGTTTGTTTAAAATTTAACTTAACGCCAATTTTAGCAAGAAATTCTTTTGTCTCAGCTAGGTTAAATGGTTCTAGCAGAATTTTTCGAGTAATACGATTATGCAGCCCTCCTCTGTTTTTAATAACCTTATTAATGATCCACGAAGCAGAAGAACCACAAATAATTAATTTAATACGTTTATCATTTGACCAATGCTGATTCCAATAATATTCCAAGTTTTCCAGTAGCCGTGAATTACGCGTAGCCATCCAAGGCAACTCATCAAAAAATAAAATAATTTTTTTAGCGGGGGAAACAGCTTGAACTGCTTGCGTCAACATTTTAAATGCTTCATCCCAGCTTTTGGCGTAGGCAAGTTTTGCCCCATAATAAAATACTGTAGCAATCTGATCTGTAAAATGAATTAACTGCTCTGATAACAAACCATTTTTGACGCCAGTCACATTAAAAAACAGCACTTTTTTCTTTTTAAAAAACTGCCTAATAAGGTAGGTTTTTCCCACTCGCCGACGTCCATACAATGCGAGCAACTCAGGTTTTGACGAATTTAGCATCTGCTCTAAGGTAAGGATTTCTTGTTTTCTAGCAAGGAGCTGCATAACCTCATGAGCCTCTTATAAATTATTGTGCCACCACAAGGGAAAGCTATTTAAGCACAACAACCTGAATTTTTAAATTATTGTGCCAGATTGAATGCTATTCGAAGTGGCACAATAATACAAGTTCGCAAAAATATACAGTTTTAAAGAAACAACGAGGCACTACTGCCTAGCTAGGCTGGGTCGAAACCAAAAATGTTTTTTAATTCAGGAAAAAAGCGCAATTCCAAACGTAGAAAACTTACGACACCCAAGACCACCAAGACCAAGCTCATGACGATGGCAAGCACCGGTTGTCGAATACAAATTTGCGGCAAGTTCACAGGCGGTAGTTTCCGTTAGGGTTTGATTAATGAATGGCAAATGCGATGAGGAAAATAGCACTGAGGTTTACAGAAGACAAGCTGGTTGAGGTTTTGTAGGTTTTATGTTCGATTTTTATTCGATTTTCGTAGGGGGGATTAGCGCGAAGCGCGTAATCCACCAATTAGAAACTGCCTAAGTGACTTTGCATTTCTGACTTTACAAAATCTCCCAGTTAAATTGTAAACATCACCCATCAGTATTTCCCAACACTTCTCGGTGGATTACGCGCTACGCGCTAATCCCCCCTACTGAAAGATTTAAAATTTATTAATATTTCAAAAAAATACGCGCGAAAGAGCATTATCGTTCTTTACAAGACGAACTTTGCATTAATTCGTCTTAATTTTAATAATTATATTACCATTTAAATCATACGCCAGGCGCATCAGTCGGGTTTTCGGTCTGAGAGATAATATCTTCACCATCTTCTTTCCAAAAACCTGCTTGTCTAAGATTATTAAGTGTACCAATTTTTTTAGATTCTTTAATTCTGTTCCCACCAATAATTACACCGGCCGCCCTGGCAGCAACTCCATGGCCCACACAAGATTGAATGAAATTTCCTTTTACCATCTTAATAGTTTCACTTGCGCATTTATCTAGCTGGATTTTATGCGTCAACCGAGTAGCTGCGATATCTGGATTTTCTCGCGTTTGTTTTTGTAAATAATCATCTATTATGGTATTGCATTTTTTTACAGCATTTTTAATGGCAAATTTGAATTTTTCCTGTTTATCTAAATCATTACCAGCTTGCTTTAGATATATAGTAAATGCATCCATGTCTGTAGCAGATTCGATAATCTCATTAATGATTTGACTATTTAGCATGGAAATTCTTTTTTCTAACATTAAAGTTATTTCTGAAGAAAACCTCAGGCAAAATTCACTCATATTACCTAGAGGAAAATGAACCATAAGTTGTTCAAATATCTCTGAATTATTTTTTATTTCCTTTCTTCGCAGCACAAGGCCTACTCCTTCACCTCCTGCTTTGATTAGGGAAGCTGCAGCGTTACCAATAAGTGGCACAGCCCCTATTCCTCCTTCAACGACACAACCAAGCCCTATTAATCCTAATTTCTTCATAACACCCGGGTCATCTTTCAAATGAAGTAAAATTTTATTTAATTTCCTGAAAAGAGATAACTGAAAACTACTTTGGAAATTTTCTAAAATAGGATCCCCTTGAATTTTTTTCATCATCTCTTGTTTTTCAAGGTCTGGTTTGCTTTGTTCAACCAGCAGGCCAAGGCCATCTTTTAATTGTTTATGTGCCGTGTCCAATTTTATTTGCGCCTCGTTTAATTTCTTGATTTGCTCTTTAAAATATTCTGCATCGAACGCATCCGTCGCATCTAGATGAATTTTTGTCTTATCGCTAGAGGAACTGAGCGCCATTAACCGCTTTCCTATCTCTCGTTCCAGATTTACAATGTTTTGTCCTGATAGAGTTAATTGCGAATGTGTTTTAAAAATTTGTTGAATTTCTTTGTTATTGCTTGCTTTTGCGAGATTAACGATGTTGGCAAAAGCTGAAGTGTCTAGCTTTCTCCCACTTTCAATAATTACCAGGTAAAGCCGCTTTATAATTTCAGTTCTTTGCAAAAGATCATTCTCATTCTCTGGCAAATTATTTAATGCGATGGTCAACAACCTGTCATCTTCTTTACCTTTTTGAGGAATTATTGGGCTAGTTATATCAACTCGTGCATTGCGTGCTGCTTGAACAATTTTGTCTACTTTTTGAGGGCTATTATCAAAGATTGCTGATTGAAGCTGGTTACGAAATACGCATCTTTGCATTCTTTGCCAGTTTTCATCTTCAGGTTCAATACCCGTCATATTGAATTCAATTATTGATCTGTTGCTTTCCAGTGCTGTCAAAATTTCATCGATTTGTGCTGGCCCGAAATTCTGAGCACTAAAATACAAGGATTGAATTGCTCCCTTTTTAATCAGCTCAACAATAGATTTGCAGGAAGTAGCTGGTAGTTGAACGTAAGAAAGATTCAGTTTTTTTAAAATTTGTGATTGGGCTAATTGTTTTATAGTTTGGCCAGATAGCTCGCCTTGCTTATAAAAACAAACCAACTCTTCTATATTACCCAGAGCAGATTGTTTAATTTCCAGTATGCGCGCTGCAAGCCCTTTTTCTTCGCTTTTGGTATTTTGAATATTAAATATAACACAAGGTGATTTTTTAGCGACTTCATCAAGAAACTTAACGATTGGATAATCCCCAGAAATACAACAATCTTGAAATTTTATAATTAAACCGCCTGCGCCAACATCCAGAATGGTTTTTTTTAATTTATCCAATTCTTCGGGTGTAAAAGTTTTTTCTTTCAAAAGAAAAATTTTTTGGGCTTTCGACGGTAAAAGCTTTAAAGAAGAGATTGTTGCTGTATTGATTTCCTTCAAACAGATATCAATCTGTTGCAGTTCATTGGAGTTTTTTAGTAATTCAATGCAGCTGTTTATATAAGCAGTATCTGCGGTGCTCGACAGAGTAAATGATTTAAGCCCTTGTAACAAAAAAGCATTACTAGCGGAGTTTACTAATTTAAAAAAACTTATAAAATCTTCTTTATCACTGCCAGAATTTACCTGAAAGCCGTGAATTTCCATCTTATTTAGTTTAAGCTTTTTTGATAATGCAGATTGAATGAGCAACAATAATTGCTGCGCACTTAGCTCAGCAGCAATAATATCTATAGTCGCTCCCTCAGACGCATCACCAATCACTTTAGATATCTTGCTTAGACTAGTTATTGGCATCTTCCTCTCCATTAATTATTTTTAGTTATGAGGAATAAAAAAGACTGAGGGAATCAATCTTGATTATTGTTATTTTTTGTATAAATTTTCTTAAAACTTCAAAATATTTTCAAATGTGTTTAGTCACCCGCCGATTGAGATAAATGGCGGTCACTTACGCGATACACGTCGTCACCTGTAAATATTTTTTTCCACTGATCAGATAATTTGCGGGCTATTCCAAGTTTAGGTTTTCCAAGGTTAAGAACCAGGGCAATATTTTCCGTCAAATGTGACTTATCTGAGCTTTTTTTCATAACATCACACAGTTTAATTTTAAGATCGGGATTTTTTTTAATGGATTCCTGGATAAAGGATTTAAGTTCTTTAAATTCTTTACGTGACAAATCGACATCCTTCCAACAGCTCTTGGAATCATTAATAGAATTGTCTGCAATTTCTTTGCAAAATACTTGTGATGCTAAAACATTCATTATTTGCGGTGTTATAGGTTTGTAATATGTTACATCACCCCTGTCTTTTGCTTCACTCGGAAGAAATTGCCAGTAGTCAATACCTGCCGTTACTTCTTTAAAAGATTTTCTTAAAGTATCATAACCCCACTTCCTAACTGATATGCTCGCACCGCGCTCAATCCATTTAGAATGATTTAACATGAAGTATTCTTTTATTTTCGTCAATAAACCTTCTTTATTTTTTTCTTTTTCTACATCTGACCTACATTGCGCTAATATAAAATCATTAATTAGTTTTTCGCAAGACGCGATAGATGCTGTTTTTCCTATGTTGGATTGCAATTTACGCGCTAGTTGATTCCTTTCCTCAAATTTGCTTTCATTGTCTTCATCAATTTCGTCTCCTTGATCGCTAATGTCACCTTTTTCCTCGACATTAAAAGAGGGATTAGCCAGGTGATTTGCTGACAAGCAAGATCGCATAATTTCAGATATATTTTTTTGTGAAGAAGGATCATTAATTTCGTTTCCCGCAAATAACTTATTAGTGATAAAATCTTCAGGAGTGATTTTTTGTTCCAGAAAATTCAGAACCAGCTTTGCCAAACCATCAGTTTCTGCCTTCGTAACAAGACTTTTTTTTAAACGATCAACATTCGAGTCCATTGTTTCGAAATCGAATGTATTGTCTGGTTTTTTTCGAATACAGAGTCTTTCTCCTAAAATAATCTCCAGCATTATTAAAGCCAGCGCATAAATATCTCTTTCATGATCTGTATAACGAGTAATTAAAAATTTTTTAAGTATGTAACGCACATCGCCATTTGATACTAGGGGTTTACCACTTTTATCGCTTATCGGAGCTGAATTTTGATCAGAGTTACAAATAACGGAGAAACCAAAATCACATACCTGGAGGATAAATGTGCCATCTTTAGTAAGCTTGAGAAGAATGTTTTCTGGCTTTAAATCAGAGTGAATAATATCTAATTCATGTAGCTGAATAAGCATCAGGATTAATTCTTTGCAAAGAAATAATTTAAGAGTACTTCTTGCTTGATTACCACTAATATTATTCATACCTTTTAGCAATTCACTTAAATCTGCTATTGCAAGAGGCATAATAAGGAAACCAATCTTGGATCCATCAGGACTGGTAGTGATACCGCTGTCTTCTACGACCATAATACGTTTCAGAGGATCACTATGATCAGAAGATCCACGTTCTCTCAGGTGTTGGGCAATTTTTCTTTCGTTATCAAATATTTCTCCATCTTGTTCTAATCGCATGATTTTAGCTACATGTGGTTTTTTCTCGGCTGCGTTTAATGTAAGTTGATATGTTATACCTTTGTGGCTGCTTGGGTTTATGGATTTTTCGCTTAGAGTTACAGGAAAAATACTGCTAAAACATCCCCTTCCAATTAGATTGCTCTCTATTTCATATATCTTGCCTAATTCTGATTCTAAAATTTCAGGCGGTTGAATATATAGCTGCTTGAAAATAACAGGGAGTTGATCTTTAGGTAAACTTGAATCAAGTTTTTTTGATGAGGACTGCGTGGAGGTTTTTTGTATAATTGGATTGCTATTATTATAATAGTTATTATTTTCACTGAAGTTATTATAGTAGCGACTACTTTCTTCTCCTACTTCTACTGCTTTGTCTATATACCCACCGGGTATGTTTACTTCTTCCATTATACTTAAATCCTTATATTGTTATTGTTAAATAAATACTTACTGCTTATTTTTTGTTCTTTTTAAAAAACGGAACCCACTCATAATATTAAAATAAGCTTAAATAATCAAGTCATGTTTCAGCACCACGCTGAAAAAACTTGGTAGCGATCTGATTTAGCTCATTTTACTTGAGAGCCTGCATGTAAAAATTATTATTTAGCTCAATTACAAAACTCTGATCGAGCAAACCTTAATTGTTTTCAATCGGGGATATTAAATTTGGCTTTTTTATCGAAAAATATAAACTCAAAACAATCAAAAATATTTTAGAAAGTAAAAAAAATTATAAAAATACGAGGGATTTTTGAATGAATAATCAGAATTAAAATATATTGCTAATTTAAACCGCCCCAACCACCTGCACCGGACTACCATCCTGCAATTTTTGTTGTCCCGCGGTCACTACCTTATCGCCTTCCTGCAAACCCTTCACAATCTGCACAAAACCATCTTTACGCACACCAATATCCACCGTGGTCAACACCGCTTTATTATCGACGATTTTGTAAACGCTATAGCCTTTAATCGTCGCTGTCACCGCTTGTTCAGGCAAAGCTAAGGCATTCGGATCATTGGAAATATTTTGTTTAACGGAAACGAACATGCCAGGCGAAAGCATGCCATCGTTATTATCGACGACTGCAGAAACGGCAACAGTGCGACTGACGGAATCGACTGAAGGTGAAATAAAATTGACGACGCCATAAAAATTTTTATCAGGATAAGCGCTGCTTTTGATTTCCACTTGTTGGCCAGTTTGTAATTCGGGAATTAAATTTTCTGGCACGGCGTAAGTCACTTTTAATTGATCAATGTTGACTAAATCCACTATCGGATTTCCTTTATCGACAAAATCACCGACTTGCACTTTGAACGAAGTTAATGCGCCGGCAAATGGCGCTTTGATTTCTTTTTGATTTAAAACGGCTTGGGTGCTTTGCACATTGGAGCGGTCTTTTTCAACGTTGGCTTTTAAAGTGTCGAGATCATTTTGTGAAATCGCGCCGGTTTTGGATAATTCCAGGCCGCGTTTGTATTGCGTCTGGCTTAATTGCAGGGCAGTGACTGCTGCATTGTAATTAGCGGCATCGACTTGATCATCCAATTGAATAATCGGCATGCCTTGCGCTACATTTTGTCCATCATCAAAAAATATTTTAGCGATCCGCCCACCGACTTCAAAACTAATCGTCACTTCTTGCAAAGCTGCTAAATTGCCCAAAGCTTGCACTTGTTTTGGCATTTTCATTTTTTTGACGCTGGCCACTTCAACTGGAATGGTTGGCAAGGCAGGGGGTTTTTTTTGCCCTAAAAATGCAGCGCTTGAAATGGAGATAAGGACGAGTAAACTCAGGAAAAATGCGCGGAAAGCCATTGTTTTATCTCATGCCATAAAGGTGCTTTTAAATTGGGCTCAGATAGTAACATCGCCGGATGAGGCGCCACAAGCAGCTGGCGCTGCTTCTTGGAAGTGAATGTTTGGAAAAATTGTGACTTCAGGGCTTCTCTATTTTCCGAAGCAAATAAAATAAAACCATCGCTTTCACTGAATTGATCAGCCCCAACTTGCCCTTGTACTTCCCCAATCGCTTTCCCAATTTTCAACAATAAATCGATCTCCTCCTGACCAAGCGAAACCGACACCAAAACCAAATGCCAATTGTCTCGACGCACTCCAAACCCTGCCCAGGCCTCATCATGCCCAAGAGCAGCGGTATCCCGCCGCTGCCGCTGGTGGAAAACATCAATACCCAAATGTGATAGAATTCTCGGATCCATAAACGCCAAAAGGCCCTATTAAAATAACAATAAAAAACCAGTCGTTTCTCGTCAAAGCGGGTGCTAGTAAAAACCAGACACAAACGTTGGCAATGGTCAAAACACAGTCATAACAAGCACCAAAGCCCACATCCTGCCTGGCCCAACCACCCCCTTTCACAGCGGGAACCGCTGTATTATGATCCTCGCCCTATGAAAAAACTATTCAAAATTTCAGTTTCTAGTTTCGCCGCTGTTCTCATCGTTATTAGTGTTTTCATTTATTTTAAACACAGCGAATATTACCCCTCTACCGATGATGCCTATGTGCAAGCCAATGTGATTCAAGTGGCGGCGGAAGTCAGCGGCCGCGTAACGGAAATTTTTGTTAAAGACCATCAGGCCATAAAAAAAGGCGATTTATTATTTCAGATTGACACAAAACCATTTGAATTAGCGCTGCAAAAAGCACAAGCGCAATTGAAAGAAAATCAACAAACGATGCAAGCGCAAACCGAGGCAGTCAAATCGGCAGAAGCGGTAGTGGCACAACGTCAGGCAGAATTCACTAATGCGCAAAAAAATTATGATCGCACCATGACTTTAGTGCGTAAACGCTTAATGGCCGTCGCCGCTGGCGACGATGCAGATAGCAAATTAAAAGAAACTAAAGCTGCTTTACAAGCTGCACAAAGTGAATTAGCGAAAGCCGAAAAAACATTGGGCGATAGTGGCGAACAAAATGCAGCGATTCAAGAAGCGAAAGCTGCAGTGGCGCAAGCGGAATTAGATTTAAGTCATACGCAAATTTATGCGAATGCCGATGGCACGATTGCGAATTTTTCTTTGCGCGTTGGCGATGTTGTGAATGCGAACCAAAATATATTTTCGATTGTAGAAAATACGGAATGGTGGGTGTCGGCCAGTTTCAAAGAAACGCAATTAAAAAGAATTCGCGAAGGACAAACAGCAGAAATTAGTCTGGATATGTATCCGGATATTATTTTTAAAGGCAAAGTGGAAAGTATTTCACGCGGCAGTGATAGCGCTTTTTCGTTATTTCCTGCTGAAAATGCGACGGGCAATTGGGTGAAAGTGACGCAGCGCATTCCGGTTAAAATTTTAATTATTGATGCTGACCCGAATTATCCTTTGCGGGTGGGGGCGAGTAGTCGGGTGGTGGTGGATACTAAACATCTTAAATAAAAAATTAATGTAATTGCCATCTGCCACTTATTAGTTTTTTAAAAATAAATAAAAGTTTTGTGTGAAAGATTGCTGCGGTTGCTGTTTGCCAGCTTTTTAAAACCGGTGGATTACGCTGCGCTAATCCCCCCTACGAAAACATCTATTTTTATATTCTTTTCGTAGGGGGGATTAGCGCAGCGTAATCCACCGGTTTTACTATTCCAATCTCAACTGCTTAATCGATTCCGGCGCCGAACTTCCCCAATTGAAATCATAAACCCCTCTCTCAACCCAAGCATGAAAAGTACTATGCGGCCAATCACGCGCTGCTTTCACATACCCATGTTTTACCGGATTGTAATGAATGTAATCCATGTGTTTTTTCCAATCTGTTTCATGACGAATGTAATGCTCCCAAAAACGTTGCTGCCAAACAGGTTTTTTTAAATGCTCATTAAACGACAAATTTATTGCTTTTGAAAAATGACTTTTAATTAAACGAATACGCGTAGAATAATCGAAATCTTTTTCTGGCTGCTTTAATAAACAATGAAAATGATTCGGTAATATGACCATTGCATGCAAGAAAAATAAATGGGTTTTTTTGACGTGATTTAATGCTTGCTTGAGTAATTCGGCATTGTTGGCTTGAGTTAAAATCTGTTGGCGCTTATAAGTTACAACGGTAAAAAAATAGCAGCCGCCATTTAGATAAAAACGTTTGTAATCGCTCATGATTATTTGACCTAATTTGTCGAAAAGTAGATTCTGCGGATTTGGTCAAATGATTTAAATACCGTAGTTTCTAATTGGTGGATTACGCTGACGCTAATCCCCCCTACGAAAACAATATAAAAACAAATGTTTTCGTAGGGGGGATTAGCGCAGCGTAATCCACCAATTAAGCGGCAAACTATCTCCTCACCCCACTTTTTGCTATCTTAGCCCCCCATGAACACACACCCCACCTCACCCCTAACCCGCTGGATGATCATCCTGACTGTGATGTTGGTGGCGACCCTCGAAGTACTAGACTCAACCATTGTGAATGTCTCCCTACCCAACATGATGGGTTCATTGGGCGCGAGCTCAGACACAATCACCTGGGTCTTGACGGCTTATATCGTTTCCTCCGCTATTTTTATGCCGTTAACGGGTTTTTTAAGCCGCCGCTTGGGGCGCAAAAATTTATTGATCATCGCAGTTTTGGGATTTATGGTCAGCTCGATGCTTTGCGGTATTAGTGAAAATTTAGCGGCAATGGTCGGTTTTCGTTTTATTCAAGGCATGTTTGGCGCAGCACTCATTCCCCTATCACAAGCAACTTTACGTGACGCCTTTAGCAAAGATGAACAAATGAAAGCGATGTCAATTTGGGGCATCGGTATTATGGCGGCGCCAATTTTAGGGCCAACGCTGGGCGGTTATATTACAGCTTATGCTAATTGGCGCTGGATTTTTTATATTAATGTTCCCTTGTGTGCGCTGGCGATTGTATTAATGTTGCGTTACGTGCCAAAAACTGAAAAATTTTCACAGGCTGTCGATTGGTTGGGATTAATTTTAATGGGATTGGGGCTGGGCGCTCTGCAATTTATGTTGGATCAAGGTGATCGATATAGTTGGTTTGATTCGAATTTAATGGTATTGCTTTGTTTGATTAGCATTTTCAGTTTGTTATTTTTTTGCCTGCATTCACTCAATACAAAATTTCCTTTAATTAATTTGCGTTTATTTCGCGATTTTAATTTTACACTTTCAACTATTATGGTCGCGGTTTTTGCTGGCAGTGCGCTTTCTTTATTAATTGTGCAGCCGCTGATGTTGGAGCAATTAATGAATTATCCGGTTCAAACAGCAGGATTAATTATGGCGCCGCGCGGATTTGCTTCAGCAGTAGGCATGGCGCTCGCAGGCGCTTTGGGCAAAAAAATTTCGCCAAGATATTTTTTAATTATCGGTTTGCTGAGTTCATTTATCGGCGCTTATTTCATGAGTTTTTATACGCTAAATGTTAGCCAATGGGATTTAATTTGGCCGGGGTTAATTCAAGGTTTTGGCATGGGCATGTTTTTTGTGACGATTTCTGCCGTAGGATTTAGAAATGTTCCGGCGGAAGCTTACGCCGAAGCCGCGGGTTTATTTAGTTATGGCCGCTTATTAGGCACTTCGATTGGCATTTCATTAATTACCACGGTGATTTCTCACACCCGACAAACTGCCTGGCAAGAAATCGGTAGTCATATTAATTTAAACAATCCAAATTTAATAAATTGGCTCACAAAAACCCATTTAAATTTTAATGATCCTGCTACCAAAATGCATTTATTAAACGAAGTCGAGCGCCAAGCTAGCATTACTGCCTATGTTGATGCCTATCATGTGATTGCTTATGCATTTTTGTTATTATTGCCACTGACTTTTTTATTATCATTTAATAGCGGTTCCCGCTATAAAAGTGATTGATGAGGCTCGAGTAAATATAAACTTCGAAGTTTTTTAAATTTAAAAAAGGATGCAAAAATGGATTGTTTATTTTGTAAAATTACTGATAAAAAAATTCCTGCTGACATTGTGTATGAAGATGATAATTTCATGGCGTTTAATGATATTCATCCCAAAGCGCCGCTGCATGTTTTAATTATTCCGAAAAAACATATTGCGACGTTAAATGATTTAAAAGAGGAAGATACGCATTTAATCGGTGGCTGCCTGCAAACTGCGAAAAAAATTGCTGCGGAAAAAGGTGTTGCGGAAGATGGTTATAATGTACTAATTAATTGCAATGCCGGCGGCGGGCAGGAAATTTATCATTTGCATTTGCACTTGTTAGCAAAAAAACGTTTGCGTTTGGCTGAATAAAGTTATTTGTCATTGCGAGGGAGCGAAGCGTACGCGGCAATCTCCTGAGAATAGGTTGGCACAAAATGTCTAGTGCTAACTCGATGTTAGGAGATTGCCGCGTACGCTTCGCTCCCTCGCAATGACAGATAAAAAAAGCCCCTAATGGGGCTTTTTTATGACGGCTAACAAACCTCCTTTAAGCTTTCATCCTTCGATTAATTCCTAAAATCCCACCACCAATTGCAGTAAACAGCGAAACCAAACTCACAAAAAATAGTGCCAATAAAGTGCTACCACCGGCTTTACTGGCGGTCGCTGCAGCTGCTTGTACTTTTTGTTTAGTCGCATTGTATAAATCTTGATAAGTTTGCGCCCAATCATCAATTAATTGATTCGCTTCTTGTGAACTGATATTGCTATTTTGTGCGATGCTATCGGCTAATTTGCTGCGAATAATATTTTTTTGTTCATCTGATGGCGCGGTTAAAAAACTTTTTGCGCTATTACTAATTTGCTGAATTTGCTCGGGCTTGACTTGAATATTATTCAAGCGATCACTAATGGTATTTTTTATTTGATCAAAGGTTTGTGCATCAATTTGCGCGGTTAAATTCATTTGTGTTTGCCCGCCGGTTGCGCTCACGATATTTTTAACAACGGTTCCAGTGCCACTGACGATCGCGCCCACTGCGGTACTGGCAATAATAAATGTTGCTAAGCTGGTCGCTGCCCAAATACCAATGCCATGCACAATCCCAGTTGTACGCGCGGATTCTCCTGGATCGCTGAAATACGCTGAAGTCCAAGCACCAAAAAATGTTGCTAGCGCTGATGAAATTAATAACCAGGCAAAACCCACCACACCTAAATGCATGCCGCTGGCGTCATAACCAAATGCAACTAATCCAGAACCCAAACCAAATAAATTTAAAATCGCCGTAATCGCTAAAGTAATTATCAAGCCCATGATGACAGCTTTCCCATTAATTGCGTTATTAATGCCATTGGCTGATAAACTTCGAACTTGTGCATTCATGCTGTCTCTCCTGTTTTCAATAAATGAGAATTAAAGATTAATTTTTGCTAAGGCTCTTGGCATTGATTAATATCAAGCAAAGCTTTTTATTGTTTGAATAAGTTATTTAACTTCACCCCTCATCCGCCCTATCGGGCACCTTCTCCCGCAAGGGGAGAAGGACAACTTCGAGGATATCTGCCAACAAAATAAACTTCTTTGCTATGAAATAAACCTTGTTTTAAACACCTGCTGAATTCTGAAGAGTGTGGGAGAAAGCGCCACAAAAAAGGCTATCCTCGGAGTTCAATAGTTTTTTAAAACGAGGCATATTTCATTGCATTGAAATTTATTTAATTAGCAGATGTACACGAAGTTGTCCTTCTCCCCTTGCGGGAGAAGGTGCCCGTAAGGGCGGATGAGGGGTGAAGTTAAATCGCTTCGTCAAACAATAAAAGCTTTATTATTTATCTAAATTTTTACTTAATTGAAATGCAAATAAATTTTTTGTCTAAAAAAATAAAATAACGCTAAAAATCCTAATTTTTTAACAGCCCCACCTGCTGAATAAATTCTTCCAAATTAGATTTTAAACGGGCCTGCAAGTTTTTATCTTTTAATTCGCCCTGCTCATCAAATGCCTGATAAGCACTTGCCAAAGAAAACATTTCAGGGAATACATCAGCACCACAAGCTTCTAATGGTATTCGCGCCGCCCATAAACCGCGATTGCCGCCGACTAAAGCAGGTGAGGCCGACATTAATAAAATGCGTTGATTTTTCCAGGGTTGCGGATTGGCGCGTGACACCCAATCGATTAAATTTTTAAAAGTGCCTGGAATTGAAAAATTATATTCTGGTGATGCAATAATAATTCCATCCGCCGCCTGCATTTTTTGAATAAATTTCTGCGCGTTTTGCGGTAAACCCAATTGTTGATTTTGATCTGCATTATAAAGCGGCAGATCGAATTCGCTGAATTCGCATAATTCCACTTCTTGTTTCATCGAATGAACTAGATTAGCAACTAATTGAATTAATTTTCGATTAATGGATTGACTACTGCTTGATGCGGCGAACATGAATAATTTCATAAATTTTCCTTAAATTTGTTAACAAATTTTATTATGCAATTGTAGGGGGGATTAGCGCAGCGTAATCCACCGTTTTTAATAAGCTTCGTAAAATTCGTAAAAACGGTGGATTACGCTGCGCTAATCCCCCCTACGAAAAAATTTACATAGAAATTCACATAAAATCAAAGTGAGGATAGATAAATTGCGCAGCAATTTATTTTATTGGACATACTCCAACGCCTGTGAAATATTTTCCACCGCATGGATTTTCATATCACGCAGGCCTTTTTTGGGCGCATTGGCTTTGGGCACAATCGCTTCAACGAAACCATGTTTGGCAGCTTCATGCAAGCGCTCTAGTCCGGCCTGCACCGGGCGGATTTCGCCAGCCAGGCCGACTTCGCCAAAAATGACACAATTGGCAGGTAAAACACGGTTTTTAAAGCTGGAAACAATAGCAAGAATCTGCGCCAAATCAGCAGCGGTTTCTTGAATACGTATGCCACCGACCACGTTGACGAAAACATCCTGGTTATACGTGAGAATACGACCATGCCGATTCAAAACCGCCAATAACAGCGCCAGGCGGTTTTGCTCCAAGCCAACACAAACACGGCGTGGATTGGCCAAGGGTGTTTCGGCAACCAGGGCCTGGACTTCGACCAATAGCGGCCTCGTGCCTTCCCAGGTCGCCATAATTACCTGCCCGGGTGTTTGCTTTTGACGCTCGGTAAGAAAAATAGCGGAAGGATTGGCAATCGCCCTAAGGCCTTTATCACTCATGGAGAAAATAGCCAATTCATTGACTGCGCCAAAACGGTTTTTGATGGCGCGCACAACTCGATAACGATGTTCCTGGCTGCCTTCAAAGTAAAGCACCGTATCGACCATATGCTCCAAAACGCGCGGGCCCGCCAGATTGCCTTCTTTCG
>CAYTUN010000047.1:0-19052 GCA_964441315.1 uncultured Gammaproteobacteria bacterium | reverse complement strand
AAGTCTGGAGAGTGCCGCGTTCGCTGCGCTCCCTCGCAATGCCAGAGCGTTGTCATTGCGAGGAAGCGCAGCGAACGCGGCAATCTCCTGATAACAACCCCGCACTAAATTAGCTACCTCGAATAGACAATACAGCTTATAAACGACGCATTATGGAACTACTAGCACAAATTAAATCCTCTTTAGAAAACCTGTTAAACGCCAAGCTGCGTTCTGCATTAGCATTACTAGGCGTATTAATCGGTACCGGTTCCGTCGTTGCTTTAGTTTCCAGCGGACAATTAGCGACACTGCATGCACTCGCGCAATTTAAAACGCTGGGCACCGATTTATTCGCCATTTCGATTGAAAGCAGCAACGATAATCAAAAAAGCGCATTAACTTTGGATAATGTTGAACAAATTAAAGAAGCGGATCCGAATATTATTTATATTGCGCCCTACACCACTAATTATTCAGAAATCTATTACGAAGGCAGAAAAATTGAAGGAAATATTTTAGGCGCCACTGAAACCTTGCCAGAAATTATTAAAATTTATATGAAATCTGGTCGCTTTGTTTCCGAATTAGATGGTAATGAAAATTTTGCAGTGATTGGCGATAAAATTGCGCAATCGATCCGTAAAGTTACTTTAGATGATCCGCTTGGCACGCAAATTCGTGTCGCGCAACGTTATTATACGATCATTGGCGTGATGCAACCCTGGCAAGAAAATTTCTTTGTTTATGCCGATATCAATAATGCGATTATTGTACCCATCGAAAATTCACTGCAATTAAGCAAATATACGCAAATTCGCAATATTGTTTTTAAATTACAACCGGATAGCGATATGGAAGCGGTCAATACCGCCGTCACCGCCGCTATAAAAAAATATTTACCCGACGCGCAAGTGTATGCACGCAGTCCTAAACAAATTATCGATAGCATGGAAAAACAACGCACCACATTTACGTTAATGCTAGGCTCCATCGGCGGCATCGCTTTAATTGTCGGTGGTATTGGTGTGATGAATATTATGCTGGTATCCGTTATTGAAAGACGCCGAGAAATTGGCATCCGCATGGCCATCGGCGCCAAACGGCGCGATATTCAATTAATGTTTTTAATTGAAGCGGTTTTATTAACTTTAATCGGTGGAATTTTAGGTGTGATTTTAGGAATTTTAACTTCTTTGATTATTGCGATTGTTAGCAAGTGGGATTTTTATATCTTTATTTTGCCACCGACGATTGGGTTTATTGTGTCCATGATGGTCGGTGTTTTTTTCGGTTTTTATCCGGCGTTAAAAGCTTCGCAATTAGATCCGATTGAAACGTTGCGGTCGGATTAAGATTGTTGTGGTGGGGATAGGTGCATTAATAAGAAATTTAATGCTAAATTCTTATCAGGAGATTGCCGCGTACGCTTCGCTTCCTCGCAATGACAAAAAAGCAGGGACCTTGCTACTACTTTGACAAGAGGGCAGCACCAAACCCAATCTTTTGTCATTGCGAGGAAGCGAAGCGTACGCGGCAATCTCCTGACCATACATCCGCAACACTGTTTTTGCTGCTTGTAAAACTTTCTTACAGAATTTTAATTTATTACTCCACCCGCAAAGTCTGCCACAACTGCCTAACAACAGGCTTTCCATTTTCAACGTCACGTCTCAGTAAACTCTGATAAATAAAATTCCGCTGAGAAAACTCAATTTCTCCAGACAATAAAAAGAAGTCACTACTCGTCACCAAAGAAATATTCGGATCAACTGGAATTTGCAAGCCCGCAAAACAAGTTGTCATATTTGCTTCTGCATCACTCGTTTGTTTGGATTTTTGCTGGCATTCGATTAAAGCTTGTGCTTGTCCATCATTAACCGCATCACCTAAAGATAAAATCAAAGGCTTACTAATAGTTAGCATATTGAATTTATTATCTATTATGGGTAAAGCAACAAGATAAGGCTGCAATTGCGTATAAATTTCCGGCGTAATTCCTGAAATTAAATTTAATTCCGAAATATCCGCCATTAAAAAATGCGGCGCGCGATAAGGTGGATTAAATTTTAAATATTCTTCATCGGCTGCGCTGGGGCGCAGCCAGTTGGTGATGTTGTTGGTTAGGAGGGTGGCTTGTTGTGCGTTGATTTTTGGATTAGTGAGGCGTAAAAGACGGATGAATGTGGGTTGGTTTTGGGGGTTAGCTAATGCGTTGATATTAAATTTACCGTAAGCATCATTAATTTCTCCGTTGATATTTGCTCCGTAAAAATTTTTTGATAATTCATTTTTTAAAGGCAAAACAACAAATTGATTTGCTTTTTGCGCATTTTCAAGCGTGGTTGCAGCCCATAACACCAAACCATTTGCATTCCATTGCGCCTGCATGTTTTCTTGTAAAAGAAAAGTATCATCAATTGTTTGTTTTTCGACGACTGCTAAAATCGTCGCAATGGTGGCAACGATAGCAACCACTAACAAAGCGGTAATTAATGCAGCAGCACGATTTTTTTTCACTGATAAATAATCCATAAGCGTTGCACATTACCTAAATTTTTATAACTAAAAGAAATCCTAATTGCCTTCGGCAAAACCTGATTACTCGACTCGTCTGGCCATTGATCGACACGCTTCCCCTTATCATTAAAATATTCCAAACGAAAATCGCTAACATTTTTTAATATCACCCTAGAAGCTGCTGCTGTCCCAGGCGCCCGATCAAGCACCGGCCAAGATAATCGTAAAATTTGGTTATTTTGAAATACATAAGCGACGCGCGCTAAATGACTTTGCCGAAAGCCATTAGATGGCGCATCAGCGCCATTGGTAAATTCCACACGTTGAAAATTCCCAATCACCGCTGCTTGCGGCGTACCATTATTATTAATGATTGCGCGACCGCGCAATTGGGAAAAATCTTGCGACAACAAACTGGAAAAAATTTGTAATTGCCGAATATTTTCATAAACTACTTGCGTGCGTTCACGCGCTTTCAATACTGAATTTAAACCCAACGTCACTAAAGTCGCCATAATGGCAAAAATAAATAACGCAATTAAAATTTCAATTAACGTAAATCCTTTCTGCCTCATGGTTTCCTCACAAAACCAACCAGCTGAGCAGCAACTCGATTTTCGCCCGCGGCGAAAATGAGAATTTTAATGCGCTTGATTTGTTCGCTTGAGCCTGCATCAATCGCAGCATTCCAGTTCCAATTTTTATTAAGCATATTAAAATTACCTTGCGTATCGCCGCCTTCAGTGGGTACAGCAAGTTGCCCCAACTGCATTTCAGCCAGAACATTATCTGCCACCATTAAAGCAATCGTGCGATTTTGCAAACGATTGGCACTGCTAATTTGATTATTTAACGCAAATAAAACTGCAGTCATAGCAATACTTAAAATCATCAGCGCCACTAGAATTTCAATTAAAGTAAATGCAATATTTTTTCTCATGGCGTAATGAGCCCGGAAGTAATTTCACCAGCAAGATTTGCAGTAATTTGATAATTTATACGCGAGGTCTTGACCAATAGTGTAAATGGCGTGATAACGCCATTAGGTGAAAAAATAATTTGTGGCGCGTCGGATTTTTTTTCGATACCTGCAGTTTGTCCAGCAACATTCAGCTGAATTTCGCTATTATTCGGCCAATTAATCTGCGTTAAACGCGGATCAGTTTGCCATTGATTATTTTTTCTTTGAAAAAATTGCAGACTAGTTTCGTTTAGTGTCATGCCAAAATAACTTTGGCTAATAATCGCACGCGCTTGTAAATATTTCATGCTGGAAACAACTTGTTGTGTAAATTCGGTGATTTGTCGCTTTTGCCACCAAGGTAATAAAGTTATTGTGGCAAAAGTCACGGTAATACTGATGATAACCAGCACCACCATAATTTCTATGAGAGTAAAACCTTGAAGAAGCTTAATGCGACGCAATCAAATAAAACCTATTGAGATTTGGCAGCAGGCTGTTCGATATTCCAGTTGCCAATTTCCGCATTATTAGCGGCCTTGCCGCTGCTGGGACCAAAACTAAAAATATCGATTTCACCATGTTGACCAGGATTTAAGTATTGATAAGGCTTGCCCCAGGGATCCATCGGTGCTTGTTTTAAATAACCCGCCCAATTTGCCGGCACCGGATCCGAAGTGGGTTTTGTTACCAAAGCCGCGATACCTTGTTCCGTCGAAGGATAAAAGCCGTTATCCAATTTATATAAATCCATCGCATTTTCAATCGTCTGAATATCCTGCTTCGCTTTGACTAAACGCGCCTGCTCCGGACGCGTCAAAATCCGCGGCACCACAATCGCTGCCAATATTGCCATGATGACGACGACAACCATGATTTCAACCAAAGTAAAACCGGAACGGCGAGATAAATTTTTCATTTAATCGAAAACGCAAAAATGACATTCCCTATTTTAACGGGTTCATTTTCTGCTTGGCAAGTTGATTACATTATTGAGCTAAATGATCATGATCTTGCTTAGCTTATTGCCGCCTTCTCAAGTGGAACAACATAGCGTATTCTATTATGCGTTGATATTGATAAAAGGCACGGTGTTTTACTTTGCCGCGTTTTTGGTTTTTAGAAATAAACCAGCATCTTGTCTCAACCGGGAATAATAAAAAAGGAATTTGCTAATGGAAGATAATAAAGGATTATTCGATACACTTAAATTTGAAATTTTTTTTGATATAGAAAGATACAAATTAGATGCTACTATTTGCGAAACATTGAAAGCAACAAGCGCTTTCGACAAATACTTAAAAAATTACCAAGACTTTCTCAAATTTACTGAACTGCTTTTAGCTTCGCCATATGTATCAATTATGCAGATAGCAAATTACCTCAAATGGCATGAACACTTTACTTCATCACGACAAATAATAATTAATTTATATGCTTTACTAGCAGGTATAATCAAAGATGGTTGCTCAATAGAAACCATAACAGGTGTACTTAAAGGCTTTAATGAGTTTGAGCGGAATAAAAATTCTAGTACTAATTTTCGTATAGAGCGCCTTTACACAAATTTGGAAAATTTAGATTCGATTCGACCTTATAAACTAAATGATAAGGTAATGACAGTATTAGTCACAATCAAAAAAAGAATTATTGACAGGTATATTTTCTTATCAGATGCTTTATCTGACTATTGTGAACTTCATTTAATCAAAACAGACAATGGAACAAAATCAATTCCAAAGTTTTCCGCCTTAAGGGGAAAAGAAACTTTAATTGTTTGGCTAAAAGCTGTACTTATTAAAATTATCGATATCAACCATCCTAAAATTTTTGATCAGATTTTAATAAGCACCGATAATGAATTCGAATTATTTAAAACCCTTGACAAGATAATTCAAATCTTTTTAGCTCAACCAAAAAGTAAAGAATTCAAGTTCACTGAGTTTTGCAAAAATTTAATTGAAAAGAAATTGAAATGTCCCCTACCTATATTCGATTATCAAAAAAAAGCGGATTTAATACCGACGCAGTCATTATTAATAGAACTCTGCAAACAAATCAATGAATTTCCTCAAACATACACACCGACCACTAATATTTGTGCCAGAGCATTAAATCATATAGCTACTACGAATAAGAGAGAAAATACACTTGCTGATAAACCATTTTTTTTAACAACAACACTTAAAAAAATGCTGATTGTTTTATGGCAACCACTAGTCAATAGGAATAATGTTTTCTTGATGTTTGATGCGGTTGCCAGCTTAGTTGGTAGCATGCCAATCGCATTGCACTTCATAGAAAGCATGGGAAAAATATTTAACCTTCTTGAACAATACAAGAAAAATATTGGCGCAGTTAACGCCGAAGGCTCCTTTAGTTCAACGAAAAACTTCTATTATTTAGCCAACATAATGACATATTGTGCAAAAATTTATGAAGCTTGTTTAAGTTCCGATAGTCAAAAATTTTCTGATGCATTGCAATTGTTAACTAACAGCTTAAGCGAGAACAGCATACCCTCTAGAGATATTTTAACTTGTATGAAAGAATTATGGGACGAAAAAAATGTTAACTTGAATAAAGCTACGATATTAGAGCAATTGAGTATGACACATGTTAGTTTATATGAAATAGTTGTTGAATTATTGCTAGAAACTCAATCCGAGGTTGATCCAAAAACTGTAATCAACGATTTTAAAAGTGCAATCAAAGATTTCTTGCTAAAAAATAAGATAAATGATGATAGCGCATTACATAATATTCGAAATGATACAGTTGCAGCTTTTGAAATTTTATTGCCGAAAGAATTTATAGATTATAATTTCCAAAAAGAAAATGTTATCAGTTCGCTAAGTAACTGTATTAAAAATTATTTAGCACAAGGTAATAACAAAGAAGCATTCCAAGCTTTTTTCACAACTGTGTATAAATCCACCCCTCTATTCACTAACACTACAAACTTGGCCCCTAAAGGATGGTTATTAGATAACACTCACAGATCGCACTCTGTACCAGCAAATCGACCAACGATATCACGCGCTCCGAACGCATGAAATCAACCTTATTTTGCCTAGGGTCTGTTTACCATTGCCTTGTCGCAACGAAAAAAGCAAAGGTTGAGTCAAAATCGCATCAAATTTGAGGCGGCATAGTCATTCACTGTCACGAAAATTTGATGTGATTTTGGCCAATCCTTGCTTTTTGCAGTAGAAAAAGACAACGGTAGACAGACCCTAGCATGGTACAATTTGCCCTCTCATCCCCGCTTGCATAACCCAACGAGCTTTGCTAAAGTTCTTGGCTTACTAACATTTGATTACATTTTATGCCTTATTTAATTTCATTCCATCGACATCATCACTCCTAATCAAAACGGCTTTCTAGCGTCCCCATTTCCGAACAAAATTAAATACTAAAAAATTATTAAGGCTAATCAAATGAATCTCTTCGAATCCACCACTAAAAAATCGCTTGGCTTATTTGCAATCGTGATGATTAACGTGATCGCGGTTGATAGTTTACGTACTTTACCTTTTTCCGCTGTTTATGGCACTTCACTGGTTTTTTATTTTGCTATTGCAGCGATTACTTTTTTTCTACCAGTTGCCCTGGTTTCTGCTGAATTAGCCACCGGCTGGCCGAATCGCGGCGGCATTTATGTTTGGGTGCGCGAAGCGTTTGGTGAATTGCCAGGCTTTGTCGTTATCTGGTTGCAATGGATTTATAACGTCGTTTGGTATCCGACCATTTTGACATTTATCGCCGCGACCATCGCTTATGTCATCGATCCGAAATTAGCCGATAACAAACTTTACAATTGGCTAGTCATTCTCGTGATTTTTTGGGGTGCTACTTTAGTTAACTGTTTCGGCATGAAAATCTCAAGTTTAGTCAGCGCCTTCGGCGCCATTTTTGGCACGATTTTGCCGATGTTGTTTATTATCATTCTAGGCGTCATTTGGCTAATGAGTGGCAATCAAAGCCAAACAGATTTAAGTTGGCAAGCAGTGTTACCCGATAAATTTGACGTCGATAATGCAGCCTTTTTCCTGGCAATCTTATTTGGTTTAGTTGGCATGGAAGTTTCCGCCGCACACGCCGATGAAGTAAAAAATCCTGGCAAAACTTTCCCACGCGCCATTGCTATTTCCAGCGCGATTATTTTATTCACCCTCGTCTTTGCTTCGCTAACTATCGCCATCGTTGTACCCAAAGACCAATTAAACATCGTCACCGGTTTATTAGAAGCTTACCGCATCTTTTTTGCAAAATTTAATATGAATTGGATGACGCCACTGATCGCGGCACTCATCGTTTTGGGCGCTATTTCGGGCGCGGCTGCTTGGATTATTAGCCCGACGAAAGGACTATTGATGGCGGCGGTGGATGGGAGTGCGCCGAAATTTTTTGCGAGGATTAATCGTTACGGTGCGCCAATTAATATTCTATTTAGCCAGGCAATCATTGTAACTATTATCAGTACGTTATTTTTATTAATGCCAACCGTTGCTAGTACCTATTGGGTGTTGACCGTCATTACCGCGCAACTCGCCATGCTGGTTTATATTGGCATGTTTGCTGCAGCCATTTATCTCCGGTACAAAAAACCCGAAATCAACCGCGATTATGTCGTACCTGGGAAAAAAATCGGGCTTTGGGTCATTACTGTTATGGGATTACTAAGCTGCGTAGTTGCAATTTTGCTTGGCTTCTTGCCGCCTTCTCAAGTGAAATTGGATAGCGTATTCTATTATGAGTTGATGGTGGTGGCGGGGATGGTGGTGTTTACTTTGCCGCCGTTTTTGATTTTTAAGTTCTTTGGGGAAAAGAAAATAAAAAGCTAGATAGGCTGAATTTTTTAATACAATTATACTGTCAAAAATTGCAATTTAAGAAAATTAGTTAAAGCCTGGGGTTTATGTCCAAAATCATTTGACGAAAATTCCGATTAACCTAACCAAATTAATTATTCTTTGTATAACCTATACCGCTAAGCTGTATGAACTTCATATGCATCATAACAATTAAACAAGAAAATAATCATGGAAGAACTATTTTTAATCTGCGCTGAAAACAATCCCGACCCTGGCACCGCCGAAGAGTTTTATGGCATAACAGCGACTAACTCAGCCATTCCAAACAAGATTTTAGATGCTCTAAAACAAAGCGATCCTATAAAAAAGTTGTGCTCAAACTATCAAGAATTTGTAAAATTCGATGCAAAAATAAAGCAACTATCTTATATGCCTGACAAAACCCTTTGGGCGTATATTAATTGGCAACGGACACTTATCAAAAATCAATTAATTTTTTGGGATATATGGCCTACGATCATCGGCTCAATAACGCTAGCACTTGGAAAAAATTGTAGCGAAGAGACTATATTAGATGCTGTCAAATCCCGTGAGCTAAACAGTGTCATTATAAAGGATCAGAAAAACGAAAAATATTATGTTTATTTAATTTTAGAAAAGCTAAATAAAATAGCTGAGATCAGCGACTACAAGCCAGAACATAATCCTGGCGATCGAGTTCCAAGCAATCTGATTAATGGTCATTATGTATACCTCCAGCAAGTGGTATCAACTTTCGCCTTTGATTATTCACTCAAATTAGCCTCTGAAATCAGGAAAAAACCAGAATCTTCGAAATTTCAGCTAATTATAGATGAGAAAAATCCCGAAACATTGCAGCAACTACTTACTGCAATTTTAATAAAAATTGTTGTTGTTGACGATGATATAAAAACTTTTGAAAGGCTTTTAATCAAAAATGAAGGAAAGAACATTAGCGAAATAAATAGAGCGCTAGAAGAAACCATTGGTAATTTTTTAGACCTCGCAGCAAAACCAAGCTTTACTTTTAAAAATTTAGCTTGTGAAATTACAAGTGTAGAAAAAAATTATCCACTTCCCTTAGTAAAATTTGAATCAACAGAAAGGCCAATCTGGAATAAAGAATTTGTAAAAAAAACCGTGGATATCATAGAAATTTTTTATGCGAAACATCCCGCTAATAGTATGTGTCTCAAAATATTAGAGCAGACAACAATCGACGGCCGAGAAAATTCAGATTATGGCAAAGTAATCTTCATAATAAATAATTTAAAAAAATTACTGTGGTATTTATGGCAGCCACTTTTGAGCCAAGAGCATCTTTTTTCTTGTATTGCCATTACTAAGCAACTAGTCAACATAAAGCTTTCTCATGCTTTTATTATACTAATGAATAGTATATTTGAGATTCTGGAGCAGAATGAAATAAAAGTAAATCCAATTAAAGAACCCAAATACTCTGAAACAGCTGTTAGATATATGATGAGCATATTTTCAATCTGTAACGATTTATATCAAACAGCAACGAGCAAAAATGAAGAAAAATTTATTAAACTAAAAGATCAACTTATAAATTATTTTAACACCAAAGAAATTCCTTGCGACACTTTAACAAAAAAAATTGATCAATTTTGGGGAGAAGCGAAGACTCCAGAAGTAAGCAACTCAGCAGCATGGCAATTGTATTATCAATTTACCAGCTTATATGAACTAGCTGTAGAAAAAATTATTCAAGATGAATGCGATAAAACACCTGGAGTTATATTCAAAGCCTTCCAAGATTACCTTAAACAGCATGTAGCGTCTAAAAAATCGAGTAAAAAAGGCGTTAATGCCGGAAAAAATCTCTTATTCTCGTTAGAAGACATGCCGCCAATCAAAATCATGATGAATCAAGCTTTTACAGGGTATGGTTTATTCGATAATTATAATGCTACTACATATATGGCTCATTGCATAATGACGCGAGGCAAAATATCTTTTAAAAAATTCTTTAGCAAATACCCACCTTTACGGAAACATCCTTTATTTAAAATAGAAGAAAAAGAAGCAGAAAAAGATGAAAAAATACAGCATGAAAAAAATTTAAATCGATCAAGATCCACGCCACATTACTTTCAACCTAAGACAGAACCTAAAAAAGAACTTTCTGAAAAACGACTAAGCGTTGGTTCTATTTAAAAAAACTAAAACATTACTCTTCACTTCTAGCTTTTTGATGTGAAATTCATCTAAACACTTGAAACTAAAAAAATTTAAATTTTTTCCAGTTCTGGCAAGAGTGATGTGGGGAAAAAGGGTCTTGTTTCATCGATAAAACCAATATTATTAGAAGTTGCTGTTGATTATGGTGCGACTCATCTTGGTCAGCTGGATCCCGCCTTCCTTGGCGGGACGACAGTAAGAGTGAATCGATGCAACAGAAAATATGAATTGCTAAGTTAATCTACCCTGCATTTTCTCCTTTAGCTGTGTACTATAACCACTACTGTCATCCCGCCGAGAAAGGCGGAATCCAGTAATGTAGGAGGGATTAGCGAAGCGTAATCCACCGTTTTTAACGGAATTCGCAAAACCGGTGGATTACGCTTCGCTAATCCCCCCTACATGAAAATAAGAAAGTGAGAAAAAATATAGCGGCTGATCGATTAGCAGCAAATATCAACTTTAACTTACCATCCCGCCCACGGCGGGATAAGGAACTAATATTATGTTCAGGACACTATTATTACGATTTTGTATTTCAAGTTTTTTATTATTCATTTTCAGCACTAGCCTTTCCGCCACCGATTATAAATCGCTGCAAAATAATCGTTATTTATCGCAAGAAACATTGAGTGTGCCGGCATTTTCTAAATTAACGGTGACGGGGAATGTGACGGTGGTGTTATTACCGAATAGTTCATGGCGTGGGATTACGATTGAGCAAAATGGAGAGGCTTTATATAAAGAAGTAGATGGTAATGAATTAATTTTGGGCAATCAGGCGGTGGTGGAGAAAAATGCGCAAGGTAAGCAACAAACGGTTTGGTTGCCAGTGCGTTTGACGATTTCCGGTTGTCCGGTTGCAGCGATTGAAACCCATGGGAATGCCAAAGTGATGGCGAATCATTGGCAGGCACATGCGCCGGTTAATATTCATGCCGATGGGAATTCGGTAATTAATTTGCAAGGTACGATTAATTTAGCGCAAGTGGATTTATCGGAGAATGCACGTTTGTATACGAGTTGGGTCAACAGTCGTGATTTATTTTTTCATGCTGATCAAAATGCTTATGCGGAATTTTCTGGTGTTGCGGGAAGATTATTAGCGAAATTGGAAAATAATGCGGAATTAAATGCAAAATATTTGCGCGCCGATGATTTACATATTCGCACATTAGATCGTGCTGAGGCCAAAGTGACGCCTCTCAGTAAATTTGCTGGTTTTGCTTATGGTAGTAGCAATGTGCTTTATTACAAAACGCCCGGACATTTGTTGGATATTACGGCAGAATCAGGAAATGTTTTGCAGATGGGGTATTGGAATTGAGTGGGAATGCGTATTAGGGCCTGTTTACAATTGCTGCTGGTTTACTTTGATGGGGCAATAAACATATTGCTAAGTAACAAAGCAATTCAAATCCGCCTTGCACCATGTGATTTTCTTCTAAAGAAAAATTCATTAATAGCTGATCTGCAAGAAAAAAAATCAACCAGTAGCAAATGCTGAAAATAAAAGCGGTGCTTGCGTGGCTCAACCAGCTGGGTTTTCTAAAATTGATGACGGCGCTTATAAAAAGTGCGGTACTGATTCCAGATAATAAAATAATTCCAGCATACAAAATGGCGGGCAACCAGGCAGGAGCATAATATTTCTGAAGTGATTCCACTAAAAATAAATAATTAGTATTAGGAAACCAGCTCGTTGTGATGATTTGTAAGTGGTAAAGCCCTCCGATTACATCAGTCAAGAATGCGATAAACCACCAGATCCCCCAAAATAAAATAAGCGCTCTTTTCAGAAATAAATTACACAACATAAATGCGTTCCCATACTCAAAACGAATATCAAAATATCTATTTACCAAATCCCTTCAACCCAACCGTGCCTTCCAGCATTTCATCAGTCGCAATAATTTCAACGCGGCGGTTATAAGCACTGCCCTGCACCGTTTGATTGCTCGCTACAATGGGATAAGCGCCTTTGCCATAGCCACGGATCGATTCTGGCACATCCTGCGCCCATAAATAGGAAGCGATATTAAACGCCTGCCAATAACTGCGGGAAATTTTTTGAGCTCTCGAGCCGACGTTGTCGGTGTAAACGAAAACATAAACGTAGCGATAAGGCGCTAGTTGTAATACTTCTGCAACCCGGTCTAACACATCGGTGGTATCAGGTTTGAAGTCGGTGCTGCTATCGGTAGAAAAAAAATAATCCACCGGCAAAACAATTTTCCACTGATCATCTGTGCTGCTTACAGCAGCAAAACCATTCTGCTTGAGTTTTTTGAAAATGCTAGCGACTTTAGGCGGTACTGGCGTTGAGAGATTTTGTGAATGTGGGACGCAAGCAGTAATAAAAAATACGATAATACTTAAAACGATTAATTTAAAAAAAAATTTAAATGCCATGTCGAATTTCCATCAATAATTCAGCGATTCCCGCCGAAAAAGCAAAAATTGAGTCTTTTAAAATACCCTACGATAAGCCACGGAATTGAAAGTTAAATTTTGTAAAAACTCTGCCACCGCTTCTAAGCAGAAAGCCCTGAAAAACTATCGATTACCCTGCAGCTTGCGAAGCAAGCTGTGCTTGCGCTCTCACCCAGGGATGGTTTGTTTTTAAGGATTTTGGCAATTTTTCCATTGCTGCTTCAGCGTCTTTCATTTGCGCGTAATCACCATAAACCAGTAAATACCAGGTTTTATTTTCACGTTGAATTGGCACTATACGCGCAGTTTTTTCTAGCTTATTAGCAGTCATAAATGCGCTGACATCTGCTTTATTTAAACTGGCGATTAATTGAATCGTGTATTTGGTGTTAGATGATTGTGTTTTATTCTCTGAAACATTTTGCGCCTCAGCAACTGCTTTGGGTTCCGCTAAAAGTGGCTTTATTTCAAGCGGTTTTTTAGCCTGATTTTCGACTGCTTGCGGTTTGATTTGGGCCATTTCCTGAGGCGCTATACCTGCTTCGCCCATGGAGTTTTTCATTACTGCTAATTCTTGATTTTGTTTTTTAGTTAAAGGAATGCTCGGCTTCACCGGCTCTTCACGCAGGCCCAATGGTTTATTAGTGACGGAACTACCAGACGCAGGTTCATTAACTGAACCATTAGGATTAATGGTATCAGGCTGCACTGGGGCCGCGGAATTCGCCGGGCTGCTTTCTACCGGCGTATTATTTAAATTAGGCGAGTTGCTGTTATTTGCTGGAGGCAAATTCATTTGCGGCACCAATAATTCCCTTGCTGATGGCTGATCCGATTCTGCCGGCGCAGCTTTTTCAGTATCTGCCGCCATGCCATAAAAGCTCAATACATAGGGCTGATTTTGATAAATCATATTAACCCCAGAACGGCTGACGCGCATGATGCGAGTGCCATCAGGCAAAATATCGCCTGCAACTACTTCATAATATTGACCAGCACGATTGAGCGTTGCAGTCCACTGACCCGATTGATTGTCTACATAAATTAATTTGTAGCTACCGCTTTGGCTAGCACTAAAATCCTCTGTATAAGAGGCTTGATTAATACTGCCTGCTTTTTGGCTGACTTCAGCAATTTTTTCTTCGGCTGCCATGATGGCGGCTTTTTCATTGACGATTTGCCGCTGCATGCGCAGCATTTGATATTGATTTAATAAATTTAAATATTGTTGCTGTTGCGCGCTTAACATTGGCATCGGCATCGTTTCAGCCGCTGGCGCGGCTGAAGCAGGGGATGTTACAGGACGTTGTTGCGTGGACGGAACTGGCGCCTTATTGATAGATTGAGTATTTTGAGGCGCAGTGGGATTGCTTGGCGCATTATTGCTGGCAGGCTGCTGATTATTTGTATTAAGAGGAACAACCTGGCTAGCACTATTTACTCCAGGAGCGGTCGCGCTCTGATTAACCCGACCATTACTATTAGTTGTCTGCAAGCCAGTTAACTGCTGACTACGGGGATCGACCTGGAGTTCTTTGTCGGTTGCTTGAATTTCCTTCGATACCGCATGGCTTTCATCGACAGCTTTGGAATCAGCTTCAGCCTTTTTGAGTTGCGGTGCAACCGCAACTGGGGTTGAGCTGGAGCCAAACAGATCACCGCCAAATAAATCATATATTTGCCAGACAATATAAATCAGCGCTAATAAAATTAGCGTCAATAAAATAATCTGCTTACGTTCGAGTTTCTTCATAGAACTACTTCCCTAAAACAGTCAAAACAATGGTGCCACCAAAAATATTTTCACTAATACTAATATTTGCAGATTTTAATTCAATCGGATAACCGCTTAACTCTTTGCCTAATAAATTTAATGTATCCGTGCTCATTTCATTCAAAGGAATCGTCAATTCCGTTTTTCGCGAACCGACCACCGAACTAATATCAGAAATGCTGACGTTAGAATTCGGCAGCAAATATTGCAATCGATCCATTAATCCCAGTAAAAGCGGCTGCAATGCTGGCAAAGCATTAGGCGGCTTTCGTCTGTCTAAAACTGAACGATAACTCAAAGTAGCGCTACTAGAAGTCAATTGCATCTGCATATTCTGTTGATTGGCCCAATTTTGGAGAAATTCAAATGTGCCGTTTTCGCGCTTTAATTGAATCGTATAGTTGCCAGCATTATAAACAATACTGGTTGCAGTCCAACCCGGAATAAAAAACACTTTCGTTGCAACAGAAGCCATTTCTTGCAAAATCAAAGCTGGATCGGGCGTCGATAAAGCGCTGACATAAGCCGGTATCACGGGAGCAGGCGCAACTGGCTGGGGTTTAACAACTACTGGCTTGGGCTTTGCCGGTTTTTCACTAAAATACCACCAGATTGATGCAATTAATAAGATGACAATTAAGCTGCTTAAAATAAAAATTTTATCGGTGCTAGTGCCAATATCGCGTAAAGCTAATTCCAAAGGTTGTAAATGCAGACGCTGGTCTAGCGGTAATGCATCAAAAGCAGAATTTTCTAATCGTTTAAATTCATTAATATATTCTTGCGGAATCGCGGATTTGCGGCGCTTATCGGTATTAACAAAAACATTGCCGTGTACATAAATATCATATTTAACGTTATCTGAAATCACACCAGCCAGTTCGTCCGCCACTGACTCAATCGGCACGTTAATATCCAAATAAACAAAGCCGGAACGCACCACCACTAACAATGCTTCACCATCGGTGCCAATTTCTTCACTGTAAATTAAATTTTGCGGTTTGCCGAAATATTCCCAAACTGATTCGCCTAACAAGATGCCGGATTCGCGGCCAAACACCACTTCGTATTTTTTATTGGGGCGTTTATAAATGCGGACGTAATCACCATGGTTACCAGCTAGTTGACGGATTTCATTTTTGAGAATACTCGTCTTTTGCGAGTCGATTAATTCGCGGTAACTATACGTAACAAATTGCGCGCCATCGCCGCGCTTAACAATCGGCATTAGCTCGTTCCTCGAACTATCGTCGGGGTAATTAACACAATCGTTTGAATGTTGTCGCGTTTCACGCCTTTACCGCCCAAAGCCTCAACGCCATAAGGGTTAACCTCACGCGTTTGATCACGCAATTGTTGGAAACCAGTAATAACCAGGGTGGCGCCACTATTTAATACCGTGCGTTGGTTGAAATGTTTTTCCGCCAAAGTCGGCACTTGAATCGATTGAAAATCCTGCTGCGCTGTTAAATCATCGGGATTGGATTGTTGAGAAACACCTTTATTGTTTACCTCAGTTAAATTCACCAAGCTGGATAAAGTCGAGCTGATTTGTAAATAAACTTCATCGCCTTGAATTTTTGGCAGTAAATAAAGGCTAAAACCATCCGTTACTACGCCTGGCGTTAATGAAGTTTGTGTGCCGGCATTACTAATCGTGCTGGTGGTAATACTTTGCAAATAGCCGGTGTCTTGGGTGATACGAATTTCTGCGACCTGATTATTCATCGTCACAACGGTAGGTTGCGTCACGACACTCAATTTACCTTGCTGGCTTAAAGCTTGAATAATGGCATTACTGCCATCGGTACGGCCAATTCGGAAAGACAGCAAACCGGTATCACCGGCTGCTTGCGCCAATGCGCCAGATAAATTCGTCGCACTGCCCAACCCACCAGTTAAAGCGATTTGGTTACCCAAAACACCTTGCACCAGGTTCCAATCGATACCGTAATTGAAATTTTTATTCAGTGTTAATTCCAACACCGTGACGCGAATACTGACTTGATCAGTCATCACTTTATTTAAATTTTTTAAATAGCGCGCAATCGCTTTAACATTCGAAGGGTGGTCTTGCACTGTTACTGTGGTGGTCGCCTCTGAAATCCAGACTTTGCCATTGTTCGATTTCAATTGATTTAATGAACTTCTTAAATCATCCCAAACCGACAAACGCCCCTGTAAATTACTAAATTGCGAATTTCCTAAATTGCCACTCACTGTCACAATATCGCCACTGCCTGAACCGCCGGCAGAACCTCCACTCGAACGATCACCCGCGTTTTGGCCGACAAAATAATTCGATGCGCCTGGCATAAATGAAATGTTAAATGTCTGCGTAATCAAAGCTGACCATTCAATTGTCGAATCATCAATGTTATAGGCATAGTCCACTTGCGAAGCTAATGCATCTAATGCGCCTTTAATTGTGCCACTGTAAGAAAAAGTCACCGGCATATTATTGGGCGTGCCCGCTTGATAACTGATATTCGCATTGGTATTACGCAAAATTCGTGAAATCAATAAATTAAATGGCATGCCTTGCGCGCTGACATTAATGCGCTGATTTAGCCATTTCGGCGCATTGACAATATTAATGGGCGTTTGATTGACGTAATAACCGCTGTTGGTGATAGCCGCTGGCGAAGATTTCGTGATCATATCGTTCGCTTGATCAATGCGGTCTTGATTCGTATTAATGTTGCGGTTCGCCTCATTGACCGTATTACAACTTGCAATAGCAAATAAACCTAGCGCTAAAAATATCCAATAAAAAACTCGCTTCATCTTAAAGTCCTCGGCTGAATCAGCAACACATGATTACCTTTATAAAAAACAGCTTGTAGCGGGTAATTCGCCAGGAATTTGCCGAATAATCCACTCATCGAATCAGCGGTAACATGCGTATCCCCCACCCACTGATAATCATGCGGCAAAGACCAAACTACTTTAGTCCAACCATATTGATTAGCGATCCGCGTAACATTTTCTTTCAGTGAGCCACTATAAAGATGCGCTGAATAAGTTCCCGAAAAATAAGAAGGTGCATGATGTGAATATTGGGAAGGATTTTTTCTGCTACTTGCAGCAGAAGGATTGCCATGAGCTGCTTTCGCGGAAGCCGCTTCGTAACGAGAATCATCAAACTTTAAATCATCCTTGGCAAAAGCGCTGGCAGTAAAAACAAAAACACAAGCGAGTAAAACGCTAAAAAATCGCTGCATATCCGCCAATCTCCATAATAAACTATTAGCTAAAAAATCGCGCCAAAGAGCGCAAAAATGCTATTCAAACCCAAGTCTATCATGAAACGCTCGGAATACAATATGGTAGAAAAATCAACGAGAAATCTTAAGATTTCTTAACATTTCACGGTTTTAGTTTGATGAAACTTGGTTTATTCAAAATTGTATTTCTTAACTTAAAAAGCTTTGGTTAAAGTTAAACGCCAATACATACTTATGTGGTTGCCCTACTTAAAGCAGCTCAGCATTTATCGCGCGGCTCGGGCTTCAAATTATCAGTGAGACAAGCAATTTCTTTCAAATAATCACTTAAAGCCCATAAAAAATCATGCAAGCAGGCAGCGGAAATTTTTTCTAAATGGGGGAATAATAAGAGAATATGCAGCAATGCATTTGCTTTGGCGACAGATTCTATCAAATTATCGTAATGCAAGCTGGAGATCTCCAACACCAGATCTGTATGAGTCGCGGAAGGCTCTGTCATGTTTATAAACCCTACAATTCTTTTTTATGTCCAAGTTACTTCACTAAGCTCTATTTACTTTTAAAATTCAATTAGTTTTGTATTTTTAATATTTAATTTTACGATAAAGATTGGTACTTATAGTCCGTGGCTATATTAACATAGCTTGCATAGATTCAACAGGGTATGAAAAAACACCCTTACCTTCTCAAACTCGGGCAACAAATTCGTTTCATTCGTGAAACAAAAGGTTATTCGCAAGAATCCTTTGCGGCTGAAGCTGGTATTGATCGAAGCTACATGGGTGGCATCGAGCGCGGCGAAAGAAATATTTCTTCATTGAACCTGATAAAAATTGCCAAGGCATTAAAAGTGGAAGTGGGAGAATTATTTCCTGCGATAAAAGAATTTAAGAAATAATGGTTATTTTATATTCAAAACGAATAAAATACCCCGCCGCAAGCGGCGGGGTATTAAAATTTAATAAATTTAGGTGTTATTGCGCCGAGTGATGCGTGAGATTGTCACGTTTAGGTTGAGCAAAAGCGAGAGGCAATAGTTACTCTATTTCGAGGTTTCCCGATTGAAGAACGTTTCAACTGCGCCGCAAGATGCGCCTGAAAAATCCCATTCT
>CAYTUN010000046.1:0-19133 GCA_964441315.1 uncultured Gammaproteobacteria bacterium | reverse complement strand
TGGCGCGCCCGAGAGGACTTGAACCTCTGACCTTTGGCTTCGGAGGCCAATACTCTATCCAACTGAGCTACGGGCGCCAGTGAAGGATTGCAGATAGTATCACTAGCGGTTCCCGCTGTAAAAGTGGTTGTTTGTATAACCAGGTAGTGCAAGCACCTTGCCATTTATTAGCAATCTTTTCACTAACTTGGTATTAAGTCAAAACGCAAACTGCTGGCTAAGCATACTCTAATTCTTTAACTCTTTATTAGAGCGAGCCTGCAAATGTATCGTCAAAATTCCACCGATTATCGTCAAAAACATGCCAGATAAGGTTGTCAAAGTTAAAGGTGTTTTCCAAACCGCCAGTGAAATGATGGCGGCAAATAACACATTAGAATAATAAAGCGAACCAACAATATCAGCGCTGGTGTTATTTAACGCCATCGTTAACGTCATTTGAACGACAAAAAATAAACTACCGATCAATATTAAAACCAAAATCGCTGTTAATGGTAAAGCTTTAAAATAAGGAACAGCAATCACAAACGTTAATAAAGTTGAAAACAAAAAATAGTAAAATGAAATCGTAGTAGGATTATCCTTTTTAGCCAAACGTTTCACCAGCAATAACGACATTGCCATGCAAATAGCACCTGCAAAGGCAATCAGATCCGCTATATCCAACATGCTACCTTTAGGATGCAATAAAATCACCACACCACTAAAGCCTAAAAAAATTGGCAACCATAATTTGTGATTAATTTTATTTTTGAAAAATATAAAACCTAAAAGCGGTACTAAAATCGGCGCGGTGTTGACTAAAAGTACCGCATTGACTAAGGGAATATGCATCACTGCAAAAAATAAACAGTAACCAATTCCCACACTAAAAATTGCCCGAATCAAATGCAGGCGTTTTTGCTGGGTTTTTATCTGATGTTTGTGCTTCAAGATGATTGGCAGGATTAACAATAAACTCATCAGACTTTGCGCTAATACTGTCAGCGGCAAAGGAATGCTCGATCCCATGTTTTTGATGATGGCGGTTTGAATGGCGTAGCTTAACGAACTAATTAAAGTCAGGCTGATGCCGGTGATGAGGTTTTTATTCATGTTTTGTTTAACCACGGTGATGATTATTATTAATTGTTATCAAATAAACTGTTTAAAACCACTTAAAATATAGGGGGGACTAGCGCAGCGTAATCCATCGTCTTTTCGAAGCTTATTAAAGACGGTGGATTACGCTGCGCTAATCCCCCCTACGAAAACATTTGTTTAATACGCTCAAAGAAACCATATGATCGAATAGCCGGCGCGGAACAGGAAAAAATAAAATACCCCGCCGCTTGCGGCGGGGTATCAAAATTTAATAATTGATCTCAAAGCGTTGTAACGCCTGTCTCTGCCGCCAGAATCACTTTCTCAGGTTTGCGTTTGGCAAAAATACCATTTTCGACGACGCCAACAATGGTTTTTAATTCCGTTTCCCATTTAATTGGATCCAGCAACTTTAATTGATGAATATCTAAAATAATATTGCCGTTATCCGTCACAAAATTTTCACGATAAGCCGGATTGCCGCCTAATTGAATAATTTTTCTGGCAACCATGCTTCTTGCCATGGGTAAAACTTCGATTGGGACTGGAAATTTATCACCTAATATTTCGACTTTTTTTGTTTGATCAACGATGCAAATAAACTGACGCGCGCAACTTGCCACAATTTTTTCGCGTGTTAATGCGCCACCACCGCCTTTGATTAAATTCAAATGCGGATCAACTTCATCAGCGCCATCAACATAAATATCGACTAATGCCGCACTATTTAAATCAATCATCGGAATGCCAAACATTTTCAGGCGTTTTTCAGTAGCAACCGAGCTGGCGACCGCAGCTTCGATGCGGCCCTTAATACCTGCTAAAGCTTCAATAAAATAATCAACCGTTGAACCGGTGCCAACGCCAACGATCATGCCGTTTTTAACATAATCCAAAGCTGCTAAAGCAGCATTTTTTTTCAATTGGTTTTTGTCCATGTGGGTCTCCTTTTTCATTGCAAGCATAAATGCAGCAATTTTATTTCCTGTCATTGTGAGAGAGTGAAATGTGCGCGGCAATCTCATTTCTCGTCACTGCCAGGAAGCTGCACTGCCGCAACAATCTTCCCTTCTTGTCATGACGAGGAGCGATAGCGGGCGCGCAATCTCATTTTTTGTCATTGCGAGGGAGCGAAGCGGACGCGGCAATCTCCTGACAGTAAACTAGCACAAGAGTTTCAAGCGCAACGGCGATGTCAGGAGATTGCCGCGCTTTGCTCGCCATGACAAGAAGGGAGATATCACGCTCCATCACAATGATAGATCATCTTAAACCAAACCCCTCTCAAAATGTAATCCCGTCTGCAGCGCCCACAAATTAGCATAAATCCCTTTTTGTTCTAATAAACTCTGATGATTACCCTGCTCGACAATTCTTCCCTGACTCATCACATAAATTTTTTCAGCATTGCGAATCGTACTTAAACGATGCGCAATCACGATCGTGGTACGATTAATAATAATTTTATCAATCGAACGCTGAATCGCTGCCTCAGTTTCATTATCAACGGCGGAAGTCGCTTCATCCAAAATTAAAATCGGCGGATTTTTTAAAATGGCGCGCGCAATGCTTAAACGCTGCCGCTGACCGCCGGATAATTTTTGGCCGCGTTCGCCGATATTCGTTTGATACGCTTTCGGCAAGCTCATAATAAAATCATGAATTTCCGCAGATTTTGCTGCATTTTCGATCTGCTCCAAGGTGGCATCAAAACTGCCATAAGCAATATTGGCAGCAATCGTGCCATCAAATAAAAAAACATCCTGACTGACATAACCGATATTCTTTCTTAATTGATAAAGACTATATTCAGCAATATTTTTTCCATCAATTTTAATTTCACCTTGAGTTGGATCGTAAAAACACAGTAGTAATTTTACTAAACTGGTTTTGCCTGAGCCGGTGCTGCCGACAAAAGCTACGGTGTCACCAGCAGAAATTTTTAGAGAAATCGTGTTTAACACAGGATAATTTTGATCATAAGAAAAACTTACCTTATCAAATTCAATTTCACCTTTAAAATGCGTAAATGATTTTATTTCATGTGATAACGCCTGCACCGGTGTTTTTAATAAATTCAATACGCGATCAGCCGAAGCCATCGCGCGATAAAATTGGTCTGTCATATCGGCTAAATCCGTCAACGGCCAGAGCAAACGCTGCGTTAAAAATATCAAAACACTATAAGCGCCGATCGCTAATTCATTTTGCAAACTCAACCAGCCGCCATAAACCAAAGTCACGGTAAAACCCAGTAAAATCGCAATTCTAATAATCGGATTCACGGCTGAACTAAATTTAATCGCGCGCGCATTAGCCATCTGATATTCGCGGCTTTGCTCTTCCAGCGATTGAATTTCATAATTTTCCGCGGTGTAGCTTTTAATCGTCGCAATGCCATTAATATTATTCACAAACCGTGAAGCTAATTCGCCTGCTTTCGCGCGCACGCTGGCATAGCGCGGGCCAATGAGAAATTGAAAATAATAAGTGCCTAATAAAATTAACGGGATCGGTAAAAAAGATAATAAAGCTAATTTAGGCGCCAGAATGAAAAAAATAATTCCGATAAAAAACGTTGAACTAAAAATCTGAATAATCGTATTGGCGCCATTATCTAAAAAGCGTTCGAGCTGATTAATATCATCATTTAAAATCGAAACTAAATTACCGGTGCTATTATTTTCAAAATAACAAACACTGGCATTTTGGATATGCGTATAGGCATCCATTCGCAATTTATGTTGCAAGTGCTGCGCTAAATTGCGCCATTTGACCGAATAAAGATATTCAAATAAAGATTCAAAGCCCCAAATAATGACGGTGATAATTCCCAAAAATAAAAGTTGATGCCATAAATCCATGATGCCTAAATTTGCTAACAACGAATCCTGACGTTTGACGACCGTATCCACTGCTAAACCAATCAGCACTTCGGGTAAAATGTCGAATAATTTATTCAAAACAGAATAAGTGCTTGCGAGATAAATATCTTTGCGGTACGAACTGGCATAATTAAATAAGCGTGACAATGCGGAAGATTGGCGTTGGCTCATAAAAACTCTTGTGATTAAGTCTGTAGTTTGGCTGAAGTTTAACTTCTACTATACTCAAAACGGATAGGTTTTAGGTGTTATTGCGCCGAGTGATGCGTGAGATTGCCACGTTTTGATTGAGCAAAAGTGCAGGAATAGTCATTCTATTTCGAGCTTTTGCGATTGAAAAACGTGGCAAGATCGCGCGTCAATCGGATGCAAGAACACCTAAAACCTATCCGTTTTGAGTATACATACTGCCACAATATAATATTGGTTTGCCTTCTCCCCTTGTGGGAGAAGGTGCCCGTTAGGGCGGATGAGGGGAAATAAAACAGTATTTTCCTTGAATTAAAAAATAAATAAATTGGAAGAGGATGATTGGTTTCCCCTCATCCGCCCCTTTGGGGCACCTTCTCCCACAAGGGGAGAAGGCAAAATAATTATTCACATGAACAACATTACACATCAACTTATCACAATGCTCGACAAAAACATTATCAGCTCTGCTTTCGATAAAAATATTGAAGTCATCATATTAAAATCCACAACATCGACAAACGATTATTTAAAAACCCAACCCCAAAGCAACACCACAAAAATCTGCTTAGCCGAACAACAAACTCAAGGCAAAGGCCGCTTAGGTAAAAACTGGCACTCACCTTTTGGCAAAAATATTTATTTATCCTGCCGCACTATTATTCAAAAAAATTTAAACCAACTCCACGGATTAAGCCAAATCCTAGCCCTAGCCTGCAAAACAACCCTCGCTCATTATCGGTTGCCACAGCAACCGATGGTGAAATGGCCTAATGATGTGTTTTATCAAGGTAAAAAAATCGCCGGTGATTTGATCGAGATTGTTCAACAAACTGCTACGACAACGGAATTAATTATTGGAATTGGTATTAATATTAATATGCTGCCTGAAGATGATTTATCGATTTCTCAGCCTTGGGTTTCGCTGACGCAAATTCTCAATCAAACTATCGATCGCAATCAATTTGCGATTATTTTATTAAAAAATTTATTTCATTATTTGCAGCGGTTCGAAAATGAGGATTTTATTGCGTTTATTTCAGAGTGGTTGGCGGTGGATTGTTTATTCGATCAAATAATTACCGTATCGCAAGCTGATAAGATTACCGTTGGTCGGGCCAAGGGAATTGATCATCAGGGACGCTTATTATTAGAGTTACCTGATGGAAATTTGCAGGCGTTTAATGCTGCTGAAGCGAGTGTGGTGCGGCAGATTTAATCTTATCTGCTCTAATCATTTCGTAGGGGAGATTAGCGCAGCGTAATCCACCATTAAGCATGGAAGTAGCGCCCAGCTATCCGGCGGATTACGCTAACGCTAATCCGCCCTACTTTTATTTCAACACAACCCATAAGTCCGCAACAACGCATCCTGCTCCGGTTTACGACCACGAAAACGAATAAACAAAGTTTCCGGATCATCACTCGCGCCGCTGGCTAAAATATTTAAATAATAACTTTCGCCTAATTCCGCATTAAAAATGCCTTTTTCTTCAAATAAAGAAAAACCATCTTGCGCTAATACTTCCGCCCATTTGTAACTGTAATAACTTGCGGCGTAACCGCCGGCAAAAATGTGGGAGAAACTGTGTTGGAAACGATTAAATTTGGGTGGCTTTACCACAGCAATTTGATCGCGCACTTCATCTAAAATCGTTTGGATTTGATTAATTTGATTCTCGTCAAATTCACGATGCAGGCGTAAATCAAATAGCGAAAATTCCAATTGACGCACCATATACAGCCCACTTAAAAAAGTGCGGGAAGCGATTAATTGATTAAATAAATGCTCCGGCAAACTTTCGCCGGTTTCATAGTGTGCAGAAATTAATTTTAAACTTTCTTTTTGCCATACCCAGTTTTCTAAAAATTGGCTCGGAAATTCAACAGCATCCCAACAAATGCCATTTATTCCCGCAATACTGGGATAATCAATTTGTGTCAGCATATGTTGCAGTGAATGGCCGAATTCGTGGAATAAAGTCAGTACTTCGTCGTGATTTAGCAAAGCCGGTTTATTTTCAGTTGCTGGCATGAAATTACAAGTTAAAAAAGTTACTGGCGTAGAAATGCTATTGCCATCAAGACAACGGTTATAACATTCATCCATCCAAGCGCCCGAGCGTTTGTTATGACGCGCAAAAAAATCACAATAAAAATGGGCGATTAATTGCTGGTTTTTATAAACCGCAAATAATTTTACATCGGGATGCCAGCTATCAAATTTTTCAACCGGTTTAATTTCAATGCTGAATAATTGATTGACGATGCTAAAAAGTCCCGATAAAACTTTCGGCAAAGGAAAATAAGGCCGCAGCAATTGATCATCGATATGATAAAACTTGGCGCGCATTTTTTCGCTGACATAAGCGATGTCCGACGCCGCAAGCGGCGTCGCTATGCCAATGGTTTGGGCGAATGCGTTTAATGATTCCAAATCTTTTTGGGCTTTGGTTTGGGATTTTTCAGCTAGGCCTTGGAGGAATTGCAGGGCGTTTTGGCTGGTTTTGGCCATTTTGTTTGCGAGGGCGTAGTCGGCAAAATTGTTGAATTCCAGTAATTGGCTGAGTTGTTTTCTGCGCTTTAAAATTTCTTGCATAATTTCAGAATTATCATATTTGGGTTCCCAAAATAATTCTGATGCGCGCGTGGTCATGGCGTGATAAATTTTTTCGCGCAGCTTGGGGTTTTCCGCATAAGTTATAACTGCTAAATAACTGGGTTCATCCAAACTTAGGCAATAGCCTTTTAAATTTCTTTGCTTGGCATTTTCTTGTAATAAAGCTAATTGGCTAGTGCTTAAGCCTTTTAATTCTGCTTCATCCTCGACGATGTAAGTCCAGCTATTGGTTGCTTCTAATAAATTCTTTTCAAATTGATGTTCTAATTGATGCAATTCGGTTTCAATTTTCTGCCATTTTTCTTTATCGCTGGCGCTTAATTCAGCGCCGCTGAGTCGGAATTGCTGGAGCTTTAAATCAATCAATGCTTTCTGTTCTTGTGTTAATGTTTTATCGGCTTGGATTTTTTTATAGTTGGCGTAGATTTCAGGATTATGGCTGAGAAAGTTGGAGTAATCGGTAAGTAATTCAATTAATTCCGGATAAACGTCGGTCAATTCTTTAGGATTTAATACGCTATTCACGTGTCGATAAGGGGAAAAATAGCGGTGCAAGTTTTCGTTGAGTTGTTCGATGGGTAAAACGAAATTATTGAAATTGGGTGTAGTATTTTTTAATAGTTTTGTGATTTCGGATTTATTTTGGTCGATAAGGTTTTTTAATTCGGGTTTTACGTTGGTGTAATTTAATTTGCTGAAATTTGGTAATGTATTTTGCATCGTTTCCTCTGTTGTTTTTTATTTGCCTCAATTAACTGCATTGCCCGTTTCTGGTCAGGAGATTGCCGCGTCCGCTTCGCTCCCTCGCAATGACAAAAAGGGAACACATCTGCCACGCTCTTGTTAAAAGAGAGGCAAAATTCCTCGTTTTGTCATTGCGAGGGAGCGAAGCGGACGCGGCAATCTCCTGATTATGAATAGCGCTGGATTTTCCTAGTGCTTTATTGCGTAATGCAATCTCACGCAGGGGGGAATAATCCACCGTGTTTAATGGGCCGCGCAAAAACGGTGGATTACGCTTCGCTAATCCCCCCTACATTTTTTATCCGATTCAATTCCACTCCACCGGATCCACATCCAAATACCAGCGTGCCGATTTGAAACGATTCGTTTCAACGAGTGGAATAAATTGCTTCAACCACTGCTGCAATAAACTTTTGCTGCTGGCTTGGATGATTAATTGCGCGCGATAGCGGCCTTGTTTTTTTTCCATCGCGGTGACATGTGGGCCAAAAAATTCGCCGGTTTTTACGCGGGTTTTGGCTAAATCGATTTTACATTGCTCTAAAAAATTTAATGCGGTCCCTGCTTTGACGCTTTCAGCACGCAGCATCGCCATCGCATAATAAGGCGGCAATTTCGTTTCAAAACGCTCCTGCAATAAATTTTCCGCGCATTTTAAATAATCATGTTTTAATAAATTCTGCCAAACCGGATGTGCGGTTTGTTCAGTTTGAATCAATACTTTTCCACTATTTTCCGCGCGTCCTGCACGGCCCGCCACTTGAATAATCGTTTGCGCCATATGTTCTGCCGCGCGAAAATCCGTGCTATATAAACCACTATCGCCATCAATCACGCCAACCAAAGTGACATTGGGAAAATGATGCCCCTTTGTCAACATTTGCGTGCCTAATAAAATTTGTTTCTTCCCGCGCGCAATTTTTTCCAGGTCCGCATAGAGCTGTTGATTATTACGCACCCGATCACGATCAATCCGTATTAATTCAACATCCGGAAATAATTTCTGCAATGCAAATTCAACCTTCTCCGTCCCCGCCCCCAATTCATATAAACTTTCCACCTTACAATGCGGACAAACCTTACTTAAATTGCGCCGATAGTCGCAATGATGACAACGCAGGCGATTTTCCAGGCGATGATAAATTAATCGCGCATCGCAACGTTGGCACATCAATGCATTACCGCATTGATGACACATTAATAAAGTCGAAAATCCGCGACGATTTAAAAACAATAAAACTTGCGCATCGGAATTTAAATGGTTTTTAATATTTTCAATTAAAGTTGGCGTTAAGCCATCATTCATTTTTTCGCGTTTTAAATCGATTAATTGCATGTCTGGCAATTTCGCGCCCGTCGCGCGTTGCGTTAAATTAATCAGCATGTATTTTTTTATCTTGGCATTAAATACCGATTCTAACGAAGGCGTCGCGCTGCCTAAAACGATGGGAATATTGGCTAATTGCGCGCGCCGCACAGCCACATCGCGCGCGGAATAACGCACCGAACTTTGTTGTTTATAAGAGCCATCATGTTCTTCATCGATAATAATCACTCCTAAATTTTTTAAAGGCGCGAAAATTGCCGAGCGTGTGCCGATAATTAATTTTAATTCTCCTGACTTGGCTTTCAGCCAAGTGGAATTCTTTTCTTTTTGGCTGATGTGGGAATGGACGACGCCGATAGCATCACCGAAGCGTTGTGAAAAGCGTTTTACCGTTTGCGGTGTTAAGGCGATTTCGGGTACTAAAATGAGTGCGGATTTTTCTTGTGTAAGCAGATGATAAATGATTTCGCAATAAACTTCGGTTTTTCCGCTGCCGGTGATGCCTTGGAGTAAAAAACATTGAAATTGTGTTGCGGCTAAAACTTGTTTTACCGCGGTTTGTTGCTCGTCATTTAATGCAACACTTGCGGGATTTAAGGTTAATTTTTTTTCGGTAATGGGGTTTTTAGGAATTGCCGTTTCAATCCAGCCGCTTTGGATAAAAAGTTTAGTGGTGGCTGCTGTTATCGATAAATTTTTTAATTCTTTTTGCGCCACAATTTTTTTTTCAATTAATAATTGATAAAAATGTCTTTGCGCTTTTTTATTTTTGAAAAATTCCGCGGTTAAATTGGCGCCTTTATCCGATAATTGAAAATATTTTTCACTGGCAGTAGCTACCGTTTTGCCTTTTTTAAACGACAATGGCAAAGCCATGGCTAAAACTTCACCCAAAGGATGCTGGTAGTAATCACTCAACCAAAATAATAATTCCATTAAATCGGCAGACAACAGTGGAGCCGCATCTAAAATTTGCGTGACGAATTTAATTTGTTCCAAAGGCAGTGCGGAATTTTCTTTAACGCCAGTAATAATGCCAATCGCCTGACGCCGTTTCAGCGGCACCTGCACGCGCTGGCCGACCTGCACTTGCGCGGTATCATTGCCAACGCGATAATCGAGCGTTTTTCTTAGCGGGGAATTGACTGCAACTTCAACAATTTGCGGCATGTTCCGAATCTGTTTACATCAAGACGATAATTTTGAGCTATGCAATGCATCTTGTTTGAAGAACTGCCAGCTGTCAACGGCCAATTGGGCCTGATCACGCTGAACCGGCCCGAAGCGCTGAATGCGCTTGATTATGAAATGTTTGTGCAAATGAAAGCGCAGTTACTGGCCTGGCAGGACAATCCGGCGATCAAGGCAGTAATTATCCACTCCTCCTCGCCCAAAGCATTTTGCGCCGGCGGCGATATTCGCAAGATTTACCAGGCCTATATTGAAGGCAAAACGCCGGAGCAAAGGTTTCCTTTTTTTCAGGTGGAATATGAAGTCGACCGGCTGATTTATCATTTTCCTAAGCCATATATTGCACTGATGCAGGGTATCGCGATGGGTGGCGGCCTTGGGGTTTCGGTCAATGGCAGCTATCGGGTGGCTGATCCCAGCTTAAAGTTGGCGATGCCGGAGGCGCGGATCGGCTATTTTCCCGATGTTGGGGCTAGCTATTTTCTGTCGCGTTGTCCCGGGCAGATTGGGATGTATTTGGCGTTGACGGCGAAAAATATTGGATTGGCGGATGCGGTGTATTGTGGGTTGGTGAATTATCCTATCACTTCGCTGGGCGAAGTGATCAATGGGTTACAGCGGGCTGATTGGCGGGAAAATGGTTTTCGAGTGGCGCATCAGGTGTTGGCGGAATTTGATCCGGCGATTGGCGAAAGTGAATTGTCGCGGTGGCAGGAATCTATTGATTATTGCTTTTCTGGTAATAGTTTTTTGGAAATACAGCGCAAATTAGAGGCTTCTACTGACAAATGGGCCACCGAACAACTCGTATTGATTGAACAAATGTCGCCGTATAGCTTGGAAAAAATTGTCGAGCAAATAAACTGCGGGAAATTGCTGGATTTTGATGCGTGTATGGATATGGAGATCAAAATGGCGCTGGATTTTCTAGAAAATCCCGATTTTTTTGAAGGGGTTCGTGCGCTAATAGTTGATAAAGATCTCAAGCCACGATGGAAATTTTCTTTCCCCGATTGACAGGTGCTTGTACCAATAAAACTATTTAAATTTAAGCTCTAAAAATCAGATTTTGTCTTTGCTTACAGCCATACTGCTTAACGTTATTTTAAGCCTCGTTAATTAGAATTTAATCACTAGCAAGTGGTAGAAAAAAACTAATGAACCAGGTGCACGCATATGAAAGAAGAACAAAAACAATATCAATCATATCAAGACTTACAAGCTGAACTAACTCGCATAGAAAATGAATTTTTGGATTTTGTAAAAGCTGCGATAAAAAAAACACAAGATGGTAATTTTAAGCTATTTATTGAAGGTCAACTTATTTTAATCGAAAATGGAAAATTATCCGCATCAGAAAAACCAAAGGGGTTTTCATCGCAATATGATCAAGAAAGCCTTAGCCAGGATGATTTAACAATTCTTCAACAGCTAGAAAGTTTTTATTTATACTTCGAAGAAATATCTGCAAAAATTGAAACCCATAAAATTTTCTGGGAAGCAAGCAAACAAATACAAAATCTAGAAACCCAGTATCAAGAATTAAGTGAACAAATCAAAACCATTAATATATTCTTTTTAAGAAAACCTATTCAAAGCTTGAAGGATTCATCTGAGCTATCACAAGGGGATTTGCGATTAAGCCTAACAAATTCAAAATTTGTGGAACAGGAGGGCGATGCTAGCACAGAAGGGCAATTTTTCAATCAGGACAAAGCCATTGTAAACCAAGGAATTAATCGATATGAGCAATCATGTAGCGAGCAATCTGAGTCGTTACGTAATGAAAAAATTAAGGAAATAACTGAAAAAGTATCTAAATATAATCAATCTTTAGTAGAAGCCCAAAATAAGATTTTTCAATTTCCTACTGGCTTAACAAAAGATTTATTCCTCAAGAAACAAGTTTCTCTTGTTGAAGAGGTAAAGGAACTTATATCATCCCAAAAAACATTAGAAATTGAGTTACAAAAAACCACCACCGATAACAAAATCACCTTTTTAGAAAAAATACAAATTATTACTAATCAAGCAGATCCAGTTTTATTAGATAAAACTGAAGAAAAATGTCGGGAAATAAGCGCCGCTTATGATAAAACTTTGGAAATGCTTGAAAAAGTCTTGGAACAAAAGCCCTCTATAAAGACGGTTCCATCAGCTAAAGCGACAAATAAGTTTTTGACCAGATTGTACAAACTGGGTGAGTCTGCTCAAGAATTTTGCGAGCATGCATACAAAACTTCAGCCAGATTCAGCGGCAATTTTTTGGGTCAATTTCAAAAAGGGATAGAACAAATAGAAGCACACAAATTAAAATCTTTACAAGAGAAAATTACTTTCCTCCAAAAAGAGGAAGAATTTTTTAAAAAAGATGTGGGAGCTGAGTTAGAAAAATTTGTAACAGTTATAGGCATTAAAGAAAAAGCCAAAAATTTTGAAATAGAATTAAACAATAAAATTACTATTTTAACCATGAAAGAAGCGCTTTTGAAAAGCAAGCCTTTTACGGATTTAGCAAATCATGGCAGAAAATATGAAGCTAAAAAACATAGCAAAGGAGAACTCATAAAGCGATATTTACAAAACATAAAAGATGCCAATGATATGGAATCTTTAATCAGTGCTATCGAAAGCGATCCAAGTGATCCTAAAAATCAATCTCTTACTATGAGAAAAAACACCGGCACGGGATTTTTTAAGTTATTTAATAAGGCAGATAGCACTTCTGATTTGAAAGCCAAAGAAATCAAAAAAACTGCAGAACAATTGAAACAAAATATCACAACGTACCATCGTTTGTATCAGTAAAGAAGAGTTGTGACAGCTGCCGGTTTTTTGCAAGAAACTGTCATTTTCCGACAGTTTCTTGCTATAATTATCCATCATGACCTCCCAGCTTGAACAAAAATTACGCAATTACCCAAAGCTATATATAACCGATTCCGAGCTCCCCGCATTATTGGAAGGATCATCTGATGACAGTCGGCATGGTCAAGTGAAACGGGCGTTAGCGAAGGGAGTTTTATTGCGAATTAGGCGGGGGCTTTATGCTATACCGCGAGGATTATTTGGACGACAAACCCTTCATCCTTTTGAACTAGCCCTGAAAATTTATGGCCCTTCTTATATTAGTCTGGAATCCGCATTGTCTTATCACCATTTAATTCCAGAAGCCGTCTATACCATTACGAGCGTCACTCCCAAACGTGCAACGAAATTTAATACGCCGCTTGGTCTTTTTACTTACACACACTTACCTCCTGAAAATTTTTTTGTTGAAGTGGAGCGAAGGGAGGAAGAAGGACAATTAAATAAAACGATTTTTTTTATGGCAACACCTTGGAAAGCGATTACGGATTATGTGTTTTGTTATAAAAAAAATTGGAATAGTTTAGATCCGCTGGTTAATAGTCTTAGAATTGAACCAGAAAGTTTACCCGTTTTGGACCAGAATTTATTAGATAATTTAGAAAGTTATTATAAAAGCGTTCGTATCACGAAATTTTTACGGGGCGTCGCCCGGGAATTAAAAAAATGAGCATTACGCTTGTGCAACAAAGATTGGAAAGCTATCAATGCAAAATGCCTCTTGAAGAGGAAAATGCAATTAAAGAGATTACGCAAGAAATTGCTCTGCTGGCACTTTCAAGGGCAGGCTTTTTTAAAGCGGTTGAATTTCATGGGGGCACAGCGCTTCGAATTTTATATGGCTTGCAAAGATTTTCAGAAGATTTAGATTTTGCAACGCTAATACCGGATGATAAATTCGAGTTAAATAAATATTTAAAACCCGTGGCGGAAGAGTTTAGTCATTATGGTATGACTTTATTTGGTATGTCGCACGAAATACTCAATTAAATTACGCGTTGTTAACTAATGCTATTTATCAAATCGGGCCCTGGCAGGGGCAAAGTATTTTAATGAATAAAAATTGGGTATTAACTCAACTTAACAGTCAGATTCAACGTATCGATTGGCAAAAAGCAGCGGAAGATGTGAAAAGATTTTTACGGCCTAATGAACAAGAAGCTTTAGATTTTTGGAATAAGGATTTCTTTTTGTCGCGGGTAGAAAAATTAGAAAAAAACTTGGATTAGAGCCCGCAGACCACGCCCTTGCCCCCACACTGAAACCTGCTAAAATAAAGCCGTCTAACTGCTACCCCGCTTCTCTCATGATTCCCCGAAGTGCCGCATTTGGATAGGAGGCACGCTCTTGTTTTTTCTTTCCTGAGACTGCCGTTTTTTTTATTTTCTTATAGAGTATTAAATTTTATGCAAGCAACTATTTATGTTGGAAATCTTTCTTATGAACTGAATTCGGATGGTCTGCGTCGAGCTTTTGCGGATTTTGGTAATATTACGGAAGTGAAAATTATTACTGAACGGGATTCGGGACGTTCTAAAGGTTTTGGCTTTATTACATTTGCAACAGCTGACGAAGCAAAACAAGCGCTGGCTGCTGATGGCCATGAATTAGCTGGCCGTCCGTTACGGGTGCGTTTGGCAGAACAAGAAGGCAGTGGCGGCGGCGGTAAACGCGGTGGTTTTGGTGGCGGTGGTGGTAATGGTGGCAGAGGACGCCCAGGCGGTAGTGGCGAGCGTCGTGGCGGCGGTGGCGGCGGCCATCGCAATGATCGCGGTGGACGTCATGGTGGCGGCGGCGGAAATTACGGCGGTGGCAACCGTGATCGCGGCGGAAATAGTAGCGGTGGTTACGGCGATCGTTATTAATTAGTCATCGAAGTTATTTGCTAATAGGCCGTATGTATTTTTCATATATACGGCCTTTTTTTTGGCTGTGATTAGATTCACAAAATGGTTTAATAAAATTCAGTTTTCAATCATTACCCTATTTTTTGCGAAGCAAAAAAAATGTTTAATAATAAAATTCGCCACATTGTCATGCTCGATTTTTCTGCGCTTTCACAAGAAAAGCTCGCTCATCTAATTACCGAATTTGAAAAACTAGCCGAATTTCCCGAAATTTTAGCGTTTGAATGGGGCGTGGAAAATAATGATGAAGGCCCTGCATTAGAATTCACTCACTGCTTTATGCTGACTTTTGCTAGTTTTGAGGATAGAACACGCTATTTAAATAATCCCTTGCATCGCAAGTTTGAAAAAGCAGTGATGCCGTTTGTTAAAAAAGTTTTGGTGTTTGATTATGCAGCGAAGGAGGTAAAATAAGGCCTTAATCTGTGTCAGCAAAAATGGCAAGATATTCTTTATAAACATAAAATTGCCCATATTTTTTATCTTCATTTTTTAAGTGAAGAATCCCCCTATCAACCAAGCGATCAATGACAGCTTGGGCGCCTTTTCTAGTAAATTGGGTCCATTTTTGAACTAACGCGTTGTTCACGATTGGTTGCTTATACAATTGTGGTAAAACTGGCATAGTGCTTTCAGCAGCACGTTTTCCCAGCATTTGTATTTTTTGCATGTCCTTTTCACGTAATTGATTAATTTTATCAACGATAATGATCGCTTCATTTGCAATTTCAATAACACCATCTAAGAAAAAGTTCAGCCATTCAGAAACTTTACCGTTTTGATAGTCTGCTAATTTTTCATAATAAAGCTCCTGGTACTTTTTGAAATAGGATGACAAAAAAAGAACGGGGTGTTCTAAAAATTTTTCCTGCCAAAGATAAAATGTAATCAGCATTCTTCCCGTTCTTCCGTTACCATCTAAAAAAGGATGAATGACTTCGAATTGCGCATGAATCAAGCCTGCTTTTATGACGGTAGGAATAGCGCTGGGCGTGTGTAAAAATTTTTCAAGCGCATTAAGGGCAACATGCATCTCAGCAACCGGTGGTGGCACAAAACGTGCATTATCAGGCCGTGTTCCTCCTATCCAGTTTTGGCTTTTTCTAAATTCTCCCGGATCTGAGTAATGGCTTGCTCTTGCTTGATGCATCAATTTTTCATGGAGCTCCCGAATAAAACGTAAACTGACGGGGAATTGATCTTCAGTTACGCGCTTCATTCCATAATTCATCGCTTGAATATAATGCAAAATATCGTCCACATCTGCGGGAAGTTCCATTTTTGTTTTTACTTCCGCTTCGATTGCATCAACCATGGTGGCCATGGTTCCTTCAATTTGGCTCGAAGATGCGGCATCTTTGCGTAAATACATCATTAAAAAAAAATCGATATCAGGTATACGTTTAGTCACCCCGTCAAGTTTCCCCAATAGCCGGGTTGCTTGCTCATTTTTAGCTAACAAGTCAGGGGTAAACTGAAAACCATCTACAGGAGGGAACGGGTTTGGGACAAAAGCATTAAAGCCTTGAGGTTGCTTTTTGAGGGAGCCAATTGTCACGATTTGCATAAGTTTGTACACATTGCTCAAACAGATAGATACAAAGTATGCTGGTTTGTATCTATCTGGTCAACCAATGGATACAAACTGGAAAAATTAAGCTGAAAGCTGACATAGGTGATGGATTGGCTTCGGCAAATGGTGGCTACGGGTGGACTCGAACCACCGACCTCAGCATTATGAGTGCCGCGCTCTAACCGGCTGAGCTACGTAGCCTGACGAAAAGGAGAGCTGATTGTCCGGACTTGAGGCAGGCTTGTCAAGATGGGCTTGCGCCCATCGAAGTGGTTGATGGAATGAGGGAGTGAGTCAATATGTGCTGCTTAAATTGGATTAATCATGCTTTATTGAGTATACGCGAGTAGATTTTTGGTCCTAGCAGGGTAAGTGGGTTACCCTACAAATTTCAAACAATACTGGTTAATGGGCATGAGCCCATTAGACATTAAATAAAAAATGCATCACATCGCCATCTTGCACGATGTAATTTTTGCCTTCCAAGCGCAATTTGCCTTTTTCTTTTGCGCCTTGTTCCCCCTGATAAGCGATGTAATCGGCATAGCTGATAACCTCTGCTCGAATGAAGCCTTTCATGAAATCGGTATGAATTTCGCCAGCAGCGACGGGGGCGGGACTGCCGCGTTGGACGGTCCAGGCACGCACTTCTTTTTTGCCGGCGGTGAAAAAGGTGATTAATGACAATAAATCATATCCGGCGCGAATCACGCGATTTAAGCCAGGTTCAGTTAAATTCATTTCTGCTAAAAATGCTTGTTTGTCTGCTTCATCAAGTCCGGCTAATTCCGATTCAAATTGCGCGGAAATCGGCACGACGCGCGCATTTTCTTCTGCGGCTATTTTTTCCACTTGCACTAAATAAGGATTATTTTTAAATCCATCAATCGCCACATTGGCAATATATAAAACCGGTTTTGCTGTTAATAAATTGTAAGGTTTGATTAATTCATTTTCTTCATCGCTCAAATGCATGCGACGAATCGTAATGCCTTGATTTAATTTTTCTGCAATTTTATTTAACAATTCCGCTAATATTTTCGCTTCTTTATCGCCAGTTTTTGCCGCTTTTTCTGCTTTGATTTTCGCTTTGCTGACGCTATCTAAATCAGCCAACGATAATTCCATATCAATAATGGCAATATCTTCTGCGGGATTTACGCGTCCGGCGACATGAATAATGTCATTATCTTCAAAACAACGCACGACATGCGCGATCGCTTTGGTTTCGCGAATATGTGATAGAAATTGATTACCCAGACCTTCGCCGCTCGCTGCACCTTTAACTAGCCCTGCAATATCGACAAACTGTACTGTTGTCGGCACTACTTTTTCGGGATTAACAATTTTCGCCAACGCTTCCAGCCGCGAATCCGGCACCGCCACGATGCCAACATTCGGCTCAATCGTGCAAAATGGATAATTTTCAGCGGCGATGCCGCTTTGAGTGATGGCGTTAAATAAAGTCGATTTGCCGACGTTAGGCAGGCCGACGATGCCGCATTTTAGGTCCATGGGGGTCTCGGGATTGGTGAATATTTTCATTAAAAATAAGGTCGCCGATTTTAATCGAGATGGCTAATTATGTAAACGTAATAATTTAAAAATTTTTGGGATGAAATAATGCTGACTTAATATTGTTTGAAGAAAATCGTTATAAATTTTTTATGGGAATTATTTATTACTTTAGTAATAAAAGCTATTATTAAAAAAATAAAAAACTTTGGAGAAAGTTATGGAAGATCAAGAATTAAAACAAATAATAAAAATAAATGAAACTGATATAAATAGTTTTTTTGTGTCAGGAAGCTGGGCAGAAATAACCAAACTACAGGGCAATCAACTTACTGTTGCTGCCCAACTAATTCAGCAAAACCCTACACTACTTAGTCACATTATAGGAGACATCCCTGACAATATTGAAGCATATAAAAAACTAGTCCTTATTCTAGGTGGAATTTCAGAAACTGCTTTAAGTCAAAGAAACAATTTCATCTCTGTCTATAAAAAAATATTTAATTGGTTGGCTAATAATAGTAATACTGATATTTTATTAATCGAAATTTCTCGCCATAAAGAGCTTACGCGCCAATTATTTTTAATGGCGCCTGAACAAAAACCACTTGCATTACTAACCAAGCCAGCCAGAAAAAAACCTTGGGAATTATCATCCGAGGCATTGAAAAAGAGAACTGACGATACTTTAAATCTAGAAAATAATCCCTACGGTATATGTTTTATAGCTGGTGATCAAAGTAGATTAGAATCTCATGTCAAAACTCAGAAATCGAGTTATTTAGTTTTATTAGGTAATCTATTTTTAATAGATGCCAAGCCTTGGGAAAGAAAATACCTACCAAAACTATATGCTATTGGCCAGAAATATGGTCTTTCAACAATCAATGCGTTTTTGAAAGAAGCAAACCCAATTGATCCCGATTTTCTTCATTATCTATTCAAGCTAGTGGTAATGAATGCATGTCAAATAAATATGGAAGGAACTGATTTCTCATTGGTTTTAAAGTATTTTAAAAAATTTATTGATGATCTTCGGGGTTTTGAGCTAACTGATGATTTTTATAATAATTTTTTAAAGAAAATAGAATCCCTCCAAGCTTCGCAGGAAATTAAAGACGAATTGTTTGATAGAATTTTAACCAAACGAATAGTTCTTAAATCATATGAATTACTGAGAGTGTAAATAATTCTGTGTAAATGCGAAGTCAGTTAAACTAAATGAAACAAG
>CAYTUN010000045.1:0-20463 GCA_964441315.1 uncultured Gammaproteobacteria bacterium | reverse complement strand
ACATTGTCGCTAAATCATGATTAATAAAATTTACAGAAAAATTGTTGCTTAATCTGATATCTCTGACATCGTATTGCCGGTGACCAGGCTTTAATTGAGATAATAGAGTCTGATTAATATTGGCTTTCACAGAAAGTTTCCTGATTCTGGAGTGAAATTGGAGTGCATTTTTAGTATACGGAGAGATACAAACTTGAGCAACAAAGAAAATAAAATTTAAATTAAGCAATTGAAATTCATATAATTTTTGTTTATTGTTGTTTATAGCGGTATCTGGCAAAACATAATAAAATAGGACTCATAATCCGTTGGTCCTAGGTTCAAGTCCTAGTGGGCCCACCAGTTAAAATTCAAACTAATCTGAAGCAAAATGAAGGATAAAAGAATCACAGGAATATTAAATAAAGGCAAGAACAATAATTTTATTAATAATCAATTCGCTGGGGTAGATATTGCAATCCAAGACGAAGGTGAAAATACTACCGCCATCAATAATAAATTTTTTAACAGCAACAATCGTATTACAAAATGGTATCAAGCATGGTGGTTTAAGTTGTTATGTAAAATATTAATCACCATTATTTGCGGATTAGTTATCGCTTTTTTCACGCATAGGATGAATTGGTAGCAAACCCTCTATTTTTCTAACGGCCGCCCGCCTCCAAATGTCCGGCCGCATACTTATGCAAAATACTGGCAATTAAAGTCTGATAAGGCAGTCCTTCATAGGCGCCATCCTTTTTATACGGTCTAAGTCACTGCTGGAAATCCGGATATTCACACGTGTATCTTTCTTTAAAAAATTCCGTGCTGCTGCTCTCGCTTTGGCAACCTCTTCTTCAAGGTTTTCCACACTTTGCCATTCGCCATTTTCAATGGATTCAAGCAAGGCTTGCTCTTCTTTAAGCTTTAAATTCTTTTGTGGGTCAAAATCATAATTAAATTGGGAGTACTTCATCCTATTTTTACACCGTAACGGATGCCTTTTGGCAACACAATTAAAGCTAACCAACAACTTAGATCCAGCTTTTATCAAGCATTTACAGCTGCTTAGCAACCACCTTAAAATATAACTACCAGATTCATACGGATATGATGATGAAAACGTTAAAACTCTTTGTTCTAATCATCCTTGCCTCCTTCCTTGGGACGCAAGCTTTAGCGGCTGGAAAGCAGCCACTCAAAAAAGCTCCTGCCAAAAAAGCGGTGGTGAAGCATAATTTAGCCAATTTTTTCATCTATCAGCCTTTAGCGATTGCACCCATTGCTAGCGTTACTACGCAAGAAATTCATTCATTAGTTACTCATCAAAAACATTCTTTTTCAGAATTAAAACCGATAAAACTTTTTAGCAGCAACAACGATAACAAAAATTCTCTCAATCATTTGCTAATTGATTATCAAAATGATTCGAATAATTTGGGTTTGGCTTTAGAGAGTTTTGGTAATTTAAATTCTGCTTCAAATCAAAATTATATTAAAAATCCAGCTGAGGTTTCGGATTTAGGAATTTATGCGAATGCGGTCAATGCACAGTTTAATCATTTTGCTTCTGGCTTTGATTTAAAACCGCTAGTGAATTTAAGCGAAGATTCTATGTTTTATGCGCGTTTGGGCGCGGCTATGTCTAAAAAGAAATTTTTATCAACGCCGGAATATTTAAATCAGGAAGGCAGTCTAATTAATGAAGAGGCAGAAAATTCCGATAACATATTAGGTTGGCGATTAGGTGGTGGCATTGCAAAAAATTTGACATCGAAAGTTGCGCTGACATTAGATTATATTTATAGCGAATACAATAATGTCAATTCAAGTCCATTTCAAACTATTTTTAACTCCAATTCAATTCCAAATAATAAACCTGACTCAAATACACAAAGCATTTTGTTCGGCATAAACTATAAACTTTAATTTTTACTATCGCCATACATCAAACGCTGCGGTAAATTTTTAAACGATTTTACCGAACCATCATCATTAAATGTAATCACCCAAGTGCGATCAAATACATTAGCTGGCCAAGGTTTTAAATCTTCCTCAACACCAAATTGCTTAGCTATCTGTGGAATCGCATGATGCTCCCAGCAAATTAATACCATTTTGCCGTTATAAAGTGGGTTTTTTAGAATTTCTTTTACAAGCGTTGCATATTCGTCATGCGAATAAGGCGTTAATACTTTTAATTTCAACGCTTGTGCCGTAGGCTCGCAAGTTTGGATCGGGCGATGTGAAGGATTATCAGGTATCGGCTTTTGTGCATAGATCGCAATCGGCGCGCCATATTCTAGTAATTCAGCTGTATTTAAAAAATACGGCATCAAAGCCTGTGCCCGTTCCATTCCTTTAGTATTCAAAAAATTGCTGCCTTTCGGCGGTTTTTCTGCATGGCGAATAATAATCACTTGGGCAGGAGTGGCAAAGATATGTGAGGAAATCAAAACAATTAAGCTGCTGACGATTAAACTGATTTTTTTCATCTTTCATTCCTTGAATTACGCCATGCAAACTTTAACTGAAATCAGCCTTATAAGGCAATATCAGCAAAATGCATATCATAGCAAATGCTTCATTTTATAATGCACAAGCATGATTGATATTAATCATGGCAATTTAGGCAAAAAATAAAAATAATAATAAAAGATTCTTTTATTTTTTTGCAAAGATGACAAAAAATTATCAAGATTATCAAAAAGATTATACCAAGCCTAAACTACGCGAACAGCTAAAAGATAAAATAAAAAACGGTGGTAAAGGCGGAAAAAAAGGCCAATGGTCTGCAAGAAAATCGCAAATATTAGTCCGTGAGTATGAAAAACATGGCGGTGGCTACAAGCATTCTGGCAAAAAAAGCCATACACAAAATTACACCCCACCCAAACCAATAGCAGAGAATGCAGCAAAAGGTTTAACATTAAGAAAAACTTTTAAACGGGGTGGTACCGATATCGGCTATCAACGCGCCTGTCAATTAAAAAAACAAAAGAAATTAACCATCAAAACCATCAAACGCATGTTCAGCTATTTCCGCCGCCATGAGGTCGACAAAAAAGCCAAAAAATTTGGCAACGAAAAAGACCCATCAAAAGGCTATATTGCCTGGTTATTGTGGGGCGGTGATGAAGCTTATGATTGGGTGAAAGAGATATTGCATAAATAAGTTTAAGCATAGCAAAGCTAATGCACCAATTCTTGTATAAAAATTGCTATTAATTCTTCGGGTTTTTCAGCTAAAACCGCATGACCAGAATCGTTAATGATAATTTGTTTTCCATTGATCACTGCATCCGCAAGCTGCTTACCTTCCTCTGGCGTTGCGAATAAATCGGAGTCGGGAGATATCACTAAAACTGGTAAAGCAAGCTGATTGATCCAACCACTCGAATCAAACTTTTTCAGGGCTTCTACTTGGCGGCGTTGGTCTTTTTTAGATTGTGAGTATTTTATTACTTCTGCTAACTCTGAAACCATTTGATTGCGTTTATTCTTCGAGCGATAGCTCTCGCTAAAACCCATGTCGTAAATCAATTCGGCGTATTTTATAAATTGATTGCTTTCCCGAAAACAACAAATTTTCCCACATAACAATTTAGCCTGTTCGCTCCATTCCACTTTGTCATTGCGAGCGTTAGCGCGGCAATCTCCTAATTTTAGTCCCGCGCTAGATAATCTATACCTTTTACACTTGAGAATGGGATTTTTCAGGCGCATCTTGCGGCGCATTTGAAACGTTCTTCAATCGGAAAACCTCGAAATAGAGTAACTATTCCTCCGGTTTTCCTCAATCAGAACGTTTCAACTGCTTGCAATCTGCACCTGAAAATTTCCCATTCTCAAGTGCAAAAGGTATAGCGTTAATCCAATATCAGGAGATTGCCGCGCTAACGCTCGCAATGACAAGGCGGGGAGATTGCCGCGCTACGCTCGCAATGACAAGACCAGGAGATTACTGCGCTTCGCTCGCAACGATAAAATAGTGATACAAAAATTTTTAACACCGCCGACTCCACTCACAATAACTATCCAAACTTTCCGAAACTGCTTGTCTGCGATTAAAATTTTCCCTATAACGCGCTGCTAAATTTTTATCACTAATGAGCAGTACATTTTCCGCATTTTTTTCCTGCGCTGCTTTAGTAAAGTTAAAACTGCCGGTTATCGATATTAATGCATCAATAATAATAATTTTATTATGCGCAATTGCTGGTCGCCAATCGATTAAAAATGGAATGCCGTTATTAGTTAGCGTATTCGTCACGCTATATTTTTGTTTAACGTTGGATTTATCTAGCAGAACCAATACATCAACACCACGGCGATGGGCGTCAATCAATGCTTTAACAATTGGCATTGAAGTAAACGAATACGCCTGCATCCTAATGCTATTTTTCGCGGCGTTAATTTTATCGACAACTAATTGCGTACAATTTTCGCCTGGTGTAAAACACACCGCATAAGATGCATCCTTCAGCACTAGGCTGGCAGAAATAGGCAAGCAAATGGCGAGCAATAGCCAACAAATAAGCTTTTTCATTATCTAACCATCTTATTATTATGAAACGAAAAAATGTTTGAGAATTTTCGTTGTGTGGTTTTTTTGATAACTGATTTATTCAAGGGGCGGTATTATTACTTGAGTGGAAGCGACTAGCAAGGCGATTGCGTGGTAATCGTAAATGAAAATTTTTTTGAAGGTTACTGATTTCTCTTCTCTCCACAAGGAGCGGCGTTGCTGAATAATTTGCAATCAAAATTTTCGTAGGGGCAGGCCCCTGTGCCTGCCCTAGTCTCGCTGCTGCCTGAAGTTAAGGGCAACCACAGGGGTTGCCCCTACAAAAGCTCTATTTAACTTACTTCTCTTTTTCTTCATCAATATCTCATTAAGCTCAGCCTCTATCGCTTCTACTGTTGGTAAACTCACTTTTAATTCTTTAGGCAGAGCTTTTGATAATTGATATTTTGATCATCGAATTTCATGTCATTGCGAGCGTAGCGCGGCAATCGGATGCAAAAAACCCATGAAATTTATCCGTTTTGAGTATATAATGCGCAGCAAGCAAAAATAATTTAAAAATTTGTTCGTCTGCAAAAAAATAAAATAAATCACCCTTCACTCAATACAAATTCTTAGTTCACTAAATAATTTAATTCATATTTTGCTTCTAATAATAAACTCATCAAGCATGTTCGACTCATATCAATAATTATTGGGGCAATACGCAATGAAAGAATTTCATTTTGCAGAGTTTTTTCAGGAAGACTTTTTATCTCGTGTGGGCAAGATTTTTTTTGAAAAATTTGTCATTTGGTATCGCAATAAAAAAAATATCTACGTGAGCTCGAATCAAGCTAAACCAAAAAATCTTGGCCAATTACAAATTTTATTGGGTAAAATTGCAATTGAGTGCCTGTCCCCTCGAATATTTATGTTTGTTCTTAAAGCGGAGATGCCGCAAGGCAAACGTTGGTTTTTTCCCGATTTGGTCGAGTTTTATGCATATGTACGCAATATAGATTTAACAGCTTTAGGCGAACTATCCAATGAAATTTCAGCAGCAGCATACGAAAAACTTAGCAAACAGTTTGATAAGTTTTTTTCTGCTGATATCAAAGCAGTAAATTCCAAAAAACCATTAAAACTAGAAACATCCAATCTGCTTTATAAATTAAGACAAGAAGAAAAAGAATATTTAAAGCACCACCAACTAACTAATCAAGTTTATTCAGAAGCAGAAGGAAAGGAAGAAGTAGACGAAGAAACTGCTGCTGATTTTGTGGATTTTTTAAACAAAACATATTGCATAAAGTTTGAACTCCCAGGTCATCAACCAAACAGCATTAGCGATGTTTTCAAGCGCACAACAAACAGCAATGATCAATTTGATTATTTTTTAGCGTGCCTCAATAAATTAGTAAATATTTTTATAGCTTGCGATATCGGGTTCAATATAAATGAATTCACGAAAAAATTCGATTCGCCTAAAGATGACCCGGTTCATTTTCTTAAAATTTTTTGGGGCTATTTGGATGAGTTATTTCATACGTTGGTTAGCATACAGTATCAGCAGCAATATAAAATTATTATGAAAGAAGAAATAACATCGGAACAACCATCTGATAAACGCGTAGATCATAATTTTGCAAGTTATAGGCTGCAGCTATTGTCACGGTTAGATAAAGAAGTCATAGATATTGCATTTGCTCTTATTGATTCTGCTCTTATCCCCGATGAGGCAAGACCCTCTTATGGAGAGGCTTTTGATCCCAATCGATTAGCCAGTATCACTGAAAAATTACATCACCAAGTTTATGCTTTATTAACTCTTACTAACCATCTTCAACGCCCCCAGTATGCATTAGATTTTTTTAAATATACATTGGGAAAGATTGATAATCCTATTTTACAAACAGGAATAAAATTTTTAGAAGAAAAATTTGCAGCTAGACAAGCGCTTATTACCCAAGTCATGGAAGAAACCGGCAGTATGATGACAAGCGCAGCTAATTTATCTGCAATCGACCTCTCTGAAAATATTGATCCATCTGAAAAGATTAATGATCCCGAAAAAATTACTATCCAAATGATTACCGCCATTGTTCAGAATAATAATAATTTTTTTAGTCAATTAATTAGCATAGCTAATGAGTTTAAAAAAATTATTTCCAATATGATTAGGATTAATAACGAATTTTTGGCAACTAAATCTGATCCCACCGAGGAAACAGTAGGTAAGCTTATAGCAGGACTTACAGATAATATTAAGCTATTAAAGATTGAAAAGAACAAATCCGAACAATTAATGCGAAATAATATAAATAATCAGGATATTGTATCATTCATGCATTTTCTTTCATTGTTAATAAAAAAACTGGATCATGAGATCGATCAAAATGAGCATGAATTAGAGCAATACAACACCATTATGGCCAGCATGGATGAGTTAGAGGAGCTAAATAAATCAGAAAATTTAGAAGATTCAGAAGATCCAAATGCTAAAAATAAAATAGCGGTTTTGCAGCTTTAGGCTGCATTGTTATTTCGGATGTATAGCTTCAGATATTGTTGTTTTTTCAAACTGTTCCTCTGTTGCAAGTATTTTTTGATCTGTTTTAGGCATTTGCTCGATTAATAATTTGGTGCGTTTGGCAGTATCTTCCATCAATTTTTCAAGTTTTTTTGATTTTTTTATTTTTCGAACAGGAGCGGAATTATTAGGTTTGAAACTACCATTTTTTTGAGGATCATGAAGGCCCCGATGAGTGAAAAATGTATCACATCCTTTCCTTTTCATAGCTAATCACCGATGATTATTAACACCTCACTCAAAATTATTATTATTTTTTAAAAAACTTTTAAAACAAAATTGGCTTATATTCCGCAGCTAACTTACCACAGCAAAGCCAAAAATACCAATAAATCCGGTAAATCAAGGAGTTCGTCAACTTAAGCATTTTTATGGTCCGCCTTCAGATCAACCAATTCAATTACCAAACATTTGCCCAAAGCTTTAGCCACTTTTTGTAATTTGCTGAAGTTGGTATTGCTGGGTAAATTGAAGATGATTTTTATTTCCCCTCATCCGCCCTGACGGGCACCTTCTCCCACAAGGGGAGAAGGCCAATGTTAATGACATCTGCCAATCAAATAAATTTCAGTGCATTAAAAAATTTCAATGCTATTAAAAAATTTCAATGCTAATAAACAACCCCGCCGCAAGCAGCGGGGTATTAATAGGAAAATTATTTCTAACGCAGCAAGCTGCGGGGAATTTACTCCAAGAGATTAAATACGCCTTGTTTTGAAAAGCTATTGAACTTTGAAGAAACCCTTCTCCCCTTGTGGGAGAAGTTGCCCGTCAGGGCGGATGAGGGGAAATAAAAACCCTCTACAATCCCCCATAATCCCAACTAATTGCCAAAGCTTTTAATAAATCACCCCCACAAACTTAGCCACACTCCCTAAAATATTTATCCCACTAAACCAAACCATTTTACAATTTCATCCACAAACATTTCAGACTTTCCCCATCACCCGCACACAACACCGAAAAAACGAAGCCTTATCCGCAAATTCCCTCACCTCACCTCCCGGCACATAAACCAAATTCCTATCCCCCGCTGGCAATCGCGCACTCGGCAAAATCCCCCCATAACTAAACATCTCACTATGAAAATAATCAAACCGCACATTTTGTAGCTCTGCCCAAAAATTTTTATCATTACCCAAAAAAGAATTCCCTAAATTTTCCTCGATAAAATAATCCATCAACAATTTTAATTGCCGCAAATCATCCACCGCGCTGGAAAAACTTTTTGATTTTGGCAGTGAATTTAATAAGGTGGGATTTTGTAATGAATAATAAACCGGCTGATTTTTCGCAAATGTCTGCTTGAAATGCGCTGGCGCTAACAACGTCGGCGCATAAGGTTTAAGCCCATAATGATTTAAATATGCATTCATTAAAAATTGTGTCGGCCCATGACAAGTGGTTTCAGCAACTGGCGCAAATGCCGGCGTCATGCCTTTTGCAATAAAAATTAAATGCTTCAGAGTTTCCATCAGATAAGGATCAAAACGCTCACCCTTTTGCTGCAAACGCTGACAAAAATGATTCCAAGGCATTTCAAACGCGGAACGTAAACGCGTCGCTAACCATTCTGAACAAGCTTTTTCCTGCAAATAACGATAAAAATTCTGCCACGCCAAATTTTTCTGCTTCGGCTCCCACCACTTGTGCGTAAAAAACAACAATTTCGCCCGCCACGGCTCCCGCGCCTGTCTCGCCAAATCGACAAACACCCGCCACTGCCCAAACAAATCCCGCGCCGCCGGTCGCTTTAAATCCCATGCCAACTGCAATTTCCGATGCCGCTGCCGATCCGCCACCCGCGGCACAAACCAAAGCGAACGCGCCCCCGCCACAACCGCCCCCAAAGTCGTCCCACCCAACATCTCCCCCAACCCCAAACACAAACCCTCACGCCAAAACGCCAAAGCAGACACCCGCTCTTTCCATTCATGATAAACCTCAGCCCCACCCTGCATAATCATCCCCAACGGCAAAGCCTGATAACCCAGCTTCTGCTGCAACCCCTTCGGCACATCGGCGTGATCGAGCGATACCGTCTCACCACTTGCATCAGGAATTTGAAAACCGCCTTGGTTGCTGTGCCAAATGTGTGAGCCGAAAGGGTAATGGAGTTCGATCAAGGTGTGGTCTTTGCTGGGGTTGCAGTGGTCGATTAGGGTGGCTAGGGGTTTGTCGATTTTTGCTATTTGGGGGCGGATTTGGGGCCAGGGGTGTTCTTGGAATTCGAAGGTTTTCATGGTGGGGGTTTTTTGGTTTTTTGATACGAATAGGATAGGAGTGGGCTACTTATAGTGCCAGGCTCTATGAGTTGTATTTGGCAAAACCATTCAATGAAATAGGTGGAAAAAAGCTGCTAGTAATTTTCAGCATACGCACCTACGAAATTCCTATAGCAAAAAATTTACCCAAGAATTATTTAAAGATAATGTTGATATTAATACTAGTTATTTTGATGCGATTGAACGTGGAGAAAAAAATGTTGCGAGACGGAATTTTATTAGAATTGCTCGGTGTTACAGGTAGTGAAGTTATTTCTGGAGGTGAGAAATTTCATTAAATCAATAAAAAAAATAAATTGAATGAAAAATTAAATTTTTAATTTTCCCAAATTATAGGCGTTTTTTTACTTTCAGATATAAGGTGAATACCAAGCATGCGCCGCCAAGTTTTGTCATCTCCTTTTTTTCTCTTAGCTTCATACATATTAATGTATTTTTTAAGTATCGCATCTATCTCTGCATCAATAGAACCCCAGATTGCTTTCTCATTACAGAAAGCATACTGGTTCCCCCATCCCAATAATTTATTGTTTATCCTGAAAAGGGTTGCCACCCATGCGTGCTCTCTTTGCTGTCTAGCTTCTTTTGAGGCATATTTTTGAAGCGAAAAATCTGTTTTTATAAAAATGTTCATTGTAGCTTCAATTGAATTAAGCAATTTATCTCTAGATTTTTTACTTGGCCTAATATTTTTACCTTTAAATTCTACTCCAAGAAATTCGAATGAAGTATGAGTATAATTAGCATTAGCTTTTTTTGTACCGTCATTAATTCGATATGCAGACAATCCTAATGGTTCTAAAATCGCTAAAGCTTTATTGAAAGCTAAATTCACAGCTTTCCATCCACTACCAATAATAAGGAAATCATCGAGATAACGAAAGCAACTAACATTATTTTTATTCATTTCCATATCAAATTCATATAAAAGTATATTGCCTAATAAAGGGGATAAACAGCATCCTTGTGGCGTCCCAATAGTATTAAAATCAAAAAATTTTCTATCTTCTTCATTAAAAGATAAAATATTATGTACTTCAAGGTTAGTTGCAGCTTCTAATACGCTAATAAAATCTCTATCAGTAATAATCTGAGATATGGCATCTATTACTTTACCTCTAGAAAAGCTTGTAAAAAATGATTTTATATCCGATTTATAATAAGCTGTCCCACCATTTTTAATGGCTTGTACAACATCTTCAATTGCCGCTGGCACTCCTTTTTTTTGATCATTAAAATTTTTAATGGCTCCATAACTATTTTTTGATCGAAGAAATTTTTGAATGCCCGACGTGTCTTGTAGAAGTTCTAAAATAGCTCTTTGTACTATACGGCTTTCAACGGGTGCGATTACAATTGGGCGTTTTTTTGTTCCTTGATGAAACCCTTTATTATCTTTAAAAATAAATTTTTTTTTCAAAAGCTGTCGATAAATTCTATCAATATTCCTACGCTCGTCTTTCTTAAATTCTCGAACTTCGGCTCTGGTAGCTTCTGATTTAGATTGCAAGCTGTTTTCATAAATGTGGTTCCACGCACGATGGAGGATATGTGGCGAACATAATTTTTTATAAGAAGTGGTGGTTTCTATTTTTGGCATAACTAGCCAAGCCTTGGTGGTACACTCTACTCACTAATGATCTGTTCGTATCTCCAGGTCTTTGTGAGACCCAGACTGCTTCTGCTTTCGCTTCGCAGCAGCGACCATCTAATAATCCGCTGACATGATGCATGTCTACGCTTATCGTGGCCACAAGAACAACCGCTACCAGCAGAAAATTCTGCCAGCCGCTGCGCGCCCGATCGGCACGTTTTTGTGTATAAACCTTATGATCGACACTCCCCCTTCCAGCTTAGCCTTTTTGGGTTTTTGTCAAGACCAAGTTTATACTTAGCCTCGCCTGCCTCACCACCAAATAAATGTCTACGACCGTCCACCAAGACCCCTTAACAGAGAGAGTTGCGGTCAAACTTGAAGTTAGTGAATAGCGAGTCCCAGTATCTCCAGGTCTTTGTGAGACCCAGACTGCTTCTGCTTTCGCTTCGCAGCAGCGACCATCTAATAATCCGCTGACATGATGCATGTCTACGCTTATCGTGGCCACAAGAAACTAGCAAAGCGAATATATCTACATGGATTAAAAAACTCAAGTAACGTATGTCGGATTAGCGCAGTGTAATTCACTATTAAATTTCAACGCAGCAACCAATTAGAAAATACGTGATGGCGGTTTACCCTATCAGCACAAAGACAAGGGCAAAAATATGCGATATTTACTAATATCTCCTAAGTTAATGGGCAAGATTTTTGCAATCAGGATCTATTTGTATTATTAAACAGAAAAATTGATGTTTAGTACAAGTAAATCCAATCATGGCTTAAATGTTAAAGGGTTTTTAGCATGAATGAAAAATTAAAGAAAAGTAATTTTTTTGAAAATTTAGCCCTAAAAGATGATGGTTCTGTAATTTTCATTGCCACTGCTATTGAGCCCAAACACTATCAAAATGAGCCACCATCCATCTTACAGTTGATGAGCTTAGGTAAGGATCAGTTATCTAATATTGCAATTGAAGCCATGGAAGCTTTAGAAGAATATGGAAATTTAAGTGGCAGCTGCGACTGGATGCTGTTTAAATGGAGGATTTGGTCATTTTTAGAAATACAAGACATATTTGATGCACCAATCTACGATAATCGCGATTTTTCCGAAATTTTTCAGCTTTGGTATTTTTATTATGAAAGCAAATATATATTAATTGAATCACTATTAGCTGGTTTTAACGGGTTATATCAGTCTTCCCACTTAAGCTTAAGATTATTTTTGGAATTTAGTGTCTTGCAAAACTATTATTATCTAGATTCCTTTAAAAGGGAATCCTATTTAAATATTGATAAATTTCACAAAACTAGAATTAAGCCGAAATGGAGTACATTAACCAAAGGGGCATTGCAAAAAAATAGTTTTACCATTCCAATTATAGAAAGAATTAAAGCGCATTATGATGCTCTTTCTGAGCACTCTTCCCATGCTTATCATAACGATTTTTCACCGAAAGTTACTAACCGTGTATCCACTCCTACTCACTCAATGTTAGGAGTTCTGACTTTTTGGCGAATAATAGATTTAATTCTAGAGTCCGTACTTTGGATGTACTACGCTAACTTCCCTATGTTATTACAACCTAAACAAACAATTAGAAAATTTGGTTATAACGCTCCTCTCGGCACGTTTTTGGATTTGTCTCAGGCTCACATTATAAGAAATGCTCTTACAAAAGTTGATTTAGAGTTATTTCAAAAATACTCAGATCAGGATGAGAATGTTAGGGTGCTTAATGAATGGTTTGAGTCACAAAGTGATTTAAGCAATGACGAAATCGTAAAATCATGGAATAAGGAAATAAATGGCAATTTTCCTGAAGATGTTGAGCGAGCTAAACTTAAGAACTTGGCTAAGTTAAGATCCAGTCGGGAGATGATGGCATTGCATTCTATTGATTCAAAATTAGATGAAATCAACCCAAGTGAACTAGATCTTACCTTAACTAGCTGGAAAAATTATTTAGCAAGAAAAAAGGGAAGGGGAAAATGCGATTCTTCCTCTTGAGCCCACAATGTTTGTTATCCTGTAGCGCATATACAATCATCGAAAGGGTGAACACTACAGAAGGAAGCTAGATTAGCATACCCACGTAATCCACCACATAAAAAAAATTTTATTTTTTTATCAAATACTAAAAAAAGCCGCCATAATCAACTTGTTAATTGATGATAAAAGCTTTCTACTTTTAACCATATTTTTTCATAATTTTCCCAATTTATTATCATTTCTGAATCGAATTTACGCGCCCTTAGCCCTGTAGTGTGAGCTTGTCTTTTTGGCTCGAATATTACATCATCAACGAAAGTGGAGTACTCTTCTAAAATTTTGATATCCTTTGGAATGGGATATCTCGCCTGCCAGTAGATTTCATGTGTAAGTAATTTTAAAAAATTTTTCTCTTTGCAACTTAGGTCTAAGTCAATTTTTCCTGCCAAATCGCATAAGTTATGAGTGAAAAATTCTTTCTCTAATTCTAGAAATACCTCATCTTCACTAACCTTTTTTTTACCAGTTTTGTCAAAAATTTTAACGATCTGATCTTGAAATAGTTTTTCAACAAGGCAAGCTTTTAAATTAAGCTCCAAGGATGTGCCACAGATGAATGCAAAAACTGATGGTAAAGCAGCTCGCAAACTATAACCATTACCAAGTTTTTCCTTAATAGCTTGAGTGCTATCATTGCCAATAGCGTCATTAATTACAATAGCAGAAGCATAAAAATCATTTGCTTGATTTTTCCAATATATACTTAACTTCCTTTTTCTTTCATAATATAATTTCATGATTCTTAGTTTTTCTAAATGTTACTTTATATAATTTGAATTATTTTTAAATATTAATTTCTTTTGTAAAAAAAATCACACTTTAAAAAAATAAAATTAATTATCGCAAGTTATACCAAATTAATGCATTTTTTAAATAGCATCTACCGCCAACCCCTTATCCAACTCTACCGCATGCCCCTTCCTAACTTTCAACCACAACGCCCGATTCCTCGAACGATTAATCCGCTTACGCGCCTCTTCCGCTTTATCCCCTTCAATCACATCCCGCTTAATCACTTCATTCACTAATACCGATTGAATTTGCTCTTTACCAATTTGCACGTCCGGCGAAATGCGTTTTCATTCGCGCCGGATGAGCAGTCATAGCGGATCAGATAGCAGGACAGCACTAATTGAAAAACGATTGAGTGCTCGTTTTTGTACATGAAAATTACCAAGGGCGGATTTTTGCCAGGCTTTTTTGGCGAGTAAAAATAATTGTTCAATCGCTTGTGGGTCTTTGGGATTCAGTTGATGGATGGCGATTTCGGCCACTAGTTCTTGCGTGATTGGTTTACTAAACGTCACTTTATATACTCAAAACGGATAGGTTTTAGGTGTTATTGCGCCGAGTGATGCGTGAGATTGTCACGTTTTGATTGAGCAAAAGCGAAGGAATAGTCATTCTATTTCGAGCTTTTGCGATTGAAAAACTTAGGCCAAGATCGCGCGTCAATCGGCCGAACTGAGAATCGTTTGAAACCGCTTAATCCCCCGAACTAATCGCTCCGCTACTCGATTTGGAACCATAAAAAACTCATGTTTTACGCTACATTAGCCAAAAGCCATTTATTAAAATTTTGGGAATGGTAAACAATTAGCTGACTGCCAGCAACCGGCTACTGGTTTGTGTCGGGTGTTTAGCCTGTGGAAATTAAGCGCATCGGCATTTAGCGTAATGCAAATGCTTCTACTGCACCGATATAAAGACGCATTTTAGAAAAATAAATATGTTTTTGTAATTTTTCTGCATCAAGATAACCAAGAGAAATAAGGCTCCTATTTTATGATTAGTAATTTTAATGGATTACGCTACGCTAACCCACTCTACATTATTTCATTTAAAATTAAGTGCCTATAAAAAATAAAATTAAAAAGTACTTTTTAATTTAAAAAACTAAAAAAATTATTGCAAAAATTAATAAAATTTTTCTATTCCATCGATGATTGTGTCGTCTGATTTTAAATAAAGTTTGTTAATGATTCAAAAAAATCATATAATTTTAGTATTATTTTGGCCATATAAGTCAGTACACCTTTTTGTTAGTGGTTACTGACCCACTGGTCAAAAATTTTTTTCGGGATTTTACTTATACCCAAAACGGATAGGTTTTAGGTGTTCTTGCATCCGATTGATACGCGATCTTGTCACGTTTTTCAATCGCAAAAACTCGAAATAGAATGACTATTCCTGCGTTTTTGCTCAATCAAAACGTGACAATCTCACGCATCACTCGGCGCAATAACACCTAAAACCTATCCGTTTTGGGTATAGAATCATTATTTTAACAATTTGTTCTTAAAAATCGTAGGCTTAGCTCAAAACTTAAAATTTCCTCTTGGCTTAGTTCATCTACCAAAAGCTCATTTTACAATTGCTATTAATACGTATATCACCTATAATACGTGTTATAGGTAACCCAAAGGCAGTAAAGACAATCATGAAAGCTACAGCAACAGAACTGAATAAACACCCCGGCAAATATCTGACTCAGACACTTAAAGAACCAGTGATTATTGAAAAAGCGGGGCATCCCTTTGCGGTGATGGTCTCTTATGAACATTATATCAAGCTAGAAGATGCTTATTGGGGGGAACGAGCAACACTAGCTGACCAGGAAAAATCTTTAGGGGTTAAAGCAAGCAGTGATTTTTTGAACCATGATGATGATTAATGCCAAAAATTGATCTAAAACCCAAAGTAGTAAAGTTTATTAAAGCTTTACCAGCCAAACACCAGAGACAGGTAAAAAATTATCTACTAGCATTAGCTGATAACCCTAATCCGCATGATGCAAGGCCATTAATCGGTTATGAGAACTATCTGCGAGCAGATATTGGCGAGCACCGAATTATTTATCGCTTTGATAAAACAGCAGATTTAGTAACCGTCGTACTCGCTGGTAAACGCAATGACGATGAAATTTATCGAATTGCTAAAAGAATGTTGTAGTTTTTAGAAAAAAAATCAAATTGGAACCCATAACATCTCATTTAAGCCAATCGGCTACAAAAAGATTGATTTCTTGGGCCTTGAAAAAAATTCCTCATATTTGGCTTAAAACTTGGAATGGGTTAATACGGCCCAAGACTTGACATCAAATTAATGCATAAAATAATTGTATTTATTTCTCCCGAAGAGAAGGAACATCATTTAAATTACCCTTGCCTGTTAATCACTAACACATCAGCTCGTTCATATCAATTTAACCTTGCCAAATTAAGTGACATAGGGCGGATTAGAGTATCCGTGTAATCCACCAAATTAAAAATATTTTATTTATCCATCAGAAACTAAAAAGCCGATTTAATCAGTTCCACTAAAAAAATTTATTCCCTTAAACAACACCTGCCTCTAAATTTTTATCTTGCGCCACCCGATTCATCAAACGATTAATCCGCTTACGCGCCCTTTCCACTTTATCGCCTTCAATCACATCCCGCTTACTCACTTCATTCACTAATACCGATTGAATTTGCTCTTTATCAATTTGCACGTCCGGCGAAATGCGTTTTAATTCGCGGCGGATGAGCAGCAATATCGGATCAGATAACAGAACAGCGCCAATTGAAAAACGATTGAGTGCTTGTACTAGAAAAAAATATGAAGCTTCTTAAAAAGTTTACAAAAAAGAGAAACTTTGATAATGATATAAAAACTATAATAACAATATTGGAGTAAATATCATGTGTGGTTTCTTTCCCCGAGCCGATACTAGGACACCCAAAAATCCTTTGAGTTTAAAAGCCCTGATTGTTAAAAAGTGTAAAGATAATGCAGATTTTTTCAAACAAGCAATAGCATCTACACCACTAGAGAAATTACCTAATGAATTAAAAGAAATTTTTCAACCCACACCAACTGAAAATAATAAGTAGAGGTTTTTAGATATTTTATAACTCATCATAAGTAGTACAGTGACGTGGGGTGGATTAGCATCCTCGCCTAATCCACCAAATTAAAAAAATTTTATTTATTCATTAAATACCAAAATAATCAAACTAAAATTAAATTAATAAAAAAATTTCTATATTATTTAACTATTTCAACGCTTTCAGTGTATGAAGCCAATTGTTAATTTTATTTGATTCCCTAGCAGTCATGTCTACTATGTGTAAGTTTCTTATTATATTTTTTAAACACATGCTGAATATCAATTTCGATTTTTTTATAAACTGAAAAACCCGCGCGCTCTAGCATATCCAACAACCTATCTATGCTAAATAAATCAATTTTACCGTGAATTAAATTACTAATGCGCGGTTGTGTAACTCCTAAACGCTTCGCTGCATATTTTTGAGTCAAACCTTATTTTTGAATGTATATAATAATTAAACTCATCAAGTGAGAACCAAATTTTAAATTTCTGGCTTCTACTGCATCAAAACCCACATCGCGGTACACATTGCCTGAACTTTTAACAAATGAAGTATTAATCATTATTTTTCCAGATTTTATCCAGTTTTATTTGATAGATGCGTAATGTAATTTTATTAACTCTATTTTACTCATTATCTAAATATAACCATAAATAAAATAACAAAAACCCCGTATTGCGAAAAATTAAATATGATGATAGAAAGCCGCTCACTAAATTAATCAGGAACTGGAAAATAATATGTATTTTTTATTATTGACAAAAAAACCATGAAATCCAAAAGGTGTATTTCAATAACAAATCGAAGCAATATGCTCACGAAAAAATAAGAAACTTTACATTCACATGTAAAAGATAATGAATTATATAAATTAATAGATGAGCTCAGCTTTGATGCTGACTAATCCAATCAAGCAGACACAGACAAGGAGTTAGACCAAATACCATGAACCAATTCCCATTTTCTTCCGATAGCGCTTACTTAAACCTATTAAACGATATTAAAACCAAATTTTTGGATACACGCATTCGCTCAGCTCAGACGGTTAACCGTAATCTGATCGACTTTTATTGGTGGTTAGGAGAGCAAATTGTACAAAAACAGGATGAACAAGCTTGGGGCGATCAAGTGGTTGAGCAGCTTTCAAGGGATTTAAAAAAGAGCTTTCCTGAAAAAACGGGGTTTTCACCGCAAAATCTTTGGAAAATTAGGAAATTTTATATGGAATACAGAGACTTACCAATTCTCTCACAGCTTGTGAGAGAAATTCCCTGGAGCCGTAATCTCGTCATCATTACACACGTTAAAGATCCGAAAGCGCGCGAATACTATTTACTGTTTTATCATCGAAAGCTACAAGCCCTAGTCGCCATGGAATTAAAAGCTGGGCGTTTTAAGCCAGAATATGCGGGCAAAATGAATTTTTATTTAAATTTACTCGATGATTACGTTCGTGAACCGCATAAAAAGGGCAACCACAGGGGGTTGCCCCTAAAATATTTCAATCGTCACGCAAAAAATAAAATCAGTCGCTGTGCTGACTCAAAAAGCCCATTAACAATTTAATCATATCATCGCGCTGATTCATTCGAGCGACTTCTAGTGGGGTGAGGCCTTCACAAGTTTCTGCTGCGGGGTCGGCGCCGGCTAATAGTAATATTTGCACGATGTCCATTAAATTACGCTGCACAGCGTGATGCAGTGCAGTGACGCCGTCGTCGTCTTCGGTTAAGTTGGGGTTGATGCCTTTGGCAATAATGCGCATTACTGATGCTTTATCGTTGTTGCAGACTGCTTCTATCAGTTTCATAAAATTCCTTCTTGAAATGTAAAGTAAAATTTTAATCCAGAAAAAATAAAAAAATTTTTTCTGATAACCGAAAATCCTATTTATAATTTTTTTACGAAATCGATTAAAACGCAAATATTATACTACAAATATTTTTTGAATGCTTTATTTGTTTAGCACAAAAAATATCCAAAAAGCCAATACGGGAAAATAAGCAATGCAAATATAAGCTTTTTTCGAATCTTTGATAGAAATAGCAAACAAGGCTGCAACTACTGTCACTGTCCAGCCTTTAATTAAAAAAGAATTGTTGGCCATTCGATTGATGGTTGTTTGAATGAACTCCAGGTGCTTTTGTTTGTTTTCCATGACAAATCTCCTTAGCAGGCGTTGTGAATAAAAATCTGAATAAAAGCTATTTTGAATGGATTCTTTATATAAATTTTTATTGTATTTTACGCATTTTAAATTAACATAATTGACACAAAATTAAAAAGCAATCACTAATAAATCCTTATAGCGATTATTTATTTTTTCTAAGGACGAAAAATGACAATCGCCACACAACTAGCTCAATACGCACTCAATGCATTTGAAAATCCTATTCCGCAATCAGTACTAAGAATAGCAACGCAAGCTATCATCGATCAATACGGTTTACAGGTGGGTGGTAGTGAATTTTCTTGGAGCAAGTCGGTTTATAGTTATACACAGAAATTCGCGAAAAATGCCGGAAATAGCCGCATCACGCGATATGGCGATCGACAATCAGCAGCTCAGGCAGCTTTTATTAATTCCTGTTTTGCGCATGCGCAGGATTTTGATGATAGTCATCAAGAGGCGCAAACGCATCCTGGCAGCGTGGTTATTCCTGCGGCAATCGCCATCGGACAGGAATTTAATTTATCGGGTTCAGCCGTATTAAAAGCCATTGTGATCGGCATGGAAATTATGCTGCGACTTGCACATTCTTTATGTCCGGCTTGTATTGAAGGCGGACATCATAATAATTGTTGCTATCTTATTCATCCCGCTATTCAAGCATTTTTAGAAATTTGCAAAACGCATAATTTATCTCATGAACAAATAGAAAATGTAAAAGTGGGCATGAGTCAATTTTCTATTTCACATGCTGGTAAAATTGTCATTCCTTTGGATTAACTAGGCGCACAATTTAGCACCAGCTTTACACTCGCATTATCTTTAATCGTCGAAACACCAGGCATGTGGAGCTACACAGCTGAAATGCTCAACGATACAACAATTATCGAGCTAGCAAAAAAAATTGCTGTGTATGAAGACGACGAAGCTAATGCAGAATTCCCTAAGAAAAATGGCTGTATTGTCACTGTTTTTTTTAATAACAGTAAAAACTTTACAAAAAGGATTAAAGATCCCAAGGGCAGCCCCGATAATTCATTAACAGCTGAGGATGTAAAAGAAAAATTTATCAAAAATTTTTTTCCGATTATTGGGATTAATAATGCAGATCAGCTTTATCAAGATTTAATGACTTTTTCTACGTTAGAAACAGTGAGAAATTTAAAAACAGATTTTATATGTGAAGAGCAAGGTGAAGTAGTAAAACTATAGTTAGAATATAAATTAACGGGAGTTCAATTTAAGTAAATTCTTTACATATCTAATTCAGCATTTGCTAGTTTATGATGGAATCAAATAGAAAATTACGAGAAGCTGGCATGTAAAAGGAATCAGCATTTTTGATCACCCCTCATCCGCCCCGTTGGGGCACCTTCTCCCACAAGGGGAGAAGGC
>CAYTUN010000044.1:0-20503 GCA_964441315.1 uncultured Gammaproteobacteria bacterium | reverse complement strand
CACCTTCTCCCGCAAGGGGAGAAGGACAACGTCAGTGACATCTGCCAATCGAATAATTTTTAATGCCATGAAATCTGCCTTGTTTTAAAACACTATTGAACCCTGAAGAGAGCCTTCCCCCCTTGCGGGAGAAGGTGCCCCAACGGGGCGGATGAGGGGTGATCTAAAATATACTCATATGCTCAATATGATTTAATTAATAATTATATTATTTATATTTAATTTCTTGTTATTAATATTAGGATCAGCATTTACTGTGGATAACCTAATAAGTTTTCTATAATCAATTAATTAGCAAAAATTAAACTTGCTGATAAACCGATGTTAACCTGTTTACAGCTTGTGTATAACTTTAGGCACATCGTATAATGGATTAAATTTCACAGTTTGTGCACAACTTACTAACAACTTTATCTATAAGGAGCATTTCAATGGCATTGTACCGTAATATTTTGCTTGCAGTTGAACTTGAAGAAGATTGTGATAGCCTGCCGATAAAAAAAGCGGTTGAGCTGGCGAAAGAATTTGATGCGACTTTAACATTGGTGCATGCGGTAGAACATTTAAGCGGGTATGGCGCAGCTTATGGTGTGGCTGTCGGCGCTGATATCGAAGAAATGTTGGTTGATAATGCTAAGGAAGCGATGAGCAAATTAGTTAGCAAAATTAATTTTCCTAAAACCAACCATGTAATCAAAATTGGTCCGGCTAAAGTGATTATCTTGGAAGAGGCTGAAGAATATAAAGCTGATTTAATTATTGTTGGCAGTCACGGCCGTCACGGTATCCGCTTGTTATTAGGTTCAACCGCGAATGCAGTATTACATGGCGCGCAATGTGATGTGTTAGCAGTGCGTGTTGAAGAGAAATAATTTTTTTATTGATGTTCAATGAAAAACCCTAGTAAATCTAGGGTTTTTTTTGCAGTTTTGCGTAAAACAAACCATCCATATTTTGCTCCCCCGGAATGATCTGAACGCCATAGTCAGTTCGCGTTCCCCAAGTAACATTCATTTCTTTAACAGAAACATCGGAATAATTCTCCAGCAAATATTTAATAACTTCATCATTTTCTTGTTTTGCTATTGAACAAGTGCAATACAAAATAATCCCATCCGATTTTAGTAATGGCCATAAGGCTTTAATTAAACGCATTTGTTGAGCTTGTGATTGAACAATATCTTCCGGTCGTTTGCTATGTTTTATATCTGGATGACGACGAATAACACCCAGACTTGAACACGGTGCATCTAATAAAATACGGTCAAATTTTTTACCATCCCACCAAGTCGAAATTTCAGCCGCATCTGCAGCAATAATTTTTGCTTGTAATTTTAATCGCGCAAGATTTTCTTTAATTAAGGCAATACGTTTTTCTTCTTTTTCCAACCCAATAATGTCAGCATCAGGAAAACGCTGCAAAATATGACTTAATTTTCCACCTGGAGCGGCGCAGGCGTCTAAAATTTTTTGCTTGGTTTCAAGCTCCAATAAATCCACTGCTAATTGCGCAGCAGCATCTTGAATATAAAATTCGCCTTCTTTAAATCCAGGCAATGTTTCTGCTCGTGTTGCCTTTGACAACAACAGGGTTTCTGGAAAATTGGGAGTAAATTCAAATTCGATTTTTTCGGTTTTAAGTTTTTGGCAGTATTCTTCCACTCGAATTTTTTGGGTATTGATGCGTAAAAATAGCGGTGGAATAGCATTATTATTAGCTAAAATTTTTTCAAATTGGCCCGACCAATCGCGTTTGATTAAATCGATTAACCATTGTGGATGGTTATAACGGCTTTCGCAGTCCTGATTTGCTAATGTTAATAACTTTTCACGTTCCCGAATAAATTTTCTTAAAACACCATTAACTAATCCTTGGCTCCACGCTCGCATCTTTTTAGCGGCAATCACTGCTTGATTAACAATCGTATGATCAGCGATTTGTTGTTCTAATAAGAGAAAAATACTTATCAAAATTAAAAAATATATATCGAGATTTTTTTTATTCAGTGGTTTTTCAATTAATTTCTTGCAAATAAAATCACATTGCCAAAAATATTTTGTCACGCCGATAACTAGCATTCTTTCGCTAGCCGTTAAATCAGAACCAGAATCCAAAAGGCCCGTACTACGAGGGAAAGTTTTAGCGAGAAATTGACTGGCTTTGATGAAATTCGCTGAAAGTGGAGTCAATGCGTTGGCCTGCCAAATTTTTTAATTGGTCGCTCTACCATAAATATCTTCAAACCGAACAATATCATCTTCACCCAAATAATCACCGGTTTGGACTTCAATAATTTCCAATAAATCGATCCCTTTATTGCTCAAACGATGTTTAGTTTGTTTGGGAATGTAGGTTGATTGATTCGCCGTTAAAATTTTCGTCTCATCACCCACCACAATTTCCGCAGTGCCAGATACCACCACCCAATGTTCTGCGCGGTGCTGATGCATTTGTAAAGATAATTGTGAGGCAGGTTTTACCGTAATATGTTTAACTTGAAAGTTATCGCCCTTCGATAAACTTTCGTAGTAACCCCAGGGGCGAAACACACGTTTGTGGTGTGTCGTTACTTCAGGATTGTGATCCTTTAATTTTTGCACCAGAGCTTTAACTTCTTGTGAGTAATCTTTATGTGCCACCAAAATTGCATCCGGTGTGCTGACAACAATTTGGTCTTGAATGCCAATCGCGCAAATTAAACGTTCCTGGGAAGACAGTAAACTATTTTTGGTATGAAGCGCCACGACATCGCCAATGATAATATTTTCATTTTCATCCTGTTCACCTGCTTCAGCCACTGAACTCCAACAGCCCAAGTCGCTCCAGCTGGTTGCCAGCGGTATCACCAAAGCCTGAAGGGTTTTTTCCATCACTGCATAATCGATGGATTCACTTCTGCATTCAGCGAATTGAGCGGCATCTAAACGTAAATAATTATCATGTGAATGCGAAGCTTTAAACGCTGTTTCGCATTGCTGGTAAATATCAGGCGCAAATGCTTTGAGTTCTTTTAAGTAAGTGTCTGCTTTGAAAGCAAACATGCCGCTGTTCCAATAAAAATTACCTTCTTTGAGAAATTCTTCAGCTTTTGCTCTATCGGGTTTTTCAATAAAACGCTCGACTTCAAAAACATGTTCGGCTTTTTGTTGACTGCTGGCTATATAGCCATAACCGGTTTTAGGTGCGGTTGGCACAATACCAAACGTGATTAATTGGTCTTTTTCCGCCATGTCGATGGCGATCGCAATTTTTTTGAAAAGCTCATCTTCATTTTTAATCAGATGATCTGCCGGAAAAACCAGCAGTATGGCGTCGCCCAATTGGCGCTTTTGTGCGAGTAAGGCTGCCATTGCAATTGCTGGCGCTGTATTGCGGCCTATCGGCTCCAAAATGTATTCCACTTGACGGTTTAATTGAAGGTCGCTGATTTGGTCTGAACTTAAAAAATAGTGATCTTGGTTGCAAATTACGATTGGATCAAGCGTATTTGGCAGCTTTGTCGTACGAATCAAAGTGTTTTGCAAAAGAGAATATTCATCCATCAGGCGTAAGAATTGTTTTGGATGCATTTCACGCGACAAAGGCCAAAGCCGGGTACCTGAGCCCCCAGCCAAAATAACAGGAATGATTTTTTTCATTTTGATCTAAGGTGCTGATTAGGAAAAATGGGCTATTATACTGCATTTCCGACCTGAACCAAGCGCCTATGAAAATTTTACATGTTTATAAAAGCTACTATCCAGAGACAACCGGCGGGGTAGAAAAGTTCATCGAATCCCTGGCGGCGGGCACGCGGTATTCCGGCTTGGAACATCACTTGCTGACGACTACAGCACAAAATGAGCGCACGCAAAATTTTGACGGGCTGACGGTTCACTACTTCAAGCAAAATTTAAATTTAGCTTCAACACCGATTTCATTGTCTCTCTTAAAAAAATACCGCTTGCTGGTGAAATCATTTGACCTGATTCACTATCATTTTCCATGGCCATTTGCTGATATTTTAAACTTGACAATTGATCACTCAAAACCAACGCTGGTGTCTTATCATTCTGATGTCGTTAAACAAAAATGGCTAAATTATCTTTATAAGCCCTTGATGAAACATTTTTTAAATCGTGCTAGCTATATTGTGGTGGCGTCAGAAAATTATGCAAACACCAGTCAAGTGATTAAGAATTATCGGGAAAAAACGCGCATTATTCCTTACGGTATTTCAGAAAATCAATATCCCAAAGTTAAGCCAGAAACATTAGCCCGCATGGAAAAAAAATATGGAAGAAATTTTTTTTTGAGTGTCGGTGTGTTACGTTATTATAAAGGCCTGCAATATTTAATCCTTGCCGCAAAAAATCAGGATTTTTCTGTGGTGATTGCGGGTAGTGGGCCGGAAGAAGGAAATTTAAAAAAAATTTGTTTAGACCAGAAAATTTCGAATGTTAAATTTGCTGGGTTTGTGAGTGAAGAAGAAAAATTGGCTTTAATTCAATTATCCCGCGCCGTTGTATCTGCTGCTCACTTGCGCTCCGAAGCATACTGTATTGCTCTAGTAGAAGGTTTAATGTCTGGTAAACCTTTAGTATCTACCCAGATCGGAACAGGTACCAGTTTTGTTAATCAGAATAAGATCACTGGATTGGTTGTACCAGCAGCAGATCCCAAAGCATTAACCCAGGTTATGCGGGAAATTCATCAGAATGATGCGGTCTATCAAATGTTCTCACAAGCTGCTATGAAACGCTTTAAAGAGATTTTTCAGCTTGATCCCATGTGCGAGCAATATATTAGCTTATACAAAAGTTGCTTAAATAAAATCGTTTAAATAATACCCAACACTTTTTTATAAACTTCGAGAGTTTGATTGGCACAATTTTCCCAAGTAAATTTAGCAGCATGCTTAACGCCTTCCTGGGCTGCATTTTCACAAAAAACATCATCTTCAAGCAATTTAACGATTCCATGATAAATTGACGTTACATCATTAGGATCAACTAAAATCGCGATATCGCCAGCAACCTCAGGCATAGAAGAACAATTAGAGGTCAGAGTAGGGGTGCCACAAGCCATTGCTTCAATAATAGGCAGGCCGAAGCCTTCGTATAAAGACGGATAAACAAAGCCGCGCGCCCCAGCAAACAAATCACGAAGATCTGCCTCGGGTAAATACCCTAAATATTTGATCAAATTCTTACTTTGATAAGCAGCTATTTTTTTTTGAATTTCTTCATCATTCCAACCACTGCTGCCAATTAACACGAGCGGAAATCTTTCTTGCATTTTGCCAGACAATTTATCATAGGCGTGGAATAAATTAATAAAATTTTTCCTTGGTTCCAAAGTAGAAACGGCTAATAAATATTGACGGTAATTTAGGTGATATTTATTTAAACTGGAATTAATTTCCATCTCATTTTTTGGAACATATAAACTGCTTACGCCATTATAAATCGCTGTTACCCGATTTTCATTGATGCCAAAAATCTTTATTAATTCATCTTTGACGAACTTTGAGACTGTAATTAAATGAGATGCTTTCTCTATGGTGTGGGGCAAATTTTTTACCATAAATTTGACACGATCAGCAGGATGGTGTTCTGGATGATGAATAACAGAGAAATCATGAATAGTTGCCACTGTTCCAGAAGATTTCCCATAGTAGTCGTTAATAATGAAATTAGTTGCATGATAAATATCTATTTCTAATTTTCTTAATTGATAATTAATAACGTAGCCATTTACCCTGTGATAAACATAACGAAGTATTTTTTTAGTGAGAGGATCAAGGGAATTCAAAAATTGGGGGCGCTTTGCATGTAAAAAATTATCCGGTTTGGTTTGCATTTTCCCATGCTTATATAAATAAATTTCTTCTAGTTCTGGTAGTTTTTTTAAATGGTTAAATAGCTCAAGCGTATATTTCCCGATGCCGGTTAGTTGATTGGATAATGAATCTGCGGATACGGCGATTTTCATGTTATTCTCGTGAGTTATACATATTAATCAAAGTTTCTTCTAGGGGATAAATCTTTATCTTTCCTACGGCATTAAGCAATTTGTGATTTACGCCGATAAGTTTTTTAATATCATTTTTTCTTAATAATCCGGAATCCTGCAAGATTTGCATTTTATATCCGCTAATTTGATCCATAATTTTAATTATGGAGCAAATGCTATGACCTATTCCCGAGCAAATGTTAAAAATTTCAGACTGTTTCGTGCTTTCAATCAATTTTATATAGCTTTCTACTACAAACCGGACATCTGAAAAATCTCGTATCACTTCAATATCACCTAACTCAATTTGGGCTTTTTTTCCCTGATAATGATAAACGATTTTAGGAATTACGCTATGTATCGGTTGTCCTGGCCCGGTATAATTAAAAGGCCGTGTAATAATAATGGGTAGCAACTCAAACCAAGTGCGAACCATGTTTTCCATAGCCAATTTACTGTTAGCATAATGATTAACTGGTAGAGGACAGACTTTTTCGTCTAAATATTCCATTGGACTGTTGCCATAAACATTGGCAGAGCTGGAAATTAAAATCTTTTTTATTTTTAAATTTAATTTTTGAATAGCTTTTAGTAAATTTAGCGTTCCAAACAAATTGACTTCATAAAAATCTTTTTCTTGTTGATGCTCAACGTTGGTAATCGAGGCTAAGTGAACAACATAATCAGGGCGAATTTCGTCAAAAACAATAAGCAATTCTTCTAGATTAGTAACATCTGCTTGATACTCTTCATTATTTTCAGGATTGCGATTAACTATACCGCAGACAATATAGTCTTTTAATCGCAATGCCTTAGCCAAATACGTCCCTGTAAAACCATCATAACCTGTAATCGCAACTTTTTTTAAATTTTTAAAAGGAGGCGCCATTCTTATTTCTCTCTAAATCTGCTTCAAACATTAGTTTGCATAATTCTTCTAAATTCGTCTCATGCTTCCAGCCAAGATCAGTTTTTGCTTTAGTAGGATCTCCAATTAATAAATCTACTTCTGCTGGCCGGTAAAATTCAGAACTGACTTTAACAATAACTTTATTAGTTTTGGTATCAATGCCTTTTTCACTCTCACCACTGGCTTCCCAAGCGAGAGAATAACCCGCATGCTGACAAGCCAAGGTAACAAAATAACGGATAGTCTCGGTTCTGTTGGTCGCTAATACATAATTGTCGGGTTTAGCAGCTTGCAACATCAGATACATGCCTTTCACATAATCTTTTGCGTAACCCCAGTCACGTTTAGCATCCAGATTGCCTAAAGTTAAAATGTCTAACTTACCAAGTTTTATTTTAGCGATGCTGTCAGTAATTTTGCGTGTAACAAATTCGCGGCTGCGCAAAGGAGATTCATGATTGAACAAGATGCCGCTGCAGGCAAAGATATCATACGATTCACGATAATTAATGGTGATCCAGTGGCCGTAAAGCTTGGCAACTCCATAAGGGCTGCGTGGGTAAAATGCAGTTTGCTCGTTTTGAGGAACAGCTTGGACTTTGCCAAACATTTCTGAACTAGAGGCTTGGTAAAATCGGATTTTGGGGTTAACGCTACGGATAGCTTCCAACATATTTAATACGCCTAATCCTGTCACATCACCGGTCATGTAGGGTTGATCGAAAGAAACACCGACAAAGCTCTGGGCTGCTAAGTTATAAATTTCATCAGGCTGACATTTTTCTATCAAACGTATACAACCTACTGGATCAGTTAAATCATGCTCGACTAGGCACAAATTTGGATGCTGAGCAATGCCCAATTCTTCAATCCGCCAAAAATTGCATGAGCTACTTCTTCGGTATGTGCCATAAACCTGATAATTTTTATCAAGCAATAGTTCTGCTAGATAACTGCCATCTTGCCCGGTAATTCCCGTGATAATTGCTTTTCTTATATGGCCCATAATCAGTTTCCTAAATTAAAATTAAATAAAAGTAATGTAGAAAGTAGTTCAGCTTAATTGCGCCGACATTCTGTAATTGATAGATAGAACCAATTACAGCAAAAAACTTATTGTTTAAAAACCCAAAGCTTTTGCCCTAAAAAATTAATAATGGTACTGATGCCAGTAGCAATTAGAAATGCCAAAAGTACGATCAGTTTTGTATGTTCTTGCCAAATAGAATCAAAAAAAGTACGAGCCAGGTAAAGAACATAACTATTTGAGCCGACATTGATCAATAGAGTGAAGCCATATAACAAGATGAATCGCAGAATTTCCTGATACGCGTGATTTTTTTGTCGAAAAGTAAAAAACTTATTGCAAAGGTAAACAAAGATACTGCTAGCAACGAAAGAGCAGCTTTTCGCTACACTATAAGCTAAGTGCTGATGCAAAAACCAATAAATTATAAAATCAGTCAAAGTTGCAGCTGTACCCACAACAGCAAAGGAGATGATCTGACGTTGAATAATATCGCGCGAGGTCATCATAATCACTAATTTTCCGCAAGTATTTTGATCGGGTTAGTGATGTAATTCAGGATGGGAGAATCCGAACTAACTTGCCAATTTAATAAATGTTTTCCGATATTTTGAGCCATCAAGTTGATTGGCGCAGTATTCAAAGTTTTTTCTATCACTTTTATTAAATTTATTGCATATGAATTAGCATCAAAGGTTTTGCTAGCCCAATTTTTAGCATTCCATCCTATGGTATTAAAGTCCGCTGCATTTTTTTCAAATTTACTTAAAATGCGCTGTATTTCTTTTATTTCTGAATTGATTGAAATTTTAATGACAGTTTCATCCGGGAGTTGGCTGTAAAAACCAATATTAGTTACTAATACCGGTTTTCCATGCAACATGGCTTCAATGGTAGAAGCTGAGCTGGATTCTAATGTGGGAAATCTAAGGCAAGCGACCAAATCAGCTTCTGTAATTTCCTTTGCTAATTGACTATCACTGACATGACCCGTGAATTCTATTTGCACCTGAAGTTCTTTTGCTAAAACCATTAATTTTTTTTTATATTCTGGTTGTATATATCCAATAATGCGATATAGCCAGTTTTTTTTAAGCGCCTTTGCGCTGCCAATTGCATTAATAACGCTTTCAACACGTTTATTTGGATTAATCATGCCAAATGTAATTATCACTTTTTGAGGAGTTAGATTTTCAGCAATTGTTGTGTTTTTGTCGGATACTTCAGTTTTATTGTAAGGAAGCGGTAAAACGGCCACAGGTCCATTCGCTACTTTTAAAATAGTATTAATTTTTACATGCGAGTGTGTAATTACACCTAAAGCATTGCTCACAGCCCACTCAGTCATTGGAAATTCTTCTGAAGCCACTGACCAAAAGTTTTCATTATCATCCAGTAAAGATTGTTTAAATTTTTTTGCTGAATTTTCTTCATACCAGCAAGCAACTACCGAGCGCATATCTGCAATAGTGCGATCTGTTTTTCGCATATAAGCAATAAAAAGACCAGTGAGAAAATAATCATGCAATATTACAATGCCTGGATAATTAAGCATTAAATCAACAGCGCCTACATGATAGCTGCTATCGCCAAGCTGATAAATTATTATGTCGCAATTTTCTATTAACGATAAAACTTCCTTTTTATTGTCCCAGTTTTTAGCATTTTCTCCAAATGCTTGAATTTTGGCATTGAATTCTTTTTGATCTTCACATCGAATAATTTCTATAGAATGCCCAAGTTTTTTTAAGCATTCGATTACTAACCCTGTACTGCGGGCAACGGCGGATTTGGCAAGAATGGGGGTTACAATGACGATTTTCATTGGAGTAATCTTTCTATTGTTTTTGCCCAGGTTATATCGAAGCTCAGCCAGAGGGCTTTTCCAGATTCTCCTTTTTTTTGGGTCAGTCGAACAGAATCAGTTGCCTTGGTCATCACTTCAGCAAGTAAATCTGCAACGGGATCGACCACCCAACCAGTTTCGTTATTTCTTACTAATTCTAGTATACCGCCGCTATCTGATGTGGTGATCAGCGCCTTGCTAGCATTGGCTGCTTCCATGGCAACGTAACCTAATGAGTCCTCATCAAATGGCAAATAAGCGCAGGCTAACGCATGGTTAACATACATAGCTAGTTCTTGACGGGAAAGATAACGTAAGTCTAATTTGACACGATCAGCTACACCCAGTGAGTTGGCAAGCGAAGTGAGTTTTTCTGCATCGGAAGCATTATCAGGGGGGCCGGCGATGATCAATTTAACATGAGCAGGAGTTAAAGCTAGCGCTTCAATCAATAAATATTGTCTTTTCATATTGTTAATTCGACCGCCAGCAAAAATGTAACCTTCTGGTTCACCCCCTCTAAATAATTCGGGATCATTTAAAGGCGGTAAAAGGACTTCACTGGAAAATTGATTATATTGTTGTAACCGCTTTTGAGTGATAGCAGAATTTGTAAAAATTTTATTAGCAGTGGAAAAGGCTGCATTATCCGCTTGTTTAATGATTTCTCTAATTTCATTTCCATGATCTCCCGCAGGTAAATTTGTTTGTCCTGCGTCATAAAGATCATAAGCTTGTCGATATTGGTGTAATAACCAAATTGTTTTATTAGGATGATTAATTGTATAAGCAGGAAATTTTAATGCGATCACTTTATCTACGTTGAGCAACTCAAAAAATTTGCACATCAAAATTTGAGAGGGAATAACAGCAGCCGGTTCCCATTTGAAAGGAATGCGTAAAATTTCAGATTGATGGCCGGCTAGCTCAAGGTTACGTCGCAAATGCAATGCTAATTCTTCCGCCCCCCCCCAAATGAACGGCGCCATATTATTAACTACTAATATTTTCATGCTAATAGCCTTTCAATAACATGAGGCCACTCAATTTTTAATTCCTTAATTCTTTCAAGCGCCGCTTGGCCCATTTTTTTTGCTGACTTGCGGTCATAGTAAAGTTGATCAATACTTTCAGCGATTGCTCGTGGTGTTGGCGAGCAAACATAGCCATTTATGGCATTTTTCACAAGCTCTATTACACCGCCTGAATCAGAAGTGGTAATGATCGGTTTGCTCGCATGGCTTGCTTCTAGACTGGGATAACCGTAAGAATCTTCGTCCAACGGAAAGTAAACAGCGGCTAGACAATTTGCTAGCAAATCAATTTTCTCATTTTCGCTAATCCAACGGTGTTCAATTCTGACACGCTCTACCAGTTTATGGTGTTTTATTAATTTATATAAATTTGAAATATAAACGGGATCACGGCTTAAACCGCACATACGTAATTTAACAGGACTTTTTGTATAAGCTATTGCTTCAATAAGCAGATGTTGGCGTTTATGATGTTCCACACGAGAAATGTAAACCAATTCATCATTTTGTTGCTTATAGTGAAAAGCAGTAGGGTCCAACAGCGGCGGATATAAGACTTCGCTATCAATTTTATTGTATTCGGCTAATCGTCTTGAAACAGTTTGTGAATTGGTGAAGATAAACTTAGCTTCTTTTAACGCATTTGTATCTGCATTTATCACTGCTTGGCGGTAACCTTGCCACTTGGCCTCATTGGGGACTGGTGAATAAGCTGTATCCCATAAATCATAAAAACAACGAATATGATGGATAAACCATAAAACTTTATTGGGATGTTGAATAAAGTGCGAAGGTGGCCGGATACAAATGATGCGATCAGCTTGATCAGCAAGATCTATCCAACGATTTGCTGCTAGCTGCTGAAAAATCAGTTTTGTTGTATCGACTTGGGGTAAATAGATAGTTTCGACTTGGTGACCTACTTCGCGTAATTTAATCTCAAGCCAATCTACTATATGACGTCCTCCCCCATAGATAAAAGGAACAAATGAGGAGCAGATTGCTATTTTCATAGTGATGTGGTCGTCTTTAATGCATGTTCAAGCACACTTGCAATTCGTTTAACTAATATTTTTGACATGAATTGATGCGTAGGCAAGTTAATTCCTCTTTGTGCCCATTCATCAGCAACAGGATAGTCAGTTCGTTCGAAGTAAGGAGGCATTATATGTAAGGGATAAAAAACCGGCCTGGTTTCAACACCTTCTTTTTCTAATGCATGCATAATTTGGTTTCTCTCATTTTCTCCGCCCGTTTTTAAAAAAATTGTATACATCCAATAAACGTGTTTTGCCCAGGGTTGAGAAATGGGTAGCAATAACACATCAGTTAAATGTGCCAAAGCTTCATTGTACCAATTAGCTAACTTCGACCTGACTGCAAGCGCTTCCTCGATTTTTTCTAGTTGGGCAAGTCCGATAGCAGCCTGGATATTTGTCATTCGATAATTGTAGCCAATGACGGAGAACCAATAGCGGCGGTTAAGATCCATTCCCTGGCCTCGAAATAAACGAAGACGACTAGCTAATGCATCATCATTAGTAGTTACCATGCCACCTTCACCGGTAGTGATGATTTTATTACCGAAAAAACTAAAGGTTGCACAATCGCCAATGCTGCCGACGGGTTTATTTTTATATTGTGCGCCATGGGCTTCCGCAGCATCTTCTAATATAAATAAACCATGCTGTTTTGCTAATTCCTGAATAGGGTCCATGTCGGCGGGATGGCCGTACAGATGTACCGGCATAATTCCTTTTGTGCGACTCGTGATTTTTGCTTTCAGTTGTAGGGGATCAATGTTCATTGTCTTGGGACAGACATCCACTAATACGGGTTTAGCACCGCAATAGCGAACTGCGTTGGCGGTAGCAATATAAGTAACAGTGGGAACAATCACCTCATCATCCGGTTTTAGATCAAGCGCTACCAAGGCCAGATGCAATGCAGTCGTACCGTTATTGGTGGCGATCGCATGACGTACTTGACAAAATTTAGCGAATTCAGTTTCAAATTGTGTAATGTATTTGCCATTTGAAGAAATCCAGTTGCTTTCTAAACAATCTAAAACATATTTTTTTTCATTACCACCCAGTTTGGGTTGGGCAACCGGGATTTTAGTTTTCATCATTCGCTCAATCGATTTTAAGTTTGGGTTTCAACAATTTTTGTTGGCACACCATAGGCTTTGCTTCCTGCAGGAATATCATTTAACACCAAACTGCCAGCGCCTATGATCGTTTTGTCGCCGATTTTAACTCCAGGAATAACTTTGCAGCCAACGCCAAGAAAACTGAAATTGCCTACTTGTATATTTCCCGTTAAAGCACATTGTGGCGCTATATGTGCTGCTTCGCCAATTTGACAATCATGATCAATGGTAGAGCCGGTATTAATGATGGCTAAATCTCCAATTTTAGTTTCGGCATTAATAATCACGCCTGCCATAATAGCAATCCCTTTTCCCAAAGTGATTGAATCCGATACGATTGCAAATGAGCTGATTGCATTGATCAATTCATAACCTAATAACTTGACCTGATCTGCTAATTTTTTTCGCAGCAGGTTGTCACCAATGGCAATAATGATTTTAGAGTAGCCTTTTTGTTTCAGTGTTGAAAGTTGCTCATCACCAACCAATACGGGAACGCCACAGCAAGTTTTAGGGTCTTTACTACTGCCAATACAATAACTAACACTGATACCATTTGCAGTTAGGATTTCAATCACTACTTTAGCATGTCCTCCTGCACCTACTACAATGACGCCTTTTTCAGCCTGAATTTGATTCTTAGGTTCAGTATGCATTTTAAGTAAATGATTATAGGCGTTTTCTGCTGTACGTAGAGAACGAATTTCTTTTTGTAGTAAATCAATTTTGTTATTTTGTTGTTCTAGCGTGTTGTTTAACTGAGATAAAGCATTCCAGAATTTTTCATATAAATTGTTTTCAGTTCTTAGTAAGTTTTGCTGAGATTCTGCTAGTTTAATCGCTAAATCATCCAAAATGGGTTTAATCAAATACTGACGGCCACGCCAGGCAATAGGCCTGATTAAAGGTAATGTGAGACGATAAAAGAATTTCGCAATGGTACGTAAAACCGACTTGATGCGTAATTTTTTTGGTTGTGATATTTGCTGCTCATTTATTGATGCAGAAGTAATTTCTTCTTCCAATTTAATAAAACGTTGACGCAGAGTATTCTGGATGGTTATTTCAGGAGATGCCGTCGCTTTTACTATAAAATCAGTAGAATTTAAATCATTAGAGGAAGATGAGGGCTTAATTCGCATAATGCTTTTCCCCCAACTTTGAGTGATAATTTTTTTGATAATACTGAATACCGCTAGAAATTTCGCCCTGAAAAACAATCACTCCTTCTTTTAAAACAATGGCTTTATTACAAAAACGCTTTAAAATATTTTCGCTATGAGAGGTAAGGGCTAAAATTTCACTTCTATCAATTAAATCCTCCAGTTTTTTTTGAGCTTTTTCCATAAAATGGGTGTCGCCCACCCCGATAATTTCATCGATTAATATAATATCGGAATGTAAAGAAGTAATGACGGCAAATGCTAAACGCATTAGCATTCCGCTCGAATAAGTCCTGACAGGCGCGTTAAGAAAATCGCCTAGTTCAGTGAAATCAACTATGTGCGGAATCATTTTTATCATTTCCGCCCGCGTTTTTCCTCGGGTGATCCCTAGGATAATGATATTTTCATAGCCAGTAGCTTCCAGATTCATCCCAATATTAATGTCAAATAAAGTGGAAATGCTTCCATTTATAATCACTTTGCCTGAAGTGGGAGTATAAATACTGGCGAGAACACGAAGTAAACTGCTCTTGCCCGCGCCATTACCACCTATCAATGCTAAACGATCATTTTTTTTTAGTGTTAAATTAATATCTTTTAAGGCACGATAACTACTGTTTTTTAAGTGAGAAATGTCGGCGTTACTTATGATTTTTTTAGTGTAGCCTAAAGCTGTTTGTTTAAGCGAGTTATTACCCGTTTTGACCAAGTAATCTAGATTGACATTTTCTAAATGAATATTTGCCATGGTTATAGCCAAAATACTAAGCGGTTACGAGTTGACTGGAATAAAAAAGTGAAAATTGATAATCCGACAAGCGTCATTACGATTGGTATAAGATAATCGTAAAGACTCACAATATTTCCAATCAAGGGATTGCGTATTAAATTTATGTAATGATAAAAAGGATTTAGTATTAAAAAATTTCGGTATTCTGCGGGTAGTATTTCTGGCATCCACATAATAGGCGTGAGAAAAAAAACAACTTGGATGCTGCTGCTGATAATTTGAGTAAGGTCACGATAGCGCGTACCAAGGTAACCCAAAATCGATCCGTAAATTACACCATTTAATAATATAATAAAAATGCCTGGAATAACCAAGAATAGCTGCCACGATAGTTTCACATGATAAAGAAAATAAATAGGAATGATTGCCACTAAATTATGCAAAAAAATAATGCAGTTTTTTAAGATGCAGCGAATAACAAATATGCTATAAGGTAAACGTAGATTACGTATGAAATTCTCTGCTTCGATAAATACATTGGTGCTTTCGGTAATGATTGCTGATATCAAGCTCCAGGTAACCATACCTGTCGCAAGAAAGGGAAAGTAGGTTGCCAAGTTGATCCTGAACAAGTGGCCATAAAGGAACCCCATACTATATATGGTGATTGCCATGCTGATAGTGATCCAGAATGGCCCAATCGTTGAACGGCGATAACGAAGTTTAATATCTTGCCACGCCAGCATGCTCCAGATGCGCCAGCACTGAGTTGAGTAAGAAAATTCTTTTAAAACTAATTTTAATGCGCTCATGACAGAATGGGGTAGCGAATTTAAAAAGGAGGCATTATACGGGTCTGACTTAATGAATAAAAGCTACATCTGCGGTTGTAAGGCCAATTAACTCACTGTAACATCCATTTCTCATGAATATGACGATCGAATCACAACTAAACCCTGCACAATTTCAAGCCGTTACGACTGAAAACAACGCCGTGCTCGTCATCGCCGGCGCAGGCAGTGGCAAAACACGCGTGCTGACCCAGCGCATCGCCTGGCTGATCCAGCAACAACACATTTCACCCCACGCCATCCTCGCCGTCACCTTCACCAACAAAGCCGCTGCCGAAATGCGTGCGCGGATTGAAGAGTTGCTGCAAATGCCGATGCGTTCCATGTGGATTGGCACCTTTCATGGCATGGCGCACCGTTTTCTTCGCCTGCATTGGCAACGCGCTGGCTTGCCGGAAAATTTTCAGGTGTTGGATAGTGATGATCAATATCGTTTAGTACGCCGCGTTTTAAAAAATTTAAATCTGGACGAAGAGCAGTATCCGCCGAAGCAATTGCAATGGTGGATCAATCATCAAAAAGACAATGGCTTGCGGCCAGATAAAATCCCGCAGGACCATCATCCTTACACCGCAGTGGCGACCAAGGTTTATAAAGAATATCAGCAATTATGCGTCGACCGCGGCTTAATTGATTTTGCGGAATTATTATTGCTCAATTGCGAAGTGCTTAGTACCGATGCGGAAATTCGCGCGCATTATCAAGGGCGTTTTCAACATATATTAATTGATGAGTTTCAAGATACAAACGCGATCCAATATCGTTGGTTCAGTTTATTAAAATCGCCGCAATCCGCCGTGATGGTCGTAGGCGATGACGATCAATCGATTTACACCTGGCGGGGCGCGCGTGTCGAGCACATGCAACAGTTTTTAAAAGATTATGCGCCAGTAGAAACCATTCGCCTCGAAGAAAATTATCGCTCGACAGCCACCATTTTAGCCGCGGCTAACGCAGTGATTGCCTGCAATGAAGAGCGCATGGGCAAAACCTTGTGGACCACCGGCCCACAAGGTGAAGCGATTTCACTTTATGCTGCATTTAACGATGTCGAAGAAGCACATTTTATTTTAAGCAAAATCCAGCAAGCGCTTAACTCCAATTATCGTCCTAGTGATATCGCTGTTTTATATCGTTCGAATGCGCAATCGCGTTTAATTGAAGAACAATTAGTCCGTGCTGGCATTCCTTATCGCGTTTATGGCGGTTTGAAATTTTTTGAACGCGCAGAAATTAAAGATGCATTGGCCTATTTACGCTTAATCGTGAATCTCCAAGACGATGCCGCATTTGAACGTATTGTGAATGTACCCACACGCGGCATTGGCAACACCACTGTCGAAACGATTCGTAATTATGCGCGTGAAAATCAGTGCGCTTTATGGCAAGCCAGCGTTGCAATCTGTCAACAACAGTTAATCGCGCCACGTGCGATTAATCATTTACAGCAATTTTTAGAATTAATTAAATTATTTTCAGTTGAAACTGAAAATCAAACGTTGGAATGGACGATGACGCATGTCATTCAACGTTCCGGTTTATTAGCGCATTATCAAGAAGATCGTTCGGAAAAAGGTGTGGCTAAAGTTGAAAACCTGGAAGAATTAATTAACGCCGCGCGTCAATTTGTGCCGGACGTGAATATTAGCGCCTCTACGCTAGTTAATTTTTTAAATTATGTCGCTTTAGAAACCGGCGAAATGGAAACTGATAATGCCACCGATTTCGTGCATTTGATGACGCTACATAGTGCCAAAGGTCTGGAATTTCCGGTGGTTTTTATGTGTGGCATGGAAGAAGGTTTATTTCCACATCAATTATCCAGCAATGATCCGCGCAAATTGGAAGAAGAAAGACGATTATGTTATGTCGGCATGACGCGCGCGCAACATAAACTCTATTTAAGTTACGCTGAAGTCCGGCGCATGCATGGCCGCGAAAATTACGCCTTGCCGTCGCGCTTTTTACAGGAAATTCCAGCCGAACACATCGAGCCAGTGCGTATTGCTAAAATCTCACGTCCCAGCGTGGCGCCATTGGCACCACGTAAGCCTCTGGTGCAGAAGTTGCCTGCCAGCGCGCCGGCTTCTTTGTATCGTGTTGGTCAGCAAGTTAGACATAGCAGCTTTGGTGAGGGTGTGATTTTGAATTGTGAGGAACAGGCGCAGCATACGCGGTTATTGATCAAATTTAATAAGGTAGGCACGAAACTTTTAGTCGCAAATCCGGACAAACTCACGCTTTGTTGATATAATTAATCTGCTATAAAAAAATCAATCCAATTTTTTAAATGCTTTAATGAAAATCGTGATTCTAATAATAAAAAAAATACTTGTGAGATAACTCACAAGGGTTTTCATGGCTCAGATAATTGAAAATAATTATATATGCTTGAGCGATTATTAGGAAAAAAACCAGATGAAAAAGCTCGACTCATAAACCACTTACATCAATTGGTTGATAGTTTAATATCCCCCCCTACTGAAAGCAGCTCTTTTTCCGAAAAAGAAATTACACTTAAAAATTTAGCCAAAGAGCTTAATTTAACTGGTGGTGATTACATAGATAATTTTTACGAAATTTTGGAGATAGCTTCTATCATTAACTTTACTATGTTTAACGACACTAACTGGGTTATGCCGCTATTTAATTTCATCAAGCAAGCTAGCCAGTGTCAGGTGCTACAAATTGATTATAAAAAAATTCCCGAAGTGATACTATTTCGATCAACTGTTTTAAAAATACTGCTGCAGATTGCTCAAGCAGAAGAGCAAGCGATGTTTAGTCTTTACCAGCATCTCCTACCAACATACAGTTGGATTTATCAAGCTGCGGGTTTGATGGGAAGAGCAATTGAATTAATAGACCGTATTGAACAACAATTACCATCTAGATTAGAAAATCACTGTAATCAAATTCAACCGTTTTGTGATGAGATTATAGAATATTTCTTTTCTACCGCACAAAATCCCAACAGCTCTAGACGTTTTTCTGAAAAATTTCAATGTGCATTATTCGAAATTCAAACCTGGGAACAACTCATTCAGCAGAATGATGTAAAAAAACGCTATCAAGCGCGTATTAAAGAGCTAATCATGCAGCATGGTAATAATCCAGCGCCACAGATGGGGTTTTTTACATCAAATGTATCATCACAGCCATCACAGGCTTCCAGCATTTCGCTATATTCACAGCTTGGGTGGTTTGCAGAAGATGATTTAAAAAGGATGTTAATTTATTCACCTGAAGCGGTTCTCGAAAAATTGAAACCTAGGGGTTTTTCTGATTTAAGCGAGGCAATTAAATATGTTTGTCTGATGGGTTTGTATAAAAAGTGTAAATGGAAAGATATTTTGTTAATGCCAAATGTGCAAGATTTTTGGGTGTCACTATTTTTTGAAAAAAAAATTATAGACCCTGATGCGGTTTTGGTTGACTACAAGACAATTTCATTTTTTAATTTTTCGCAAGTTCATGTAATGACAGCCCTTATTGCAGCGTCACAAACTAGAGCAAACAATTTTATTAATGACGTTAAAGTTTGCGGTTTTGGAACGATTGTTGACTTAATCAAGTATCTGGGTGAGCTGCTGGCAACAACTGCTTCCTCAGAAGTTCTAGCAACCAGTGGGCTACTGTTAATTTCTAATTACTTTGAAAAGCTCATTTTTCCTTGGTTTTCGATAAGCACATCGGGGCCTGAAATTTATTCAAATTGCTATGGTCGCTGGTCAAAGCTGATCCCTCCTCTGAAAGAAATGCTGAAATCATTATTAGGCTACAATCTTGATATTAACCCAAGCTATTCGCGCCTTCTATGTTCATTAAAGGAAAAATTAATTTCTCAAGCCGAGCATTATCACGAAAGCGTAAACATTGCTTATTTAAATTTACTATGTTTTCAAGATTTAGATAGTACATTTTTAAATAATGATAATTTGATGCAGTCATTTTTACATTTTTATAAACATTATGATGCAAGCCAGCTTAAATCTCTTTTTTGTGATGATAATGGTGTGAGAAATAAAAAGTTAAGATTAAAAGCTTTATCGTGCATCACTCAGTTTTTTTACCATGGCTTTAATACATGCATTGATAAGAAAACAACCGAAAATTTATCATCTTTATACCAGCAATACTACCCTTTTTTCTCAGCATATCTTCAATTACTCGAAAATTTCCCTGAGCATAAATCACAATGTATTTCTGTCAAGGCTAAATGTAATGAAATTAATTGGAAAATGTATCTAGAGACCAGAAAATTAGCTATTCCAGTTGCCAAGAGTGATGTCGATAGTAAGTCTGCTTTGTTTAAAGAAGTCGATTTATTGCAATATGTTTTTGAAATGAAGCCAGACTATATGAAAATCTGCTTTTCAAATTTTCAATTTATCCCAGTCAACGGTGGAAAGAAAAAAATCAATAGCTTTGAGAAGTTTCTATCGCAATTATCAGTAGAACATCTAGATATAATCATACAGTATTATCAAGATTCACATCCGGCAATTGCTAATATCGCCAAGAATTGTCTGGATTCCAAGCCTAATAAAAAGTTTAAAACGCCTAGCCATGATGCTATCGAATCTATAGAAAATAGATCAATGCGAAATGGATCCTAATAAAACCAGTCAAATAAATAGGTATTAATAAACTGGTTATGAATGACAACGGTTTAGAAAGTATTAAAGTATCCAAATTGTCACATTGAAATTACAAAGTTGAAGCGATTTTGTAAATTATATAGCATTTCCACTTGATTTATAATTTTGATAAAATAATCTCCTTGGTTAGG
>CAYTUN010000043.1:0-20514 GCA_964441315.1 uncultured Gammaproteobacteria bacterium | reverse complement strand
GAGCCTTCTCCCCTTGCGGGAGAAGGTGGCCCAACGGGCCGGATGAGGGGTGATCCATGGCATTTTCCACAAAAAACCGTTCTTCAACCGGCTCAAAAATTTATCGATTTTTTTAGAGTCTGTTCACATTCTCATTGATTCGAGCGAATCAACGAGCATTTGAATAAGCACTTAATTAACATTCGCCACATCACCAATCTCCCGCGCCGCCAATGCTAACATCATCACACGATCAATTCCCAACGCCACCCCCGAACAATCCGGCATGCCATGCGCTAATGCGGCGAGCAGTTTTTCATCCATCGGTACTTCGGGGAGATTTAATTCGCGGCGGCGTTGGTTATCCGATACGAAGCGTGCGCGTTGTTCGGCGGCATCGGTTAATTCATGAAAGCCGTTGGCTAATTCCATGCCGCGGTAATAGACCTCAAAACGTTCGGCGACATCAACGTCAGCTTTGCGGATTTTTGCTAAAGCGGCTTGGCTGGCGGGAAAATCGTAAATCATCACTGGCACATTCGAATTCGCCAATTTTGGCTCGATTAATTCCGATAAAATTAATTGCAAATGCGTATCACGATCAGCATCAACATGAAAAATTTTATGTTCTTTCATAAATTCAACTAATATTTTTTCATCCACCGTATGCGGATTAAAACCAGCGTAATTTAAAAATAATTTCTCATAAGAAATTTTTTCCGCGGGCGCGGTTTGTAAAACCGATTGCAATAATTCATCCATCTCCGCCATCAACTCATGATGATCAAAATCGAGACGATACCATTCGAGCATGGTAAATTCCGGCGCATGCATGCGGCCTTGTTCTTCATTACGAAACGATTTGCAAATTTGAAAAATCGAACCACTGCCCGCTGCCAACAGGCGCTTCATATAAAATTCAGGCGAAGTTTGTAAATAAAGTGAAACAGGCTTCGCCTGTTTAATCGGTTGGAAATGCGTCACGAAGTTTACTAAATAAATATCGGTGCTGCCGGCGCGATTTAAAATAGGGGTGTCGACTTCCATCACATCGCGCGAAAGAAAAAAATCGCGTATTTTTTGAATAATTTCACTGCGTTTTTTTAAATTCTCGATGCTCGCACTCGGCCGCCAATCATTATTTAGCGCGTGAGACATATTGCCCTGTGCGCGTATCAATTTTTAATACATCACCAACATCGATAAATAAAGGCACGCGGATACTGGCGCCGGTTTCAACCGTCACGTTTTTGGTCGCACCGGTCACGGTATCACCACGCACAGCCGGCGGCGCCTCAGTCACTTTTAATTCAACAAAATTCGGCGGCACAACTGCAATCGGCCGGCCATTCCATAAAGTGACGAAACAAATATCCTGCTCTTTCAACCACTGCGCCGCATCGACCAAAACTTCTTTGGCAATATCGTATTGCTCGTAATTATCCACCACCATGAAATGCCAGGTTTGGCCATCGTTATAAAGATATTGCATTTCAATATCTGCCACATCAGCCGCTTCAATTGATTCACCCGATTTAAAAGTTTTTTCCAAAACGCGATTGGTCAATAAATTACGCAACCGCACACGATTAAATGCCTGACCTTTACCAGGCTTCACAAATTCATTTTCGATAATGACGCAAGGCTGGCCGTCCAACATGACTTTCAGTCCGCCTTTAAATTCGTTAGTTGAATACATTGCCATTTGCGACTATCCTCATGCGTTTTCAAAAAGAGCATCTTAGTGTGAGCGATAGTGCGATGCAAGATCAAAATGACTGGCAAAAAGCGCTAGCACGTGCGTTTACACGTGTTGAAGATTTGCTCGAATATCTGGAATTAACGCCAAAAGATTTTGATCAAGCGCTCGATTTTAATTCTCCCTTCAGATTTATTGTGACGCGGGAATTTGCTTCACGTATGAAAAAGAAAGATCCGCGTGATCCGTTGTTGTTGCAAGTGCTGCCGCTCGCTATCGAAAATGAGCCAGCACCTGGATACTCCACCGACCCTCTCGATGAAAAAAAATATAATCCAGTGCCAGGATTACTGCATAAATACAGTTCGCGCGTGTTGTTGACGTTAACACCGAGCTGCCCAATTAATTGCCGCTATTGTTTTCGGCGGCATTTTGCGTATGAAGATAATCAGATTACGGCGGAGCGTTTAGAAAAAATTGTGGAATATATTCGGAGCAAGCCGGAAATTAATGAAGTGATTTTAAGTGGCGGGGAGCCGTTGTTGTTGAAGGATGAGAAGTTGCGGGAGATTATTCGGCGGTTGGAGACGGTAGAGCATTTGACGACGTTGCGGGTGCATACGCGGATGCCGGTGGTGTTGCCAGAGCGTATGACGGCAAGCTTGTTAAATATTCTGACGGCGTCACGTTTGATTCCCGTGATGGTGATACATGCGAATCATCCGAATGAGATTGATCAAGCGGTGGCAGAAAAACTGCAAACTACTAAAAAAACAGGGGTTTTGTTGCTGCATCAGGCCGTCCTATTAAAAAATGTTAACTACGGTATTGATATTTTAAAAAATTTAATATTTTGCTTGTTTGAAAATGGGGTGTTGCCATATTATGTTCACTTGCTTGACCCAGTTAGCGGTATTTCGCATTTTGGAGGGACAGGGCATCAAGATATTAAAATGAAACTCGCTGAAATATTTCCGGGATATTTAGTACCAAAATTTGTTAAAGAAATAGCTGGCAAAGCATCCAAAACTACTATGTAGAGCAATCAAGTTAACTTGCAATACCTGCTGCTTGCCACAAGGTATTTATTTCTACACTTGATGCAGATTAAGCAAAATTTTGAGCTTTTATTTGGAATTCGTCAATGCGCTTTATTAATTTCGATTTTTATATTTAAAAATAAATAAAAAATGGGGTCTAAATTATGCCACACTCTGCTAGAGATGATATTGAAAATCAAATCGATTCTTATAACCTAATTTTAGAAAGCTATGATCAAATTATTCAAGATTTAATTTTAAACGGTTTTAAACTCGATCCTAGAATCCTGTCAGTGTTGGCTGGTGTAGTAGGCAATACTGCTATGTCTGTAAGCCCTTTTCTTAAATTTAGCGCAAAAGCTGCTGAAAACGCTAATATACTCCCCCCTTTTACTAACATAGAACAATCTTCTAGAGGGAAAATTTCTACAGCTTCATCAGTATCAATTAATTTTTTTCTGAATTTATCAACCAATCAAAAAGCTATTGAGGAAGAGCTTGAAAGCTTTTTTGGCTTATTATGTTTAAAAAAGACAAGGAATTTAGAGCAAAGTTTACATCAGCTTGAGCTTAACAGGACAAGGCTAGCTAAATTGCTTGCATTAAGATTAGTTACTTACCCGCTTTCCATCAGATCGGCTGCAGCATTTGCTGGCATGGTACCCCAAGATTATAGATATTCTACTGACTTTGCTTTCCTGTTTTTGCATCTAGGACCATCAAAACTTGTTGTACAACATTTTATAATTAATCCCACTGCCTGGTTATATCAAAAAACACTTCAAAAATTGCCTTATGCACCCCAGCTTTTTTCTGAAACCACAACAGAAGAAAAACTAGCTGCCAAATTACAAGCACGTCGGTTAGCAAGATTACCTGCGGCATTAGAAGTTATTCAAGACAGAATGAGAAAAAATGAGAGTGTAGTTGACTTAGCAGAATTGTTTAAGACAACACCGTCAGATTCAAATGGTCCCAAAATCCACGATGTAGTAGAAAAGATAATTAATTACGCAAAAGGTAAAGATCCTAAGAAGTATCAAAATTCTTTAGAAAAATATACAACTTATTTTTGCAGAATCGTGACTATTGTTGGATTGCCAAGCTTATTTGGCTATTTTTGGCAAACACTTCGCGAGTTACAGTGCAATTTTATTGATGGTATTATTTCGTTTTCCCCTTTTTTTGCTTCTGCTGCAGCTTATAGTATTCCAGTAGCCGATAAATTAGCATATTTTATTAGCCATCCTATCAAAAGTTTTCAAGAAATGCCTTACGCGCTTTCGAGACATAAGTTGTTAGTTAGCGTTTCTAGCTTTTCGTTTTTAATGGCAGCAATATATTCCAGTTACGGATCTTTAGCATTAAGCCATGAACATGATAGCGTACCTGCTTACTGGCTAACTCAACTATCTCAAAAGTGTGATTACATATTAAATTTGCCACCTATTTCAAATTCTAGTTATACCAATGATTGCATAATACTACCGCCGCAGGAAATACTCGATAAATGCGGTTTCTATAATGATGCGCATTACATTATCAGAAATATTTTAGATACCTTAGCAGTTTCACAAACCAGTCTTTTCAATTATGCTGGCGTACCCTTTGCAACTAAATTAGTTGTTACACTATTTGAAAAAATTAAACATCAATTGGGTGTAAAAGCAGAACATACGATAAATCTTAAAATCTTGAATTTCATTGAGCAGTTGGCTAGTGTCTTCGATAGGCAACCTCTAGATGTTTTCATAGCTGAAATGAAAGCTATTGATGCATCATCGACCAAACTGGGAATTCAATCAGAAACATATTTTGAAACTGTTTTTGGTGTGTCATTCTGCGATTTAAAAAAATTAGATAATGACTTTGAAATTTACAGTTCTTTTAGAGATTTTTTTGAACAAGTCAAACCAAATCTCTCATCAAGCTATGTTGAAAATCTTAGAAGTCAATTGGATTCGGCAAGTAACCCACTGCCACAAAGGAAAAGCACCATATTGGGAAAATTAAAAGCGCAATTTTTTTCCTGCAGCCAAGACGAGACTAATGAAAAAAAGAAATTGATACAAGTTCAAGATAACCCAACTGGTGATAATAACTCTGGTGACTATTGTCCAAAGGTTTGTAATGTTATGTAAATAAAACAGTAATGTATAAAGAATAAGAAGCGTCCATACCATAGTCATCAAATTAAAACCATTTTAGCTATATACTTTTTACACTTGAGAATGGGATATTTTATATTAAAGATGAATGATTCGAAATTTTTCGGTCATGCGCAAAAAAATCGGGTGAAATTAATTCAGTGATGACAGGCTGTAATCTCACTAATATTGCGCGCTGATTGCGATAATTTATTATCATTTTTTACCCACCAGAGATAAATGCGCGTATCCAATAAAATTCGCATTAATTTCCCTCAAAATCTTTTAATATTTTTTGCGAATGCGGCGCATCAAAATCAGCAGCCACTTTAATATTTCAGTGGTTTTCATTGAGTAATTCCAAAATCACATTGCTAATCTAGGTTTTTTACAAGCCGTCAAGCATCACTCCGCTTACTATGGCCTAAATTTTTCATATTATTTTGTAAAACACGACTGAAAAATTATCCTTTGCAGTGAATGGGGTGGAACTTTTTTATTGCACTTTAGGCATATTTTTTCTATAGTGTAATTACATTTAATAAACTAATATGATATTTAATGCACTTAAAATATACTCAAAATCTAGCAGGAATTGGAGCGGTTGAAAGGCAAGTGATCGATACGATGAGTCGTCTGGGAAAGCTCGTGATACGTCCGGCCGACTTGGAACAGGAACTGAATTATGACCGAGTAAGCGCCAATCTCATGCTTTCTCGCCTATGTAAAAAAGGCTGGCTACAGCGACTGCGCTCTGGGATTTATCGCATCATTCCGCCAGGATCAGATAGTTCAAATCCTATGCCGGAAGATGCTTGGGCTATTGCCATGGAATTATACCCGCCCTGTTATATTTCTGGTTGGACAGCGGCCGAGCACTGGGACTTAACCGAGCAAATTTTTAATAGCACCGTTATTTTCTCTGGCCAAAAACAAAGAAAAAAAGATCAGACTATTGCCGGGCTTGTTTACAGAATCAAATTTATTTCATCAGAAAATATTTTTGGCCTAAGCAAAATATGGTCTAGCAACAAACCCATACGAATTGCAGATATTCACAGAACCATTATTGACGTGTTAGATGATCCTGAGATGGGTGGTGGTGGCCGTCACACAGTAGATATTTTAAAAGCATACTGGCAGAAAAAAGAAGCTGACCCGGAAATATTATGGCAGTATGCCCAGAAACTTAACCATGGTGCAGTTTTTAAAAGGCTAGGGTTTATGGCAGAAAATATGATGCAGTTACCACCTACTTTTTTAGAAAAAATCCATTCAAAAATCAAAACAGGAATCATTAATTTTGATCCAAACGGAGTAAGCTCAGGTTCTATTAACACTAAATGGGGCATTCGGATTAATATTCCCTCAGGTGACATCGCGTGATCCTGAAACAAGAAATATTATCGATAGCCGGTGCCACAAAGCTGCTACCCACTACCGTAGAAAAAGATTACGTCCTGAGTTGGGTTTTATATGGAATTTCTCAGCATCCCGAATTATCAGAATGGCTTTTTAAAGGGGGTACCTGTTTAAAAAAATGCTATTTTGAAACGTACAGATTTTCAGAGGACTTGGATTTCACTGTACCAAAAAAAGCACTCTATCATAAAGATGAAATTAAAAACGCCTTAAACGAGGTGGCTAAAATTGTTTATGAGAATAATGGTATCAATTTAAAGACTCGTGAAATCGAAGTAGAAGAAAGCATAAACAAGAAAAACAACAAAACCTATGTGGCAAAATTTACTTACTTAGGACCGTTAAATCTTCCTGCGCGCACTCAGCAGCGCGTAAAATTTGACATTACTGATGATGAAATCATTGTTGATTTACCAGATAACAGAGCGGTATTCCACCCTTATAGCGATGCACCCAGCGTGCCTGCAACAGTTAACTGTTATTCAGTGAATGAAATTTTGGCAGAAAAAACGCGAGCTATTTATGAGCGACAAGGGCGAGCAAGGGATATTTATGATGTCGTTAATATTAGTCGAAATTTTCGCGAACACGTTGAAATCAAAAAAGCGCGATTAGGTTTAAAGGAAAAATTTCTATTCAAATCACTACCAGAACCATCAGTCGATTTTATTTTTTCTCAAATTAATTTAGATCAATTAAAAGCTAACTGGCAAGATCAGCTTGGGCATCAATTACAAGTATTACCTACGGCAGAAAGTTTTTATGACGATTTACGATCAGCGCTGTCATGGTGGATGGATGAGCACCCTGCTGAACTCGTTTTACCAACCATTTCAAAGGCAAAAGAAGAGCAAACATTGCCGCGTGTTCATTTCCCCGAGGCATCAAGTTTTTTAGCAAAAAATATCGGTACAGTTCAGCCTGTTCAAATACCGTTTCATCGCCATTTAGACCAAATTCGCTATGCTGCTAGAAACAGGCTATGTGTTGAGATTGAATATCATGGAGTCACACGTTTAGTGGAACCCTATTCATTGAGGCAACCTCGCACCGGTAATCTTCTTCTATATATCTATGAATTGAAGCGTGGTGCTGGCAAAAGCGAAGGCATTAAAGCATATAAAATTAATGAAATTGCTAATGCGACAGTCACACCACAGGGTTTCTTACCCAGGTATATTGTAGAATTGTAGTAAACGATCCAACATTCTCCCACAAAGGGAGAAGGCCAACTTTGGTGACATCTGCTCATATTCAGTGACATCTACCCATGTTCGGTAACATCTACCCATACTTGATGACATCTGCCCCCATATTCGGTGACATCTAGTCATAGAAAAACTTCTATGCAATGAAATATGCCTAGTTATAAAAAGCTATTGGACTTTGAGGATGGCCTTCTCCCCTTGTGGGAGAAGGTGCCCGCCAGGGCGGATGAGGGGTAATAAAAGCAAGCTCCATCAATACTTCACCAGAAGAAACCCCACCAGCTGACGCAAAAACTTCCCCGTCGCCAAATTCGCCGCAACCACCCCACTCTCTGGATTCCGATACGCGGTCGGCTCCGTTATCTGAAATAATTTCTGCGCCACAATCCGATTATCTTTGTTATCCACCAACGTCGCGCTGATCTTCAATAAAAATACGCTATTTTGCGCATAAAATATTTGTTCAAAATTTAAAATTTCCGTACGCAAACTGTATTGGCTATCGGCATAAGTTTGCGAAGCCACTACCGCGCGATACAAACCTACATTAATTAATGTTTGCGTAATTTGTGTTTGCAACATATCCGGCACGGAGGATTGCCAGGTGTGATAATTAAATTCGCCGGTTTCTAAGCCTTCGCGATAAATCATGGCGGAGCTATTGAAAGGGGCGATGGCGATCGGTTTCATCACAGTAATGCTGGTCGCATTACTCGATTTTTTTACGGCGAGATGGGATGGGACGGCGTATAAGCTATATTGCGTCGGCGTTATTGTTTTTGCAGGTCCTAAGCAAGCGCTTAAAATTAAGCTATTAAATAAAATCAAAATTAAACTAAATAATTTTTTCATCACTATTCTCCAGGCCCTTTGCTTGCGGGTGCGGTGCCGCGAATTAATACGCTCGGATTATTTTTTAATTCACGTAATAATTGCTTTAAATATTGGCTGCTTTGCGTTAATTCATTCATTAATTCGCTGAATTGCGGCAATACTTGTTGTGAGCTTTGTTTAACGTTGGCGATGGAATTTTGAATATTGGCGGAGCTGGCGGATAAAGATGCGGAAACGGTTTGCAAGTTTTGCAAAATTTGTTGCAAAGATTTTAAATTTTCTTCGGATAATAAATTTTTAACGCGATTGCTGACTTCATTGACATCGCCTGACACTTCGCGCAAGGCGGTGTCGAGTTCGACTAATAAAGAAGGTTCAGATTCGATGACGGGATATTTTTCGCCGGGTTTTCGCACTAATAAGGGTGCTTCAGCCGTTTTGGCTTTTAAACCGATATAAGTAATGCCGGTAATGCCTTGCGCCATTAAAACAGCAACGGTGCTGGTGGTAATTGGCGTATCTTCTTCGATGTCTAACGTTAATAATACTTGTTTCGGATTTTGTGGATTTAAACGAATATTTTTTACGAAGCCCACTGTCACACCATTAAATCGCACGGGTGCTTGTTCGGTTAAACCGGAAACGGCTTCGTCCATATAAACTAAATAAGTGTTATAAGTTTTGCGCGCACCGACTGAAAGCCACAATACGATCACAATAAAAGCGGTGACAAACGCCACAATAAAAATTCCAACGACAGTGTAATTCACGCGCCCGCCCATGGCTTTATCTCCTTTCTCCGGCAAAATAAGCTTGAATTAAAGGGTTTGGATTTTTCATTAATTCACTCACTTTGGCTTTAGCGATTAATTTTTTATCGCCTAAAAATATGGCTTCATCGCAAACATTTTCTAATGATTTCACATCATGCGTAATCATGACGACGGTTAAATTTAAATAGTCGCGCAAGCGCGAAATTAAATCATCGAAACTTCTGGCGCTTTCAGGATCAAGGCCCGATGTCGGTTCATCTAAAAATAATAATTCGGGATCCATGATTAAGGCGCGCGCAAGTGCAGCTCGTTTTAGCATACCACCACTTAATTCCGAAGGATATTTATTGGCGGCCTCTTGGGGCAGGCCGGAAAGCTCGATCTTTAATAGTGCGAGTTCTTGCTGTAGGGTTTTATCAATTTTGGTGAAAATTCCTAGAGGGAACATCACGTTTTCCAAAACAGTCATGGCGGCAAATAATGCGGATTGTTGAAATAATACGCCCCAGCGGCGTTGAATCTGTTGAGCTTCATTTAAATGAATTTTGGTAATATCCAAACCAAAAATGCGAATTTCACCACGGGTAGGTTTCAAAAGCATGAGTAGACAACGCAACAACGTTGTTTTCCCACTACCCGAGCCACCGATAACACCCATAATTTCGCCACGCCTTATGGCGAAATTGATATCTTGATGAATAATTTGATCACCAAATTGATTGTATAAATGTTTCACTTCAATGATGGGCGCTGACATTAAATGCCCTGCCAGCTGAAATAAACTGAAAATAGCGCGTCAATAATCACAATCATGAAAATCGATTGCACAACACTTTTTGTCGTTTGTCTGCCAATACTTTCAGCGTCACCAGCGACGCGAAAACCTTGCAGGCAACCGACAATGGAAATGGTTAGCGCAAATATCGGTGTTTTTACCATACCAACAAAAAATGTGGTTTTATCGATTTCTTGGGGAAAAGTAATTAAAAATGTCGTGTAGCTAATGCCGAGCATATTTTTCGCCATCATCATACCGCCTAAAATGCCTAAAATATCTGCCCAAATGGTTAATAATGGCAATGCAACCACAAGGCCAAAAATTTTTGGCAAGGCTAAACGTTGCACCGGTGATAAGCCAAACGTGCGAATCGCATCGACTTCTTGATTAATTACCATGGTGCCAATTTCTGCGGTATAAGCCGCACCGGTGCGACCGGCGACAATTATCGCGGTAATTAATGGCGCAAATTCACGCAACACCGCAAGGCCTACTAAATAAACGATATAAATATTGGCGCCATATGTTTGTAATTGCAGGCCTAATTGATAAGCTAAAACGACGCCGATTAAAAATGATAATAAACCGACAATGCCAAGCGCATTAAATCCGGTAATTTGAATGACTTGAATAAAGGCGCGCCACTGAAATTGCAGCGGTTTAATCAATAATTGCAAAATCAAGACGGCAATTTCACCGACAAATGCCAACCAATCGATAACTTGCCAATATTTTGCAACAGCTAATTCACCCAGACGATGAAACGGATTAGTTTTAGTTTTTTTTACCGGTTGCCAATTTAGCAATTTAGCGCGCTCGGCAACAAATTCGATTAAATCATTTTGCTTTGGGTTTAATCCGGTTAAATGATAATTAATCTGCCGCTGTTTTAATGCTTGAAATAATTGATTAAAAAGAAAAGCGCCTGCGGTATCGATTTTTTCAACTTGGGAAAAATCGATGTTGATCGATTTTTTGAGCGATTTTAAATCCCATTTTTTCGGATCAATCAAAGCGACACCATGCACATCGAATTCACCGGTGCATTGGATTTGATCAGCTTGCCATAAGAGTGTCGCTTTCATTTTGCTTCCTTTAGTTTCGAGCAATTTTGCCATTATTTGTGGGACAACGGTATGGTTATTAAATTTTAATCATTTTTCGGTGTTTTTTGCTGATTAATGATTATTGAAAGCTGTTTAAATGTGATTTGTCCTAATGAATAAAACAAAGCTTCAAACAACAATGTGATCGGAGCTGGGCTTTAATTTTTTAGTTTGCTATTTGGTTATTAATTGATGGAAAATTCTTTAGATCACCCCTCATTTGCCCTATCGGGCACCTTCTCCCGCAAAGGGAGAAGGACAACTTCGAGGACATCTGCCAATAAAATTAAGCGCCATAGCCATAAAATTAGTCTTATTATTACAAGTCTCATTGTTATGAAATAAGCCTTGCTATAAGAAGCTAATCAACATAAATGAACACAGATGAGTGCTGCAAGAGAAGGCTCTATTCGTGGTTCAATAGCTTTTAAAACAAGGCGCATTTCATTGCATTTAAGTTTATTTTATTGGCAGATGTCCCCGAAGTTGTCCTTCTCCCCTTGCGGGAGAAGGTGCCCGATAGGGCAAATGAGGGGTGATCCAAGAAAATTGCGGCTCTATTTAAGCATCGCCAACGGCCACTCTCCTGACAGATTTTTCGATTTGTTTAAGTCTTATTTATTTACCTCACTTAACACAAACTCAAGCAAAACACAGTTTCAAGAAACAGCCGTAGCCATACCCCACACCGCTACCCGCAACCACTTTTTCAGCGGAAACCGCTGAAGCGCCTTGCAGTAAAACCAGCCAGCGGCTAACATCTCGGGCACTATGAAAAACGAAGATTATGCTTATCAGGCTTTTAATTTAATAAAAAAATCGCTGCCGCAATTTGAAGCGACGGTGGGCCTAATTTTAGGCTCCGGCTTGGGAAACATTGCGAATCAAATTGAAGCCGAAAAAGAATTCAGTTATCAGGAACTGCCGGGTTTTTTGCCCTCGCAGGTTCTGGGTCATGCGAGTCAGTTGAAGTTAGGTAGACTCAATGGTGCCAATGTCGTTTGCATGACCGGGCGCTCCCATTTTTATGAAGGCAAGCCACTCTATTGCCTGACGACGCCGATTCGTTTAATGAAGCTTTTAGGCGTCAAGACACTGATTTTGACTAATGCCGCCGGCTCAATGAATCACCGTTATGGGCTTGGGCAGTTAGTGGCTATCAGTGACCATATCAATTTTCAATTTAATAATCCGCTAGTCGGCCCAAATGATGATCAATACGGTGATCGCTTTCCGCCAATGGATAACGCCTACGATAAAGCGCTACGTGATGAATTGAAAAAAACCGCCAGACAACAGGATATTAAATTGCATGAAGGCATTTATGTCGGCGTACTCGGCCCGAGCTATGAAACCGCTGCTGAAATTGAAGCATTTCGCCGGCTGGGGGGTGACATGGTCGGCATGTCGACGGTAAGTGAAACCATTTTGGCGCGCCATGCTGGCATTAAAGTCGTGGCGATTTCCACTATCACCAATTTTGCCACCGGCATGAAGGTGAATAATCATAGCGACCATAACCATGAATCCGTGCTGCGCGTCGCCGCAGAAGCAGCGGAGAAATTAAAGCAATTATTGTGCCACTTTATTGAACGCATCCATGCAGCCTCAGCAACTCATTCCGTTAATTGATTTAACATTATTAGATAATAACGCTACGGCTTCGCATATTGAGCAGCTTTGTTCGCGCGCGCAAACAAAATTCGGCCCCGTCGCAGCGGTTTGTATCGAAATGCATTTTTTGCCGTTGGCAAAAAAAATCCTGGCTGGGTCAGGGATAAAGTTTGCGACGGTTTGTAATTTTCCTTCGGGGAATCTGGCGCTTGAGGTGGTATTGGATGAAATTTCACGGGCGATTGATTTAGGCGCGGATGAAATTGATTGTGTGATGCCTTATCAGGCATTTTTATCTGGTAATGTGGAGTATACAAAAAATTATTTACAGCAAGTACGTCGTCAATGTAGCAATAAAACCTTGAAAGTCATTTTAGAATCGGGCGCTTTTTCTGATTTTGAAAAATTAAAATCTGCTGCTGAGTTAGTGATTGCATCGGGCGCGAATTTTCTAAAAACCTCCACCGGTAAAATTGCTCAGGGCGCAAGCCCTGAGGCCGCAAAAATTATTTTGCAAGCGATTAAAGCGAGCGGAAAAGAAATTGGCTTTAAAGTTTCCGGTGGCGTTAGAACTGAAGCGGATGCCATGATTTATGTTAATTGTGTCAAAGCAATTTTGGGTGAAAATCATTTAACACCAAATTTATTTCGCATTGGCGCCAGTCAATTATTAAATGAATTGATACTCAAAACGAATCGGTTTTAGGTGTTATTGCGCCGAGTGATGCGTGAGATTGTCACGTTTTGATTGAGCAAAAGTGCAGGAATAGTTATTCTATTTCGAGCTTTTGCGATTGAAAAACGTGACAAGATCGCGCGTCAATCGGATGCAAGAGCGCCTAAAACCGATTCGTTTTGAGTATATACACGAGACTTACTGATGCATTGGCAAACCTACATTCATGAAATTATTGGACTCATCGGCGTTTCGATGATTTTAATTACCTATTATTTATTACAAAGCGGTCGATTAAAGTCGATTAGCTTTAGTTATTCGATATTGAATTTAATTGGCTCAATATTAATTCTTTATTCTTTATTTTTTGACTGGAATCTACCCGCCGCCGTCGTTGAAATTGCCTGGATTGCGATTAGTATTTATGGGATTTTTAAAGCGTTTTATTCGCATCGCAAAATTCAGGCGGTGGAAATGGCGATGGATGATAAAGAAAAGAAATAAAATCAATATTTTCCTTCTCCCCTTGTGGGAGAAGGTGCCCGCAAGGGCGGATGAGGGGAAATAAAAAAATTCTGTTACTTGTTGCTGACAAAGGGACGCAGTTCTAATTTAATTTAGCGCCAAGTTTTTGTCAGGAGATTGCCGCGTCCGCTACGCTCCCTCGCAATGACAAAAAAAGGGCAATTTTGCCACCCTCTAGTCATTGCGAGGAAGCTCTTTGTTGCAGCGATAATCTTTTCTCTTGTCATTGCGAGGGAGCGCAGCGGACGCGGCAATCTCCTGACCAGGAAACCGCACCGCGCTCAATTAAACACAGCCAACCAATCACAACTCCCGCACACCCACCGTAATATGCAAATCCAAGTCACAACCACGCAATTTTAATTTATCTGGCAACCCATATTGATGCCGCATTGCAATTAATTCGGGCGAATTAACTTTAAGCACAAAATATTCTTTCGGTTTGATTTTGGCAGAAAATAATCCGATGACTTCGAAGGCAATGATACGTCCTTGATCAATATCAGTAATTTCAACCTGCTCTTCTGGATAAATGACGCTGATATGCGCGCCCATGTATTGCGTATAGTGATCAAAATAATCCGGTTTTTTTAAATCAGGGATTTTTAGCAAGGGAAAAATTTGATGGATGTAATTATCATCGACCGTTAAAAATAAATAATTATGGTCCGTTAATACTAAATTACCGCTACGCGGTAATTGATGGAGAATTTGTTTGAGTGTCGTGGTTAATTTAATGTCTATCATTTTTTATATGCTCAGCAAAATCCTTTTAAAAATTGAATGATTGATAATGCAACCACTGGCGCCGTTTCTGCGCGCAATATGCGTGGCCCCAGAGAAATAAAATGCGCATGATGATTTTTCAGCGAGTGCATTTCACTCGCTGAAAATCCGCCCTCCGCACCGATCAACAACACCAACTTATCAGATGCCGCTAATGCGGCATCCAGGTGCTTTTGGCTTTTGGGATCTAAAGTAATCATAGTCGCTGCTGTTTGCGCTTGCAAAAAATCGGGTAAAAATTGCACGGGATTGATAGCTGGCACAAAAACGTTGCCGCATTGTTCGCTGGCAGCAACTGCGATTTGCTGCCAATGTTGGCGTTTTTTTTCCAGAATGGTTTTGTCGTGACGGATTTGGCTGTAATCCAATAGCAAAGGGGTAAATTCGCCAATGCCAAGTTCCACCGCTTTTTGCACGATCCAATCCATTTTTTGGCTTTTAGTAATGCCTTGGGCAAGATGAATAGTATTTTCGGTTTTTTTGGCAACCAGGTTAGCATTAATAATTTTTAAAATGATCTTTTTTTTCTGAATCTGATTAATTTCCGCTAAAAATTCATAGCCGGTATTGTTGAATAAAATAATTTTATCATGTAATGCGACGCGTAAGACATTTTGCAAATAATGATTTGAGCTGTCGCTCAAATGAATTTCCTGGTTGGGTTCAATTGAAGCGGGATAAAATAGGCGGTGCATTATTTAATCTCGTAGAAAATAATGAGTAAGGCGAATGCAATTAGTACGATGCTTAATATGCGATTGATCAGAGTTTGGTAATTTAATAAACGTGCGCGAAAATGGCGGTGGCTGATAAAACAAGCGAGTGCGCTAAACCATAAAGCGGTGATTAATAACATTTCCAGTCCTAAAATTAATTGCCAAGTTAAAGGCCAATCGGGTTTTATGACGACACTAAAAATACCGATGAAATATAATACTGCTTTAATATTTGTGATATTGCATAAAAAGCCTTTGATAAAAGGCTGATTGAAATCAGCTTGATTTTCCGTGGTTTTTTGGCTGTTTGATGATTTGACATTAAGCCCTTTTATACCTAGATAAAGCAGATAAGCCGCGCCTATAAACTTAATCATTTGCAAAGCAACTTGATGATGTTGAATTAATAAGGCAAAACCGAGAATGCAATAGGTAATGTGGATTAAATTTCCTAATACGATTCCCGCCACTACCCAAAAAGCCTGTCGACGCTGATGCATCAACGCCGACTGCGTCACTACGATAAAATCCGGACCTGGCGTCATGACGCCCATTAAGTGGATAAAACCGATGGTGAAGAGGAGGGCTATTGGCATGAAAACTAGTTACTAATCATGCCCCCGCATGATTGTGCTCACAGCGATATCTTCATCTAAGTCTGGCCAATGCACGCCAATACCATTTCCAATAAACCGCCAATCATTACGCTCTATTTCACTTGCATCGCGTAACCGAGGAAACCATTCTAAAGGTGCTGAAATTTCTCTTCCATCAGCCAGCACAAAATGCAGGGATGTCTTAGTGAAACTTACATCAATTGCATGTTCATCAAATTTAACGGCCAAAGTGCTCATACCATTTCTCCAAAAATTTCGTACGATTCTCGATGATAAGTGCTCTAATCTTGGTTAGCTCGTGACTTTTAAAGCCATACGAATTAGCTAAGTTTATCGGTTCCAGCCAATATTTAGCAACCTCAGCGGGAACCGCTGAAAAAATTGACCTTGGGCTAGTAGTGAAGGCTATCTTTAAGCAGATGATAAAAATTGTTCTTCGTAGACCCATTTGCAAAAATCATCTCAATAAGCGCTTTTTAGGCTTTTGTCAGCGGGAACCGCTGTGTATACTTTGCCTGATTCCATCTTCTTTCTAGGGAAAGCAAATGAAAAAGTTACTGGGATGCTTATTATTAATTATTTCCCTGACGAGTTTTGCCGATTTGCCCAATCGCTTTTTATTGGATACAGCGTATCCGATTACCGGCCAGGAAGTACCGAGCAAAAAACCGTTTGAAAATCAGTTTGCGACTTTCTTGCGCATGTGGAAAATTCCGGGCGCTGCAGTGGCGATTATTCAAAATGGCCGTTTAACTTATGCGCGCGGTTTTGGTTATGCGGACTTAAGGACGCAGCAAAAAGTCATGCCGGATTCCTTATTTCGTATTGCCAGCCTTTCAAAAACTTTTACCGCTGCTACGATTTTGCGATTAGTACAAAATGGTCAATTGAATTTAAATACGCCTTTATTAAGCATATTAAATGACGTACCGCCATTGCCGGGTTCTAAAATTAATCCGCGTGCTGCAACTATCACGATAAAAAATTTATTACAAATGTCATCGGGTTGGGCTGGCGGCGCACGCTCGGATATTATGTTTGGCCCCTGGTCTGCCGTCACCAAACAAAAATTGGGCGAAGTGCCAGCTAGCTGCTACCAGGTGTTGCGTCTCATGGAATCGCAAGCGCCGCGTTTTCGTCCAGGCTCCAGTTATGATTATTCGAATTTAGATTACTGTGTATTAGGTTTAGTCGTCGATAAAATTACTGGCCAGCCTTATGACTATCAAGGTTATGAGCACTATGTGCAGCAAAATTTATTACAGCCATTGATGATTTCTAATATGGCCATCGGTAATACGGAATTAAGTGGACGTTTGCCAGATGAAGTCGTTTATTACAATGATGAATCTTTATTATCGCCGGATGAAATTTTAAATTCTTTTTATTTGCCTTATAGCAGTCATCAGATCTTACATAAAAATTTCGCTAATGGTGGCTGGCTGGCTTCCGCAGTGGATTTAGCAAAATTTGTGCAAGGCATTTTTAATGGTCAAGTCATTAATAGCAAAATGTTGGCGATAATGACGTCACGGCCTTCATTTCGCAAAGCTAATGCGATGGTTTATTACACTATGGGCATGATTGTGAAAAAAATCCGTGGGCAAACTTATTATGTATTTACCGGTAGTTTTACTGGTAGCAATGGCATGATTGTGAGACGGCCGGATGGTACGATTATTGCGGTGGTGTTTAATACGCGGCCTGCGCCTTATTCGTTTTGGGTGAAATTTCGGCCGCGGTTGCAGACGCTTTTGTTGGGAGCTAAAGTTTAAAAAAATTGCTTAATTACTATAATCCTTGAGAGGAAAAGTAAAATTTAGCTATTGCTAGTATTTTAGTGCTTTCAACAATAGCTAAACTTCCTTTATCCAGTTTTATTCTGAACCGAGTATTCTACGAATTTTAGCTGCATGAAATTCTCTTTCTTGTCCATTTCGATTTTTTGCGTCTGCACTCCGTTTTTTAAAAAATTCTCCATATTCTTGCACTATTCTTTTGAGATTTGGTTTAGTTTCCTGTGTCCCTAGAAAACTTCCGATAACATCCGTCCTCACTTTTTTAAATACTGGGGTTTCTTGTGTAAGCAAGGCTCGTAATATGGGGCTTATAGAAGTTGATAACAGATTTTCTTCTCCAACTTCATTCTCACCTTCATTAGAAGCTGGGGAACTTGGCTCCGTTGGCGCCATTGAATCAGATTCTTCTGCTGGCGAATTATCTAGTTCTATAGTTCTACCTTTAATGGTTATTGCTTTTATCATTATTATTACCTCACGATATAAATTTTTTTTAATGTATGGTAGAAGTATTTATGTTAACTAAAGAACTTCAATTAATAAAATACAAATTTAATTACAGCTAATTATTATAATATTTTATCCCTCATTAAGGAAAAATTAACGCTTTCTTTCTCGAACTTAAATGGCATACGCATTCAAAAATTCAACCGCTGTTAATATTTTTCCTCCAGCCATTTGTAATTTTTTAATTTGTAAAATTTTATTGCTGGCTGCAATCTCAATACGGTTTTTTTGAGCTACAAGAATTTTTCCTGGCTCAGCATTTGCCGGTTGATCAACCACTTCCGCTTGCCAAATTTTAATTAATTGGCCATTGATTTCGGTAAAACTAACAGGCCAGGGATTATAAGCACGAATTTCTCGCTCGATCACTTCTGCTGGTTTATGCCAATCAATTTTTGCTTGTTCTTTAGTGAGACGAGGCGCATACGTAACCTCATCAGGATTCTGTTTTATCGGCGTAATTGATTTATCCGCTAATAAGTCCAAAGCTTTTAATAAATATTTTGCACCTAATTCTGCCAGAAGCGGCATCAATTCTGCTGTTGTTTCCTTGCCAGTTAAAGGAAATTTTTCTTGATATAAAATATCGCCCGCATCCATTGCCGCATTCATTTGCATAATGGTAACGCCTGTGACCGCATCACCAGCTAAAATCGCATGTTGAACCGGAGTCGCGCCACGCCAACGTGGCAATAGTGATGGATGAATATTGATGCAACCATAGCGCGGCGTATCTAAAACCGTCTGCGGTAAAATCAAACCATAAGCAGCCACGACCATGACATCAATGTCATAATTTTTTAATGTTTCAATATTATTCGGATCACGAAAATTCTGCGGTTGCTCAATTGCATAGCCATGTTCTAATGCAAATTGTTTGACTGCTGATGCATGCAATTTCATGCCTCGACCGCTGGGGCGATCGGGTTGAGTGTAAACCACCTGGATCTGATGCTTTGATTGCTGCAAGGCGCGCAAAGCGGGCACAGCAAATTCCGGCGTACCGGCGAAAGCGATTTTCATAAATTGACCTGTTTTTATATCCAAGGGTTATTATGGTATCTTTATTATTGCTTTTTCTACTGCAAAAGCGATGCTAAATGAATTTTTTCCAGTTGAGCTCTTAGTGGCTGAATTATAAATTTGTGTGAATAATTTCTTGGAAAAACATGCCAAACCCAACAAACCGCCCACCGCATCAATTATCGCGCGGCATTAATCTTATTTTACTTGCCGCTGTTAGCAATGCGCTATTAATTTTATTGGTTAAGTTTTCCGCTGCTAGCTTGCCGATTTCCCTAATCGTTTTCGTGCGATTTGTCATTACGTTATTTATTTTATTACCGATTTGTTTAATAAAATACCGCGGGAAAATGTTAAAACAACTCAAAACTGACCGATTAAAATTTCATATTTTTCGAGACAGTGTTGGCTTTTTTGGTATATTTACATTTTTTTACGCAGCTAAGCATATTTCACTAGCTAATACTTCTTTATTATTTAATACGTCACCTTTATTTGTACCGATTATCGCTTTTTTCTGGCAGAAATTAAAAATTTTTCATCGTTTATGGTGGGGGCTTGGCATTGGTTTTTTAGGCGTGGTTTTTATTTTGCATCCCGGGAAAGACATGTTTCAATGGGCGGCGATTTTAGGTTTGCTGTCAGGTTTTATCGCTGCATTAGTTTTAATTACTAATCGATTATTAGCTTATACTGAGCCACCATTGCGAACTTTATTTTATTATTTTTTTATTGGTAGCATTTTAGGATTTTTTGTTTGGCTGCCAGAGGCAAAGGAGTCCTTGCAACAATTAAATTGGCATAATGCTTTATTACTGCTTGGTGTGGGTATTTCAGGTTATCTCTATCAATTTTTTGTTACCACTAGCACGCGCTATGCACCGGTGCGTTTAACCTCATCATTTTTATATGTGTCGGTGATTATTTCTTTATTTTTTGATTGGTATTTTTTGGGGCGGGTTGGCGATTTTTATGATTTGTTAGGGATTGTGTTGGTGATTGTTGGTGGCGTTTTAATTGTTTTGATGTATCCGAAGGATGATTATCAGAAGCGTTAAAAAATTAGATTTCTTTTTTACAAACTGGTGTATTTTATTCGAGGGTAAGGCGCGGTGTTTGCTCGTTGCTCATTTACTCCACAGTAAACTCCGCTTCTTGCTGCACACCGCGCCTTACCCTCGAATAAAATACACGAGTTTGGAAAGAAGTCTATTACCCCTCATCCGCCCCTTCGGGGCACCTTCTCCCACAAGGGGAGAAGGCCA
>CAYTUN010000042.1:0-21466 GCA_964441315.1 uncultured Gammaproteobacteria bacterium | reverse complement strand
AACCAAGGAGATTATTTTATCAAAATTATAAATCAAGTGGAAATGCTATAGTTGTGGCGCATTTAATCCGGTTTTATCGATTACTAATACATTTAATGATTTAAAAAACGAAGTCGGCAATATTGAACAAAGTGTTTTAAATAATGCCACCGGCAGTCTCGCTGAAATGCCGATGTATTTTTTAGCGCAAGCCAATCCGACCGCTTACAATTTAATTAATAACGCGTTGTTACGTGCGCATCAATTAATTGAAGTTTCCAGCAAATCTTGTCAGGAAGTGAAAAATCAAATCGCCGCAGGCAAAAATCCTTATCAAGATTGGGCGACGATTTCGGTGGGTAATTCCTGGAAAAAACACCTATCGCTGACGGCGAGCGGTGCCGAAGATATTAACCAAGCGAAAAAAGATGTCGATACCAATGGCGGCAATGATGGTGTTGCTTGGGTACAAGGCAATAAAAATAATTTCGGTGGCTATGCCGCCGGTGGCTTAAATCAACCGCCAATTCATGTGATCGCCGATACCGTTAAAGCCGGTTATAACGCTTTATTAATGCGCGATTTAAATGATAATCGTCCAGCACCGCCCAATGGCGAATTAGCCAAAGCATTTCCCGCACCCATCGACGCCATCAATTGGATCACCAACGTTGTGGGTGATCAAACCATTACCACCTGCAACGACAATAGTTGCAAACAAAAACAAGGCAGTATTTCCGGTAGAGGATTATTGCCGTGGATTACGACTTGCAGTGAAGCGAATAAAGATCATTGCGCCGATGCGATACGCAATAATTTAATCAATTTAGTGAGTGGTAAAACACCCATTACCAAAACCAATTTAGCCGCAGTTTCAGCCAGCGGTATTATCATCAGCCCCGAAGTGATTAATGCATTGCGCGCGATGAATTCCCCGCAACAAGCGATGATGCTCAATAAAATTTCGCAAGAACTGGCAACCCAACAAGTCGTCGATCGTGCATGGCTTGCCCGCAATTTATTACAAACCGGCAGCCAAGTACCCGTGATTGCCAGCAACCAACCCGCGCAAAAAATTATTGATCAAGCCATTTTGCATTTAGATAAAGCGATTCAATCGATTGCTTTTGAATCACAAACGCGCAAACAAATGTTATCCGATACCATTTCACAATTATTAAATTATCAAAGCAATCAACAAAACGCTGCTATTCATGTTCCTGCCGTTACACCCGCTGCACCCCTCATGCAGGATAGCGCCATTTCGTCAGGAGACAAATCATGACATTAGGCGTGCAATCATTTCCTGAACTTTATACGTTATTAATCGGTTGGGATTTTTATAATCAATTGTGGAATATTTTAGCGAAAACGGGTATCGCGTTTTTGCCGTTTATTGGCATTGTGTTGCGAAATATTGCCTTGCCTTATGAATCGCAGGAAACCAGAGATGCGGCGGGTACGTCGTTGCGGCGCATGGAAATCGAGATTATTCGTACACTTTTAATTATATTTTTTGCGGTTTCGCCTTTTATTCCATTGAACGCGACGATGGTTTCTTATACACCGAGCTGCCAAGCCAACGGTGAAAATAACACTTATCATCCAGGCAATACGCAAACCACTTGGGACACCGCCTTTGCGGTACCGAATAATGCTATTCGTGTGCCGCTTTGGTGGTATGCGGTGATTTCCGTTGCTGAAGGTTTTACTTCAGCAGCGAAAGCTACGCTTTCTTGTAAACCCGATTTGCGCAAAATGGTGACAGAAGTCAACGTTGCACAAATTACTGATCCGCAATTAAAGCAAGAATTACAGCAGTTTGAATTAAGTTGTTATATTCCGGCGCGTACAGAGTATTTAAAAGATGCGGAAAATAATAGCGATAATTTAGAAGTCATTAATCAAGCGCGTAAAGACTATGGCGTGGATGATACGGAGTGGTTAGGTTCGCATGCGTTTCAAGCGGTTTATTATCAAACGATGCATTCACCGCAACCGGTAAAAGGTTTTGCGTATGATCCCAATAACGATATTAATGCCGATACCAATCAAGCCAATCCACCGGCTTATGGTAATCCCAGCTGCGATACATGGTGGAACGATAGCGAAAACGGGCTAAAAAACCGCTTATTTACCGCACTGCCGAAAAATTTCTCCACGCAATTTCAACCATTTTTTAATCACGATGATAAAGGCACTTTAAAAGATGATGTGATTAAACGCCTGATTACCAATGCCGATAGCGGATTTAATAAAGCAAATAATACGGTGGGCGATTATGGTTATTCGCACTTAGCCGAATCCTTAGGCGCTTGGTTCAGTCAATTAAGTACTTATCCCAAACTTTATGCTGCCGCTCAAGCGGCGCCGATTATTCAAGCCTTATTGTTATTAATGGTTTATGCCTTTTTACCCTTTGCGCTCGTCTTTAGCGCGTATAAACCCGGCGCTTTTATCACGGGAGCGGCCATTATTTTTTCACTGATTTTTTGGAGTTTTATTTGGCAGTTAGTGAGTTATATCGATGCCTCACTCATGAATGCGTTGTATGGTGAGAGTTGGTTTAGCAAACAATCACCGAGTGCCACGATGGCAGACATGATTACGGGGACGCTGATTTTAATTGCACCGTTGTTTTGGTTTAGTTTTATCGGAGCGATGGGGGTGGCTGTAGGGGATGTGGTGACTCGAGCATTTAATGGCATGAATCAAGTAGGAGACAGAGCAGCAGATGAAGGCACAAAAACTTTAAAAAGTGCTCCAGGAAAAGTGATTAGTAATGCGACTAAATTAATAAAATAAAGATAAGAGAATTATGCTAATAAATTATGAATGTTTTTTTTCTTCTGGAATGAAATATTTATCGGAACCAATAATTCGTTCTCCGCAAGTGATTTCCTCGAAAGTCGGTTCATGTTCTTTTTCTTTAGCAGAACTAGCCAATATGTCTGCTGTCAGAACCAACGTAAATTTTGAAATCTTCCATAAAAGCTTACTGGATTTTTTTAAAAACGATTTTGACATATTTACATTTCCTGGAGCTAAACATGATTCCCATTATTAAAAGCTTTAAAAACTATTTATTAAAATTGCTACTAATATTTTTAGCGGGTTTATTATTAATCGCGCCATTTATAGGTTTGCAGCTATATGACGCAAGCCATTTTCATGCGCTAAATCAAACTATCACGCATTATAAGCTATTTTTTACGGCTTTTCGATGGAGCCTTATTTTTTCGGTGTTTTTTAGTTGGCCGCGCTTCATTGCCTACTACGCCACTCAAAAAAGCTGGTCAGCAGAAAAAATTTATTTTTGGCGGCAACAACGTCAACGCATCGTGTTTTGGTTAATCCTGTTTGAAGTATTGGTTTGTCAAAACGGCTTATTTCTGTTGATTCGGGCCTGGTGAAATCCTATGTCGATGCAACGACCATTAGAAGGATTATTGCGACCACCATTAGAATGGTACAGTGCCGCTGTGGGTTTAGCTGCAGCAGGATTATTATATTTTTATCCGAGCCATTTTTTATTGCCAATGTTATTTTCACAAACACTGTGCCTGGGTTTGCTGGGATTTTCCACCTTGCGTTTAAAACAAGGCTATCGCATTTGGCGTTATCAGCGCCAACTAAAACGGATGCCCAATTACGCGATTTCCTCGCGTCAATTACCGATCAGTCAAAACCGTTTATTTTTAGGCAAAGGTTTTTTATGGACCGTCACCCATACGCAACGGTTGCGTGATTTAGATTTAGATTATCATGCCAAATACCGGCGGCCTTCTAAACTTTATTATGCTGCCAGACAATTCGAATTTCGTTGGGAAAATGTTTTTCTATTAAAAATATTTGCCACATGGTTAAAAAAAGATTCTGTTTTGAATCCCTTTCGCCCTTATCCCGATATTGGCGGTGAACCATGCATTCATGGTGTCGCGGACAGTGAAAACGATGTCACTTTAAGTTTAATTGAACGTGCCGGGCACGTGGCAGTGATTGGTACCACCGGCGTCGGTAAAACGCGCTTCGCGGAAATTTTAATTAGCCAGGATATTCATCGCGGCGATGTCGTGATTGTGTTAGATCCTAAGGGTGATGCGGATTTATTAAAACGCATTTACGTTGAAGCAAAAAACGCCAATCGACTCGATGACTTAATGGTTTTTCATTTAGGCTTTCCGGAATTTTCCTGTCGTTATAATGGCGTGGGTAATTTTACTAAAATTACACAAATTGCCACCCGCATCACTAATGCTTTACCTTCCACTGGTGAAGCTGCTGCTTTTAAAGAGTTCGCCTGGAAATACGTTAATTTAGTCGCCAAAGTTTTAGTCGCTTTAAGCGTCAAGCCTACCTATAAACTCATTAATTTCTACATTACCAAGCTTGACCAATTATTAGTGCGCTATTGCGAAGATTATGTAAAAACTCATGAAGCCGATTATGAAATTTGGATTCAAGATTATATCCAAACACACAGCAAAGCCGATAAAAAAGGTGAAGTGATTAAGCCTACACGCAAACAAGCCATTTTAGCGTATGCAGAAAATTATCTCGAAAAACGCAATCAAAATGCGCTACAGGATTTACAAAACGATTTATTGACCGATTTATTGACTGCCTGCCGTTTAGACCGTACTTATTACGACAAAATTACTGCCTCAGTTGGCCCTTTATTAGAAAAATTAACTACCGGCGATATTGCCGCACTCCTTTCCCCCGATTACAGCGATATCACTGATGAACGCGCGATTTTAGATTGGCTACAAGTCATACGAAATAAAAAAATCGTTTATGTCGGTATGGATGGCTTAACGGATAACGTGATTTGCTCGACCGTGGGTAATTCGATGTTAAGCGATTTAGTTTCGGTGGCAGGCCACATTTACAATTTTGGTTTGGATCATGGTTTTGAAAAATTACATTGTTCTAAAACAGCCTTACCCAGAATTTGTTTACATGCGGATGAATTTAACGATGTGATTGGCAACGAATTTATTCCGCTATTAAATAAAGCCCGTGGCGCTGGCTTTACCGTCATTATTTATACCCAAACCTGGTCAGATGTTGAAGCCAGATTATTGTCGACGGCCAAAGCAGGGCAGGTAGCAGGTAATTTAAATGTCTTAATTATGTTTCGCACGAAAGAAGCTGCCACCGTTGATATGCTACTAAAACAATTACCGAAAGTGCCGATTTTACGCGTCATTCCTGCCTCCAGCAGTTCCGACACGCCCCAAGGCGAGCAGGGTATTTTTTATCAATCCACCAATGAAGACCGTTTTGCCCATAGCGAAATGGCTTTAATCGAACAAAGTGAAATATTGAATTTACCGAAAGGACAAGCGTTTTGCTTATTAGAAGGCGGCAAGCTTTACAAAATTCGTGTGCCATTGCCTAAGGCGGAAATGACCGATACTGCATTATCAATTGAAAAATTGATTCACCAAATGCAGCTGCGTCACCAGCATTTATCGATTAGAGAGGTAAAACATGGGCCTATTTAATTTTAAAAAAGAAACAGTGCAACCTGTGCCGATTAAAGGATTAATTTGCTGCGAAGCCGGCGAGCGTATTTTGCAGCAACACGCTCATGAATTATTAGCGGTTATTAGAAATCAGATTTCTGCTCCAGCCGCTATTTATCAGTCATTTTATTTTCAAGCGCTAAGCAATTTAGCGGCCTTTTGTCAAAATATGCCATTAACTGAGCAACAGCCACCCTATAGTTTACTTCAGCATCAATTAACCCTTTGTCAAACCGTATTAAAATTACGCCAAGGTTTATTATTACCCAAAAACGCGAATGCCGAAGCAATTGCTCAGCAAGAACCGCAATGGACATACGCGTTTTTTATGGCAGCTTTGGTATTTCAATTGGCGCAAGTGCAAGCAGATCGAAAAATTCTTCTCTATAACAGAGCGGGTGAATTAATCGGTAGCTGGCATCCCCTGTTAAGTCACGCATTTGAAAATGCCAGCTATTTTTCTTTACAGTGGCAGCCATCTTTTTTAATAACAAATTCCAGTATTATCACTGCCATTGTTTTACAGATTATTCCCAAACCGGCATTAGTCTGGTTGTCACAAAACCCCGTATTATTCGTGACAATGTGGCAAGCCATCACAGAAAATCCTGCTGACAATTTGTTACACAAAATTATTCAACAAGCAAGCCAACCCACCGCAGTAGAAAAAAATAAGCAGGCAAGGGAAGAAAACCCACTCAACCATTTGCTGAAATTTCTAACCATACAATCCCATCATCCAGAAAAAATTTATTGGCTGCGCGTTAAAGACGGATTATTAATTGCTAATCAAGCATTAAATGACTATTTCACTGGGTATGAATCAATTAAAACCGCTGCGGAATTTTTTAAAACATTTAAGCCTTATTTATTAAACCGCCAGGACAATTATTATTTTTCCTATCGGCCTCATGCCTTCCAAGACCGCCGCCTGGTCGAAGGCGTCATTATTTTAAAAGACTATTTACCGAAGGACTGGAAACAAATTCCCCTGAGTCCTGATTTTCAACCCGCTATCCAACTCTAAAGGTGCATGATGAAAAAAGTCGATAATAAAAACCTCACTGAAAGTAGCTTCCAACTAATTCTTCATACCAAAATTGCGGAATTATTGCTGGATGGCGATTGGCGTTTTGGCCGCATGGGATTGACCCAATTCGCCAGCCTCATGACTACATTGTGGAAAGCGGCGAAAGAAGACGATCCTTACGCTGAATTATTTCTATTAAAAACCCATGAAGCGATTCAAATAACCAAAGAAAAATTAAAAACTTACGAAACCCAGTTACAGCAGCAGATGACTGAACTAAGAGGCATTGAATTAAATTTATTTAGTATCACGACACCGAATAAATACCCGCTGTATTTCGCTACACCTTTTTCTTATATGGCCGCCATGTTGATTGAACAAGTCGATTATGTAAACCGGCAATTACTGACGTTAGCGCGGATCGGGCTCGTACCTAAAGATCAACTGAGCGTGCGGGATTTAATGCGTGAAATAAAAACGCTATTTCAATTGCCAATGCAATGGAAATATACCGGCGTCAGTCGAAAAGATATGCTCGAAAATAATCAGAAAGCAAAACAGGCAATAGCTCTACTGGGAGAAATCCCTGCTGCTGTTTTAAATCAGGAAATTGAATTTGCTTTTTTACCAAAAGCAAAGGGCAAAGCTGATGCAAAATAATCACGCGCCCTTTAAAAAAGGTGATGCTATTCAGCATCCAGTTTATGGTTTATGTTGTATTACTAAAATTCAAGGGGAATTTTGCACACTCACGGTATTACCGAAACCGAACCTCACGATAAAATTCGAAATTCGCCAGGTCGCATTAGCACAGCTACACGAATTTAAACATGCTGCCATTATGGGTAAGTGATGTACCGCTGCATTGTATTAATGCAGCCGCTTACGAATATCATGTGCCTGCAAAATTAATTATTGCGATACTCAACGTTGAACACGGCAAAGTGGGCTTGGCCAAGCGTAATAAAAATGGGAGTTATGATTTGGGGCCGATGCAGATTAATAGTTCTTGGTGGCCAAAGTTGTATCAGTATGGCATTACGCCTCATCAAGCGCTTTGCGATCCTTGTACAAACATTCGAGTCGGTGCCTGGATTTTAGCAAAATCGATTACCCAAGAAAAAGAATTACTAATGGGAATCGGAACATACCATTCACATCGCATGAGCCTTAATCAACCTTACATCCAAACGGTTAGAATAATTTACACAGCATTGGCAACAAAAATTGATTAAATTTTTTTAGACAAATGCCAAAAATTATACCGGTAATAAACTTTTTGGATATAGCTAGTGTATACTGTTATATGAAAAAAATTGTTTCGAGTTTTTCAAGCAGGAGATAAAAATATGAAAAATGAAAGCATACACTATGAAACTTCTTTTAGAAAAAAATCACCAAAGAGCAAAAAATCATCGGTTTGTATAGCGCCAACTAATAAAGTTGAACTAATTGCCGAAGGTACCCCTTTTTGGGAAGCGCAAGTTTTTGAAGATAGAACCGTTTTATACCGTTTAAATTTTAATTTCACTGCGAAGGATGGAAAAAACTTTAATTGTGGCACCAATTGGGAGAGTTTTAGTGCTGCTATTTCCGCCAGCGCTAAAAACGCCGTTAATGATAATTTTTCAAAGTTACCAAGTCGAGATGATTATGAAGCAGTACAATATTACATTGGAAAAAAAAATAATGATGTGGTTAATTTAGACATAAAAATATCATCAAGTGCGAAAGTAAATATTAGAAATCCCCAAGGTCGTATGACTCCAAAGCCAGCCACTATCATTTCGATGGATATCCATATTCATAATGTAGGAAAATACCCAAAGATAGATTGCACCAATTTTGATGTAGTTTCTCAATGCGCAAAAAAAATTCCTGAACAAATGGTATTGCTAGATAATTTAATGAGGTTTACAAATGAGATCAAAAATGATTCTCGAATTTTTACTGATAACAAAATTACTTGTTTTCTTAGTATGATTGACACCAGTACTGAAATTATGCAGCAAGAAATGAGTGTTTTAGCGTCACAAATGCAAGCTAATGGGTCGTTACTGACAGGTGATCGTTTTTTTGATCCAGATCATAAAGTTCCGGATAATTGGGAAGATCTCGTTGAAGAGCATAACGAAGAAAATTGTCCTGGAAAGTAATGCCTTATCTGAGCGTATTGGAAAAATAAAAAGATTAATCGCATATTTTCAATATCTTTTGAAACTGGACCTAATATTTTTCAAATATAGGTTTCCTTTTTTTATAATTTTTTAAAGCTAAATCCCATGTTTGTGAATTAACTTGCTCAATAAGCTGATTATCTTTTTGTGTGGCTTCAAAATTTGCTTGATGAATAATTTCATAAGTTTCTCGTGCCGATTTTGTTGTGATATCTTCTTGCGCATGATGATTAATTTTGTCGTAAAAATGGCCGCAATATTTACAAAAACTTTCAAAATTACGTTCTAAAGTCCCTTCTGAAGCAGGCATACTTTTCTGACCAAGATCTAAGCCAAATACACGATCAATTGCAGCGGCAGCACTACAAGGATAATAGCCGTTGTGGTCTAACGTGATTCCACACAATGCTGGTATCCAGCAGCCTTTGGAGAAATCACTACCTTCAAATTCTGCAAGATCAACGGGTGCTACATTTACAGTTGAAAATGTAGGTTGTACATTAGATTCCTTATGACTATTTTCTACTTCTACTTCAATTGGAATTCCTTCTAATCTCTTTTTTACTAGAGGGCCATGTCCGTTGGTGACGATGATCAACCTGGTTTCAGGAGAAAAATTTCTTTTATATTCAATGAGCAGGTCTAAAATTTCATAAATGTTTTTATGTAAAGAAGGTTCTCCGCCTAAGACGCGGATATGTTGCCAATGAACATTATTATGAATAGATTCATCGATAAACTTTTTGATCTGTTCGACTGTCATTGCTTCTTTAGTCGGCGCTTGTGGAACCATAGCATCGCAATTGTTGCATTGCATATTGCAATAATAGCTAATTACAAGTTCTATGCGGTCGTAGCTGCAAGCAAATTTTTTGCGCATGTTTTACTCCTTTGATTCGATGCACGTCTTTGTATGACAAAATCATTAATAACCAGAATATTAATAGCTTTTGTTTGTAAGAAAAAATTTAAAACATCTTCGGGAGTTTCCACGATTGGCATACTTCTGCCATTGAGAGATGTGTTAAGTAAAATAGAGATTCCTGTAATAGTAGAAAATGCTTTAATAAGTGCATAATAACTGTTGGCTATATCTTTGCTAACAGTTTGCACTCTAGCGGAGCCATCTTTATGCACGATAGCGGGGATTTGATCTATCCATTCTGGGCGAGTTTGTGCCACAAGTATCATATATGGGCTTTCATAATCACAATCAAAGTATTTATGTACATCTTCTGCAATCACAGAGGGAGCAAATGGCCTAAAATCTTCGCGTGTTTTTACTTTCCGATTAATAAAATTTTTTATGTCTTTTCTACGTGGGTCTGCCAAGATACTGCGATGACCTAATGCACGCGGGCCAAATTCAGAACCCTCTTGAAACCAGGCAACAATTTTGCCGTTAGCTAATTCATTAGCAGTAATATCAATATAATCACCGCGACGTTCAAAAATAAAATTATTACTATATTTACTTAAGCATTTGGTAATGGATTGTGTATCATAAATTTTACCAAAATAAGTAGAGCCATTATGTTTCACTTTATCTTTTTTCATGACTTCTAGCCAGCCATAGTAAGCGCAGCCAATTGATAAGCCATTATCTCCCGCAGCGGGTTGAAAATAAAAATTTTTGTAGGGTGTATTCTTATAGAATTTAGCGTTAGCAACGGCGTTTAGTGCCAACCCGCCCGCATATGCAAGGTTTTTGTGAGGAGCTAATTTATAATATGAATTTAGCAGATAAAAAATTGCTTTTTCAATTTGCTTTTGAGCGAAGTAAGCTAAATCAGCATAATATTGGAAATATTCATAAAAAGATTGATATTTACCGCCCAAATAAGGATCGATTTTTTTCATCCAGTCATATTTAATAAATGCGCGTCCATCTTTTAATTCAAAGGCATCAAAATTGTAAATGTTGGGCCTACCAAACGGTGCAAGTCCCATTAATTTGCCATCACAAAATTCTTCGTCGAATATATACTCGCTGATGCCACCATAAAATTCGGCAATTGAATGTTCCATATCATAAGGAGCGGTAGGAAAGAGATGGCGATCCCATTTAAAAAATTTGGAATAATCTTTAAAAATTGGGGTTAATTGATTATTTTGATAAATGTAATAGCTCTCTTTTTCCCAATACTGATATTTTTGGCTGTCAGTAAGCGCTCTAATTTCAGCTGGTAGTATTGCTGAATTTTTAGTATCTATGCAGGTATCTAAACTACTACCTTGGCCATCCATTACTACAACTGCCATATCTTCAAAAGGTGAGGTTCCGACAGCGCTATATGCATGCGCTAGATGATGAGAGATAACTATTCTTGGTATATTTTCTGGAATAATACGATTACTACGTTTTTCAGCTTCATCTGGTTTTAATATAGGATTTGTAGTGCTTTCTTCTACTATTAGATCGATGTCACTAAAACTAATACCCGCGGCATCTAAACAATACTGTACAGTTAAGTTATCATTGAAGCCATCATGCTTTTTTTTGCTTAATCTTTCTTTTTCAATTGCTACAATAATTTTTCCATCTTTTAGTAGGCAAGTTGAACCATCATGGGATAGTCCAGTTCCTAAAATATATATAGGTTTTGGCATAACAAATCCTTTTATTTATAATATGAGCTTAAACTTTCATATTGGCTTGCTTCGTAAAGCAGCTCTTTTACCAATGTGTTTTCTCCTTCCCTCTGCATCGTTGCAGCTAGTCGCTTTAAGAATTTAGCCTTTAAATCAGGTATTTCATGTGGGGCTATCGTATTGCGAGAGCTTGCAATTTCTATAGCTTTATAAAAACCATCAATATCGACCGACATTTTAATTTTATTAAAATTATTTTTTCCGATCCTGCTGCGAGAAGTTTGATAGGGTAAATAACTCGGTATGCGATAAAAACTGGGGATTTCTCTCGTAAATTTAAAATTTGCACCTTGTGCTGCAATTCTCAGCCAAGCGTGAAAATCTTCAGATGCTCTTTCATTTGGGAAAGGGCACTTATATGCAAAATAAGTTTTAACAGCAGTTGCGGAAGTTTTATTTATATATCCTGTTATCGTTCCCATTTTCTCCCAAACTTCTTTTCCTTCTAGCGGATTTAATGCCAAGAATTCTAGTATTTCTGTTATGGGATTTGAAATTTTTGATTTTTCAACTATAGATTTATTTTCGTCAATAACATGAAAATATGTGTATATTAAATCGATATCAGGATTAGAATCGTAAATTTCTCTTAAATGTTCGATGCGAGAAGGATGTGAAATATCATCTGCATCATTGAATACGGTAATTTTACTGCAACGTTTATGTGCCCATGAAATACCTATGTTTCTGCATGCTCCAGGCCCCAAGTTCTTATCAAGAAAAATAACATCTATTTGGGAGTAATATTTTCTCTTTAATTCTTCCAGATAGGTTTTAGTTGATTTGTTGCTGGAATAATCATCAATGATAATTGCTTGCCACTGGGAATCCGTTTGTGCAAATAAACCATCCACCATTTCTTGAAGAAACAGCAATTCATGTTCTGACTTATTTTCGGCAAAATGAGGAATGACGAAGGTCATTTTATCATTTTTACTTATGCGTTCTAAATTATCGGACGTTTCTATCATAAAACACAGTTTAATTTGTTAATGAGTGCTTCCAACTCAGCAATTGGACGATTAAATTTTGTTGGTATAACAATAGTACGTTTTAATATTGAGCTGGTTTTTTCCAAGGATCTGTTTGAATCTTTTATATTTTCACTGGCTAAATTAAAAGGATTACGTCCTTCGTGGTGTGCACCAGTTTGGTTAAGTATGGGCTCCCAATCGGAATAAACATGTCCCAGAGTATGAGCTAGCCATATATTCCCAATGCCATGTTGCTTTGCTTCTACTAAAAGCTTATTAGCGTCATTTTCGCTGTTCATTAAAATATGCATATGCGTGCCGCAATCACCTAATTCATCATGAGTAGGATTTAATGTTCCACGATTGGCGCTAATTTTGATTTGATTGTGCAACAATTTTTTTTCGGCACGGAGTGAAGCAAGGATAGTATCTAAGCGATTTAGCTGTGCAAGCATAATGGCGCTGGAAATTTCAGACATTCTAAAATTCCAACCTGCAAATTTATTTACTCCGATTTCTAAAGAGCGTGGTTCAAACATACAGCCACCGTGATGCTGAATGTGTGCTTTTTGCCATAGTTCTGAGTCATTGCAACTCAATGCGCCACCTTCGCCGCAAGTAAGAATCTTATAATGATTAAATGAAAATGCACCACCATGACCGATAGAGCCGAGCATTTTTCCATGGTATGAGCCGCCACATGCTTGTGCTACGTCCTCCAATACCCACAAATTATGTGATTTAGCAATCGAATTGATGTCATTCATCGCACAAGGCAAACCGTGCATGTGCACGGGGATTATCGCTTTAGTACGCGAAGAAATTTTTTCTTTAATATCAGCGGGACTAATAGTGAGCGATTCATCAATTTCAGCGATAACTGGAATTGCTCCTACTGCTAATACTGCTAATGCGGTTGCAATATAGGTAAAGCCTGGAATTATAACTTCATCGCCACTGCCAATTTCCATGGCTGCTAAACCACATATTAAAGCAGCAGTGCCGCTGCTCACAGCTAGAGAATATTCTGTTTTAATTGTTTGTGAAAATTTTTTTTCAAATTGGTAAGTTAAGCTTTTTTTGCCATGAATATAGCGATCAAGGTCGCCTTTGGCCAGAATGTTACTAGCGGCTTCAATTTCTTCTTGTCCGATGAAATAAGACATTACACAATTTTTCTTAATTGCTGCTTTTAGTAATTATTATTTTTAATAATATTAAAAAAGGAAACAAATTTTATCATGAATAAAAATCTTTGCAATTAAATTTTTATTGAAATAAATTTTTTATATTGTTATCGTACCCATCCTTCTTAAACTATTAATAAATGGATGTTATATGGATTTGAATAAATGGTTAGTAAATTCTTTTAACGAGTGGGATCCATTAGAGGAAATTATTGTTGGGTCAGTGAAACATGCAGCAAAGATGGGATTCGAGCCAGCAATTAGTGCTTACTATCCTGAAGAAGGCAATGATAGAAATTTTAAAGGCGCTCGTTACAGTGTTGATGAAATTCAAAAAGCGCAAACTCAATTAGATCAGCTCGCAATATTGCTTGAAAATCATGGTGTTACTGTTAGACGGCCAGAAGATATTGATTTTTTTACACCCATTAAAACACCGGATTTCGAAATAATTTGTGGGAACAGTAGTGCATGTCCACGAGATGTTTTATTAGTAATTGGCGATGAAATTATTGAAGCGCCGATGGCGCAAAGAGCGCGTTTTTTCGAATATCGTGCTTACAGAGACCTAATAAAAAAATATTTTAATGCCGGTTGTCGCTGGACTGCTGCACCTAAGCCATTTATGTCAGATAAATTATATGTTCATGATTTTTCAATAAAAAATAAAATTTTTGATGCAGATACCAATCCCGCTTTAACCGATTTTGAGCCTTGTTTCGATGCAGCAAGTTTTGTGCGATTTGGAAGAGATATATTTTATCAGCCTGATCTAGTGACAAATGATTTTGGTGCAAAATGGCTTGCTCGTCATTTGGGTGATAATTATCGATTGCATCGTATTAAATTTGCAGATCACCACCCGCCACAACATATTGATACTACTTTGGTTCCTATCCGTCCAGGTTTGGTTTTAATTAATCCTGAGCGTCCTTGCATTGATAACACGCTAGATTTATTTGTAAAAAACCAATGGGAAGTTGTTGAAGCAGCGCCTTCAATCCGTGGCGTAGGTTTTCATTCTCCAGAAATCAGTAATTGGATTTCTATGAATGTAATCTGCTTGGATGAAAATCGCGTTATTGTAGAAGAAAAAGAAGAACTTATGATTAAATTGCTAGAATCATTAGGTTCGGAAGTGATCACTTGCCCATTTTCAGATGTTTATAAATTTGGTGGTGGATTTCATTGTTGCACAGTAGACATCAGGCGACGCGGTGGACTCAAATCTTATTTTCCTTCGCTTGATTAAATTTTGTTAAAAAAACGTTAATAAATTTAATAAGAGAGCAATTAATAAATTATCAACAGGAGCAGTTATGAGCAATATTATGGGATTAGGTGGCTCAATACATGATTTTGCAGCATGTTTAATTCATGACAAAAATATTTTAGCTATCGAAGATGAACGTCTTACGCGTATCAGATATGCGGCTCATTCTAAAAATCCATGCCATCCGTCTATTCACTATTGTCTGGAAAATGCTGGCATGGCTTTGCAAGAAATCGATTTGCTTGTAAGTAATGATGATATTGCTGTTCCAGCAAATATGTTAGGCCAATGTCAAACTGATGTCATCAATCATCATATGACGCATGCATACAGTGCATTTTATACCAGTACATTTGATAAAGCTGCGATTCTTGTAGTCGATGGTGCTGGAGGTAAAAGATACGCTTCTACAGATTCTTCAGAAGAAAGAGAGACCACAACGTATGCTGTTGGCGATAAAAACTCAGTAAAAGTTATAAAAAAAATTTATGGTGATTTGAGTGGTGAAAATCCCATTACGAAATCTCAAACGATTATGTCGAATTCCATTGGCGAATTTTACCGTATCGTTGCAGAGACAATTGAATTGGGATGGTTGGTTGGTCCTGGAAAAACTATGGGCTTGGCTTCTTATGGTGCAAAAGCAAAAGATGATCGTTTCGTTGATGTCATGTTAAGTTGCATCAAATTTCTTGGTAACGGAGAATTTGAGATAAAAACAAATGGAAAAGAAGGATTAATTGATAAATTATATTTGATTAGGCAAAAATATCTCGCACATGAAGAACGTTATGTTATTGATGCCGCGCTTGCACACAGTGGACAAATTGTTTTGGAGCAATTACTGTCGCATGCATTAAATTATCTAGCTTCGCAAGTTGACACAGATAATCTTTGTATAATTGGTGGTGTAGGTTTAAATTCAATTGCAAATGGAAAAATTACAAAACTGTCGAGATTTAAAAATATACATGTACTATTCTCACCAGGAGATAGCGGCACAGCTGTTGGTGCTGCAATTGGAGGTTATTTAAAAACTCAATCTGATAAGGATGAATTAGTACGTTTTAAAATCTCGCCTTACCTTGGCAAATCTTATCAAGATATAGAGATGGCTGAAGCGCTTAAAAAGCATGGTTTAAAATGGGCTAGAACGAACAACATTCATAAAAGCGCTGCTGAGTTGATTGCTCAAGGAAAGACTTTGGCTTGGTATCAAGGTAGTTCTGAATTTGGTCCTCGTGCATTAGGAAATAGGAGCTTGCTAGCTGATGCGCGCTTGACCCATATGCGTGATCATATTAATCATAAAGTGAAACAACGTGAGTGGTTTCGTCCTTTGGCGCCAGCTGTATTAGAAGAGATGGCACAGGATTATTTTAATGCATTAAATCCTTCGCCTTGGATGCAGTTTGTTTGGGATGTAAAAGATAATGCCCCAGTAAATTTACCCAGTGTGACACATATTGATGGCACTGCGCGTGTGCAATCTGTTAGCAAAAAAGATAATGCGGACTTCCATCAGTTAATCACGCAATTCTATGAAATAACAGGAACGCCAGCCGTTTTAAATACTTCACTTAATATAAAAGGTGAGCCTATTGTTGAAACACCCGATGAAGCAATTCAGGCATTCTTGCAATCACCTATTGATGCACTAGCGATGGGTGAATTTCTTGTTGTTAAAACTTGATGTGCTGAGATTTAATCTCTCGAGGTTTGCTTGATGCCCATCACAAAATTCAAAAAATGCGGATAAAATATTGCTTATTATATTGCAAAGCGATCTATTTAAAATGGATAACATATGGAAAACTCAAATACTTTACTAGACCAACGTAGTTATAAAATGAATAAATTAATTTTTCCTGAAATCAAAACTACTTTTTTGCTGTTTTTGCCTTTACTGCTATCGCAAGTTACTTATGCAATTAGTACCTTCATTGGCACGGCTATGATTGGCCAGTTAGGAAAAGATGCTTTGGCTGCACTAGCACTGGTTTCTAGCACATATTCTTGTTTGTGTGCATTATTTTATGGCGTGTTTGTCAGTATTGGAATATTAGTTTCTGAAGCAGTTGGTGCTAAACAGTATGAAAAAATCAGAGAGATTACTTCACAAGGTTTTATGTTGGCATTAGCCTTTAGCGTGATATTTATGGCAATTTTATGGTATATGCCTTATTTATTTCAGATGACTGGACAATCGCAAGCAGTAGTCGATGTCGCAACAAGTTACTTGCATGCATTATCTTACAGCATTTTTCCTTGGTTGGTTCTCGTAGTAATGGAGCAAACTTTAATCGGTCTATCTCTGACAAAAGTGATATTTTGGTTTAGTTGTATACAAGTGCCACTTGAAATCGCTGTTAATTACGTTTTTATTTTTGGCAAATTAGGTATACCCGCTTTTGGAATAGCGGGTTTGGGTTATGGTTTTACCGTAGCATTTATTTTAGCTGCTGTTTTTATGGTTTTTTTTATCAATAACTCTGCCAAAACCCATCAATACCAAATTTTTTCTCAAATTGGAAAATTTAAATTTCAATTATTATTTAATCAGGTGCGATTAGGTTTGCCAATCGGTTTGATCAATTTCATTGAATACGTACTATTTCCTGCGCTGGCCATTTTAATGGGTAAGTTTGGAGCAGATGCTTTAGCAGGCCAGCAAATTGCAAGACAATATTTTGAAATTGCGGTAACCGTAGGCTTAGCTCTCGCACAAGCTACTACAGTACGGGTCAGCCAAGCATCAGGTGAAAATAACTTTTTTGCCGTAAAAAGCTCTGCTATGGCTGGTGCCATTATAGGATTAATTTTTACCCTGGCAGTGCTTTTGATTTATGCTTTTTTCCCTCACCTGTTAATTATGGTTGATATTGACGCTAAAAATGCAAGTAATACAGCATTAATCACTTATGCTGAACAATTTTTGCTCATGGTCGGTTTCTTTTTGATCATTGATATGCTGCGTCTGACAGTAATTTCTTCATTGCGCGGTCTCAAAGACACCAATGTGCCTATGATCATTACTGTTATAACTTATTGGTTTATCTGTTTTCCCACCGCATACTTGCTGTCAGTCAAATTTAATTATGGTGCTATAGGTGTTTGGTATGGGCTTATCATTGGCGTCATGATTGGTACGATCATTTTACTAATAAGGTTTCAATTTGTATTGAGAAAAATTCATAAAAATTTTGAAATGAATAATTTAATGCTATGAACCAATTAATTGCAGGCGTTATCGGTTGTGGAATGGTAGCAGAGCAGCACCTTAAAAATTTGCAAAAATTTGAAGAGGTCTGCATAAAGTGGATATGCGATAGTGACTATAACAAATGCCAAGCAGCGCAACAGAAATATCAAATTCAATTTGCTACAGAAAATTATCGGCAAATATTAGCTGATAAAGCCGTTAATGTTGTCATCATCTGTACCCCTCCTTATACGCACTTTGATATTTTAAAAAACACGATTTTAGCCAATAAACATTGCCTTGTTGAAAAACCATTAGTGATCAATGCGAGTGAATTAACTGCAATAGCTGATTTGGTACAATTGAATCCTCATTTGACTGTGATGGATTGCTCTGCCAGGCATTCCCGTTTACAGCCAAAATTTGAATTCATAAAAAACATGATTCAATCCGGCGAACTTGGCGATATTTATTTTATTCATCATAATGCTGTTTCGCCGCTAAGCAGACCAGGAGTCGAATATCATCCAGAAGCTTTGTGGTTTTATCAGAAAAGATTAGCAGGCGGTGGGCCCATGCTTGACTGGGGTGTGTATGATTTGGCCTTTCACTTAGGCCTTTTAAACGATATGCATGATCTATTATCTATTCAATCCATGATAGCAACTGGCTTAGATGATATTTCTGGTGAATTACCTGATTTTGACGTCGAAGAACATGCGGCGTATATGATGAAATTTGATCAAGGGTTAAATTATTATTGGGAAAGAGCAAGCCATGCCTATAATGAATCAATCAACCAAACAAGTATCTATGGTACTCGCGCAGGAATTAAATTTAATTATTTAAGTTGGGGTAGCTCAGAGCTGGATTTTTATACTGTAAGGTCTCGTAAATTTCACCAAGAAAAAAAGTTGATTGATATGAAAGCGCATCAAGACCATCAAGATGATTTCTATCAGATGACAAAGCATTTTATCGATTGTGTAAAGGGGCGAGCATTACCCATTTTGCCGGTATCAGTAGCTATCAAACATTTGCGGTTGATATTTGCAGGTTATGATTCAAGCTTAAACGCAGCAGCTCTCAAAAGAATGCATCTAGTTTAATAGTTGAATAACTTATAACGTATTCATTTAACAAAAATTTATTTTTTTATTTTATAAAAACTAATAATAAAAATTTAAGCAACATAATTTAATGATTAGAATTTTATAATGAAAAGAATGATACCAATAAAAGAGCTTCGTGCTTTTTTTTACCTTAGCCTACCGTTCACAGCCGCTAATTTGATACAAGCAACTTCGGAATATGCTAATGCCAGCATAGTGGGTAAAACTGAAGCTAATCTATTGGCTGCTACCGGTTTAATATCGCTTTTAGCAACACCTGTCAGCTTGATTTGTAATGCTCCTCTCAGTGCCTTGCAGCCCATCATCAGTGAATTACATGGTGAAAATAATAAAGAAGCGATACAAACTGTTTTACAGCAGGGTTGGTTGGTAGGCTTGGTGCTTTCTGTTCCTCAAGTGATAATCCTTGCCTCTTCAAAATCAATCTTAGAGTTATTAAATCAACCAAAAAATTTGATAAATGCAGCGGAGAATTATTTCTATCTAGCTATAGCAGCTCTACCGGCTACTGCTCTGTTAACAGCAAATCTTGCTTTTGCGAATAGCACTAAGCGAGTATCAGTGCCAATAGCCGTTAATGCGTTAAATTTAGCTCTAAGTACCTCTTTAAATGCTTTGCTGCTTTTATCACCAATTAGAATGTCAACTAATGATTTAACAGGCTATGGTGTGTCAATGCTGATACAAACTTGGACGACTTCACTTGGCATGAAACTCTATTTAAAGCATTTAGAGAAAAAAGAACAATTTCAGTTTTACCAACTGAGTAGAAAAGACTATAGAGGCCTATTCAACCGCTTTTTAAAACTTGGCGGTGTTATGGCAGCAAAATTACTTTTTATCTCAATTGCGTCAATTTATAAACAAACGTTAATCGGTCATTTTGGCGTCCAAGCGATACTTGCGAATCAAGTTGCCAGCTCTTATACCAATTTTTGCTTGTATATAAACGATGCCACTTCACTAACAGTTTTAATTAAATCAGCTAATGCAATTGGCGAGAAAAATGCCGAAGTATTTAATCGCACATATAAAATAGGTTTAGTAGTTTCATTCAGCTGTGCACTATTATTTGCTCTGCCTACTTTTTTTGTCCCTCAAGTTATTGAAAATATTTTTGTTAAAAATAATGACAAACATGATAGTAAGTTAATTCACAATATATTGTTTTTTAATGGTGCACAATTATTATTTGACTCTATAAGCCAAGTGCTGACCGGGGCTTTTTTATCTAGCGAAGATTCAACCGCTCCAGCCATGGTGTCTTTAGTAACCTTCGTTCTGATTATTCTTCCTATCTCTTTAGGGCTATATTTTTTGTCAAAACTTGAATCCCAAAGTATTGCAATAGGATATTTAATGGGCAGCATCGTACAATCACTGGCTATGTTATCTGCATGGAACTTTAAGAAAAAAATTATCCAACAAAAATTATTTCCAATTACTGAAGCTATACCATTAGTGCTACCGGCAGAAGAGGTTATTCAAGCTGATGAAAATAGGAAAAAGCCTTATTTTTTTAGCAGATTAAGTAAAGCATTTTGTCAATTTTGCCCGCCTAAATCCGATTATTCAAGTCTAAAAGATGCTTCTTTGGAACCTGCGGAAGATATTTTAGAAACTTCTCATAAAAAATAGTTTATACAATCTAGGTTAATATTTTTTTTAACTTGCTATTCCCTGTGGCTTGCCATAAGGTTTTTTATTGATAAAATTAAAAATTATTTGATTATGTAAAAAAAATAAAAAGAAAACTCTGTTTCCTAGACTCATAATCAAGCTGATTTCATTATTTAACATGAATATATTTTCTATGACATCTTATGCAAAAGCTAATTTTTCTGATCGTATAAATTTTTTAAATTTACTTAAAGGCAGGATTACTTCGCGTCAATTTTCATCACAGCTGATTGAGGAAGCTAAGGTTGATCCCAATATATTATCAAGCTGGCTAGTTTATTCTCCTCCTGAATGGAAAGGCTCAACTTTGTATCATATTGCTGCGCGGTGTAATGATGCGTTAGCATTAGAGACTTTTTTAAATATTAATCCCAGTGGTGCTGATATTCTTGACAGTAGTAAAATGACGCCTCTTCACATTGCTGCAATGTATGGCAGTTCAAAAGAAGTGGTCGAAACCATATGTCAATTTGCTCCTTCAATCACTAAAAAAGACCCTGCCCATTATGTTGCAATTCATTGGGCGTTAAGTCTGCCTGAAAAAGTTCAAGATAAAGAAAATATATTGCAGGCATTTATTGACTGCGGTTTTGATATATAGCATTTCTATATCATTCATAATATTTCTTATATTTTTCTATCTTACTA
>CAYTUN010000041.1:0-21575 GCA_964441315.1 uncultured Gammaproteobacteria bacterium | reverse complement strand
TTATCCCATTTTTCGCAGAATGCCGTTAATGCAAGCTCAGCTGCGTCAAGGGTGTTAGCGGTGTAAATGGCGAGGAGATCAGCGGCCACGGCTTTCTGATGGTCAAAAGATCGATTATTTTTTGCTTTTGTTGCAGCAGGCTCCAATTACAAATTTTTGTAGGGTAATACATGAAATGTGGCGCTATGGCGCGAGCGCCTTCTTAAACAACCTCTCGGCCAAGTGCTTAAAACGCCACATCGCAATTGGGTGATTAAAGTTATTTAATGAGACTTAAGTAGACCGATCAAAAAAAATAAGGCAAAATTTTTACGAGCACGGAATGGTCAGACAATTTTATGGATATTTCAGCGATTAGCGTAACGTAATTTTTTGGGTTTTAAGTAGTTTAATGAAAATGTTACCGATAGGCATAAATTTGTCAGAGTGTTTTGTATTTTAGCAAATTTTTCCGCTCAATGTGGGAGTGGTCATGCGATTATTTTTGGAATGTTGCAGGTTAAAAATAAAAAACCTTGATTTTTACTTGTTTTAACTTTTCATCTCAAGTGATTTTTCCTCCTCTTTGTTCCTCTCGTGCTTTTCTATTTTAAGTTTTTTAAGTTTTTCGACAGAAAGATTAGCTTCAAAAAAAATACTTGTGCTTGGGTTTGAGGGGAATTTAACTTCAGTCCCGTTACCACCGGTAATAGCCAGAATATTTTTGGCACGATCTTTTAAATCAGTTAAATTTTTTAATTTTCTTTTACGGGTATGGTTTTTATTTTTCTTATTTTCCTCATTTTTTTTGCTATCATCAAAACTATGCATCTTGCTTTGCTCCTTTTTAATGCTAATAATCTTATAAAAACATAGTATCCTATTTTTTGTCAATCGAAAAATTTACGATAGACAGCAGTTTTGATCATAAATAAAGCCAGGGGGCTTGACTTTCATTGCTTGATTTAACAGAAATTCGCGAAAAAATGTCTCATTTTCTGCTTCGTCAAAGAAGCAACAACTTTATATAATTGGAGGCTTTGCCGAATAGCAAACGTTAAATACTAAAAATTATCCAGAGTTTTTCTCTCTTCATCCTCCATTTCATTCGTTTCATCTTCTTTCATTTCCATACTTTTTTCTCCTATTTCCATTTCGTTATCCTGCTGCTCTTCCTCTTCAGGTTCTATATCTAGTGGAACTATCTCAGTATATGTGCCACTACCATCATCGTTTTTCAATATATTTACGACTGAGGAAGTAGGTGCAGTATCACCTATTGATTTTTTCTCCCAAGAGCCACCAGACCTTTGCCATAATTTAACATGAATCTTTAAATCAATTGCATAAATTTCAATCATGCTGGCTGGCAGCAAAACTTCTTGGTTATGTAAGAGCCAATTAATGTATGCAATGCATGTTTGAGAATATTCTATTTTTTTTAAATTATCTAACAAGGTTTGATGGTTTGCGATGTAAATGTTGACGCCGTTTTCCTGTTTGTCGAGGTTTATATCTTGCAACAATTTTTGCTCAGGATCTATATCATTTATTTTAATTTTAGAGTCCCTCAAGTCTTCAAAAATAGCCTCAGCTATTTTCTCTCTAATTTCAGGTTGATTCAATCTTGAGATTATTTTACCCAGAAGAATATTTCTATTTATATTTACTTCAAGAATTTCCTCCAAAGTTTTGCCCTTTTCAAATTCTGTAAATTCAACTATTGTTCCATCTTTTAGCTTTAACTCTATTATGCTTTCGTCTGATACATCATGATTTTCAAAGTTATTTAATGTTTGTTCGGTTGTTGAAATCATCTCAAAAACGTAGGTTTCTAAGGTTGCGTAGTACTCGCGAAATAATCTTAATACTGCTAATTCATGTTCATGCCCTGAAAATAGTGAATCTCCATTATTTAATAAAAGATTTATGCTGGATAGTTCTGAATTGATTGTAATAAAAATAAGATCGATGTTTTTCTTAAGATCTGTGGTTGTGAACTCTTCTTCTTGTTTATTTAAGCCCTCAATAAATTCGATAATTTTAAGGAGGTGGCTTACGTTATTATTGACGGTGTTTATAGACTTAAATAAGTCTTTTATTAAATTTAAAAGACTATCGGGCTCTTCAAGTGTGCGATTGATTATCCCGAGAAATATTTCATAGAAATCGTAAATAATATCGATACGTTTTTCTAGGTCACCAAGCTTCTTATAAGTTTCTTCCACTGAACTAAAGATAGGGTGTCTTTTTAAGATTCCTGTATTGATAATGATGTAATGAAATAAATAAACTATCGTTTTGATTTGATATATGTCATTTTGCCATCTATTAACTGCTGGGATTAAACTATCTGTTAACTTCTTTTTGGTGTCTTCAAAATTGAATTCATTGTCACCAGAAACAAATTTTTTGATTATAGATATTAGGTAATCAACACATTGTTTGGTAAAATTATCTCCATTCGTAAGAATGGTTATTCCATTTTCCTCTGGTTTTAAAATCTCCTTCATTCTTTGAGTGAAGCATTCAGCAATTTTAAACATTATGTTCATTGAGATAAAGGTATAAGTCGGAATCTCATAAAGATGCTTGCTCATAAAGCTTACCAAATCATCTATGATTGCGCTTGTAATGAGTTTTCTTTCAAGCAGCAAATCTAATGCATGTAATAGTGGTAATAGCCCTTTTCTTTTGGGGTCTAACATGTCAATTGAGCTGATAGGAGTTGTTGATTGAGGTAGAATTTTTTTTACGCTGTCACTGACTTCATTAAATAATAAGTTGCTACTTAAAGCATTAAATGCATCAATCCATTTATACAAGAAGTTTTTTCCAGTAGCTTCTTCAGTTGGCTGTAAGAGCAGTTTGTGTGGAGCAGTATCATTTATACGAATTACTGCAAATATAGCAAGGAGTAGTTCATTGTCTTGCGCTAATCCCAATTTGGGATTATTCAGCTCTTCTTCAACACTACGACATCGAGTTGCTATCTTTCTTAACTCTACTAGTAAAAGATTATCTAGATCATCAAGAATTTTTAATTGTTGGTTTGTGGCAGAAGTATTGGTGGCTGCATGAGATCGGGTTTCATTCGAAGTGGCAAAAAAATGAACCCGTAATTCTAAGTTTTCAGCAGGTGTGCGCGTTACATTTAGACTGTTATGAATTTTACATAATTCTGCTACAATAATTTTTCGCGCGTGTTCAGCCATATTAATCAAAAGCACGGGAGGATTATTTTGATTTAAAAAAGATAAAAAAAGCTTTGCTAATCCTAAGTAAAAATTATTGTCATTCTGGCCCCACAATAGAGGATTGAGATTTGTGATATCTTTTTTTAAAAAAAGAGGGTTTTTGATAACATTCTCAATCAGCTTTATAGCTATTCTATTCCAGAGTTCTCTGCCTAAGCTAATTAAGTAATCATCGCGACAATACTCAATAAGAAATTTATATTGTTCTTTCATAGTAAATGCTTTTAAGTTTTAATTGTTGTTATTTTTAAGTTTTTTGGAAAAAAATTGGTTAAAGTATAATCTAAATATTTTTAAAAATTTTTAATTTGCTTAATTGCTAAATTACTCTGATTTCAGGAAAAATATCAATCCACCGTCCTCCGAAACCGATTCACCCCCAACAGCACCACCGCCAGCAAAAACACCATCACCGGCCAAAAATCGGGCCAGATTTCTTGCCAACCGTTTCCTTTGAGTAGAATGCCACGGGCTGTCCTTAAAAAATGGGTCAGTGGCAAGAAGTTCCCGATAAATTGAGCCCAATCGGGCATGCCGCGAAAGGGGAACATAAAACCAGATAGTAACAAAGAAGGCAAGAAAAAAAACACCGTCATTTGTACGGCTTGCAATTGGTTGCGGGCGATCGTTGAGATCATGATGCCGACGGAAAGGTTGGCGGCAATGAAAGGGGCGATGGCGAAATATAATAAAATAATGCTGCCGATCATTGGCACGGAAAATAATACTTTGGCGGCGATTAAAATTAATGAAGCTTGAATATAACCGACCAAAATATACGGCAAAATTTTGCCGATCATAATTTCTGTCGGTAAGAGTGGCGTCGATAATAAATTTTCCATCGTGCCGCGTTCGCGTTCGCGCGTGATGGCGATGCCGGTGATCATCGTCATGGTGAGCGTAATTACCACACCCATTAATCCTGGCACGATATTGTATTGCGTGATTGCTTCCGGATTATATTTGGAATGCACGACTAAATTTAATGGCGCATTAATTTCAGCGAGCTTTAAATAATTTAATGCGCCTGCTAAATCATGATTAAATACCGTGTTTACTAATGTGCCTGCAGCGGTTAAGGCATAACTGGTTGCTGCAGGATCGGTGGCATCGGCTTCTAATAAAACTGGTGGTTTTAAGCCGCGCACAAAATCATGTTCGAAATTCGGTGGAATATTTAAAACAAATTGCACTTGATTGGTCGCCAATAAATAATTCGCTTCCATTTCAGTTTTGGGAAAATGCGTCACTTTAAAATAACTGCTGTTTTCCAGCCCCCGAATTAAATCCCGTGAAAAAATTCCATAATCGGCGCTGATAAGCGCCGTGGGTAAATGTTTGGGATTACTATTAATGGCATAACCAAATAAAATCACTTGCAATAAAGGAATGCCGATGATCATCGCAAATGTCGCGCGGTCGCGCTTCATTTGAATAAATTCTTTGACAAAAACTGCTGCGATGCGTTTTAAAGAAATATTAGCCATAACGTTTGTCCCGATTAAATTGGCTAAGACTGATAAAAACTTCTTCCAGGCTTGGTTTGATTTTTTGCCAATGCCATTCGTCGGTTTGAAATGCGCTCAAGCTTTTTTGCAAAATTTCTGCCTCATGTCCGACGACATGCAGGCTATCGCCTAAAACATTCACTTGTTCGATACCGGCTAAATTTTTTAATTTATTGGCTAACGCTGATAAATTTTCGCCACTGGTTGCCCAAACGATTAATCCGGAATGATCAATAATTTCTTGCGGCGTGCCGGTGACCAACATATTGCCATTGGCAATATAAGCCAGACGATTACAACGTTCGGCTTCATCCATGTAGTGCGTGCTGACTAAAGTGGTAATGCCGCGTGAGGCGAGATGGTGAATTTCATCCCAAAATTCGCGGCGTGCTTCGGGATCAACGCCGGCGGTTGGCTCATCCAATAACAATAATTGCGGCTCATGCAATAATGCAGCTGAAAGCGCTAAACGTTGTTTCCAACCGCCGGATAATTCACCGGCTAATTGCTGACTGCGGTTTTTCATGCCTAAATCATCAATCGCGCGTTGCACTTTTGCCTCACGTTCTGCTAAATCATACACGCGCGCGATAAAATCTAAATTTTCGCGAATCGTTAGATCGTCATATAAAGAAAAACGCTGCGTCATATAACCAATATTTAATTTGATTAATTCCGCTTGCTTGTAAATATCATAATTTAAACAAGTACCACTGCCTTTGTCCGGCGTTAATAAACCGCAGAGCATGCGAATTGTCGTAGTTTTACCGCTGCCATTTGGCCCTAAAAAACCGAAGATTTCGCCTTTTTTGACTTTAAGAGAAACATCAATAACAGCAGTTTTGCCGTGAAAACTTTTGCTTAAATGGGAAACATCGATCGCATAATCCATGATTATTTTTCCGTAACGCTATCGACGATGACAGGTTGACCCGGATGAAAAATATAACCGCTATTATTTTCCGGCAAAGCTTCAATACGAAAAACTAATTTATCGCGCGTATCATTGCTATAAATCACTGGCGGCGTATATTCTGCTGTCGCGGAAATATAAGAAATTTTTGCGGTTAAATTTTTAGGACAGCCATCGCAATGAATTTGTATTAATTGTCCGTATTTCATTTGGCTATATTTTTTTTCAGGAATGAAAAAAACAATTTTAATATCGGGTTTTGCTAGTAAAGAAACGACAGGTTGATTGGCGGGCACGACTTCACCCGTTTGAAAATAGGTATCAAACACAAAACCTTCAAGCGGTGAGGCGATGGTTTTTTGCTGCTGGTCCCATTCCGCTTTTATTAAATTTGCTTTGGCGGCATTTAAATTCGCTTGCGAATTGGCTAATTCCGCTATGGCGACTTCAAAATCGCTTTTGGTTTCATCGCGTTTTTGCGCATTGGTTGCTTGGCGTTGGAATAATTCTTGCTGACGCTCGTAAGTAATTTTTGCCAGGGCTAAATTAGCGGTTTGCTGCTCAATGGTTTGTTCCGCTTGTTTGACCTCAGCAGCAGCTTGTTCGTATAAGGCTTTTTCGGGCAGGGGATCTAAGATAAATAATGTCTGATCAACTTTTATCGCATCACCACGCGCAACCAGTAATTGTTTTAAAATGCCGGCATTATTGGAAGCAATGTAATGAAAGCGGCCTTCGGCATAGCCTTGGTATTTGCCTGTTGAACTATCGCAGGCGGACAACAGGCAAGTAAGTAAGCCGAGGATAGCTAGATAGTAACGTACCAATTTAATTTCCCTATTGTCAGTTTTTTAAATTGCTGAATTTTAAAACTACCAAATTCTCTCAGACAAATATCTAATAACAGTTTTTAAAATAGCAGGTTTCTTAAAAAAATACAGCTATATTCAAAACGGATAGGTTTTAGGTGTTATTGCGCCGAGTGATGTGTGAGATTGCCACGTTTTGATTGAGCAAAAGTGAAGGAATAGTCATTCTATTTCGAGCTTTTGCGATTGAAAAACGTGGCAAGATCGCGCGTCAATCGGATGCAAGAACACCTAAAACCTATCCGTTTTGAGTATATTATTGGGGTGGTTGAGCATGTTTTAATTATAAAACCCTTGATGATTTAGCGAGTTTTTATAATGGTTTGCTGGATTTCTTTCATTTCTCGCTGAAGCTCTGCTTCTAATTCTTTTTCTGTTGGCAGATGAAATTGGTACTGACTAGCAAAGATTTGTTTAGCTTTATCACCTAACATGTATTTCACCATGGCTTCACTTTTTTTAGTACATAATACAAGCCCAATGGTTGGATTATCTGTTGCCATTTTTATTTCTTGATCAAAATAGTTTACGTACAGTTGCATCTGCCCTAAATCAGCGTGTGTCAGCTTTCGAGTTTTTATATCAATGATAACGTAGCACTTTAAAATTACATGATAAAAAACTAAATCGGCATAAAAATGATCACCATCAAGTGTTAGCCTTTTTTGTCGAGCGACAAAAGCGAAACCCTTGCCAAGCTCTAATAAAAAATGTTGTAAATTACTGATCAGCGCTTCTTCTAGTTTCGATTCTACCAAGCGATATGTTTCTGGAAGATCAAGAAATTCTAAAATCATTGGCTCTTTGATAGCATCTTCGGCTTTATGAATTTCTTGACCTTTTGTGGCCAATTTCATTAGTCCTTTTTTGTCTTTACTTTTTGCTAAGCGCTCAAATAGTAAACTATTAATTTGACGCTCTAATTCACGGCCTGACCAATGGTTTTTCTCCGCCTCAATTTCGTAAAACTGACGGGCTTTTTCTTGTTGAACACGCATTAAAGAACGATAATGAATCCAGCCTAAATTGGGATTAAAAGAAAGAGTCAATTCACCACGCAGTGCGTGGTGAATCGCGCCATAATCTGCATAGGTTAAGTAAAACTGGCGAATGTCGCGCAAGGTGGAGACACTAAATCCTTTTTTGTAATGCTGCGTTAGCCGCTCTGAGAGAATATTCAACAAAAAACTACCGTATTCGGCACGTTTTTTCCCATTTTGCTCCTCTTCTACAATAGCTTGACCAATTAACCAATAAGCTTTGACCATTTCTGTATCAATACTTTGCTGGATTTGGCGTCGAGCATGATCGATATGATATGTTACTCTTTTATAAAGCGTTTCAACCCGACGAGTATCAGAAGGAATCATCAAATGCTTATTTGAGGTTTGTTTTTTTCTTACCATTGAGAGTCTCAGAATTTCATGAACTTATATAACGATATTCACCAACTTATTCGCTACCAAAATAATTTTCTTCGGTCTTGCACCCGCCAGATGTTTCGCAATGCTTTCAGAATTCAACACCGCCTCTTCAACTTTCTCCTTCGAATATTCCGCCGGCAGACTAATTTCAGCACGTTTTTTTCCGTTGATTTGCACAATCCAATTAATATTTTCAGCTTGCAAAGCATTTGCATCTGGCACTGGCCAGCTTGCTGCTAAAATATTTTCACCCCAACCAAAATCCTGCCATAGATAATGCGTGATATGGGGCGCAATTGGCGCTAATAAACGCAATAAAATACTAAAGCTCTCACCAATAACCGGTTGCATTTCGGTATTTTTAACATCGATTTCATTTAATAAATTCAATATTTTCATACAAGCCGAAACGATGGTATTAAATTGCAAGCGACTGTAATCACTGTTGGCTTGCTGCAAAATTTGGTGTACTTGATGACGGAGATTTTTTTGCGCAGAAGATAAGTTACTATTTTGTAAATTTAAATTTTCTTGCGAATTTAAATGTATTTTCAATTCTTCAGCAAATTGCCATAAACGCTTTAAATAACGGTTTGCTCCTTCCACACCTTTGTCCGACCATTCCAAACTCTGTTCTGGCGGCGAGGCAAACATGCTAAATAAACGCACCGTATCCGCGCCATATTGCGCAATTAATTCCACCGGAGAAACGGTATTGCCTTTAGATTTCGACATTTTACTACCGTCTTTTAACACCATGCCCTGCGTCAATAATTTTTTAAATGGCTCATCGGCATTAACTAATTTTAAATCGCGCAGCACTTTAAAAATAAATCGCGCATACAATAAATGCATCACCGCATGTTCGATACCGCCGACATACTGATCTACTGGCAGCCAATAATTTGCGCGTTGGTCTAGCATTTTTTGATTTTGATCGGGGCAGGTATAGCGGGCGAAATACCAAGAGGATTCCATAAAGGTATCGAAAGTATCGGTTTCGCGTTTTGCTTCACCACCACATTTCGGGCATTTCGTGCAATAAAATTCTGGCATTTGTGTCAGCGGCGATTGCGGCGAATTTAACGCGATATTTTCTGGCAAAATTACCGGTAAATTTTCTTCTGCTACCGGTACAGCGCCACATTTTTCGCAATAAATAATCGGAATTGGCGTACCCCAATAACGTTGCCGTGAAATTCCCCAATCACGTAAACGGTAATGCACTTCTTTGCTGGCATGTTCATTGGCTACTAATTTTTCGGCAATCATTTTTTTAGCAGTGAGAGAATCCATGCCATTAAATTCGCCTGAATTAACCATTTTGCCGTTATCAATAAAAGCAGATTGAGTAAAATCATGCGCAGCAGAAATCGGTTCAATCACAATTTTCAACGGGATTTTATAGCTTTCTGCAAATTCAAAATCCCGCTGATCATGGGCGGGTACGCCCATCACGGCGCCTTCGCCGTATTCTGCTAGTACATAATTGGCGATCCATATCGGTGTTTTTTCGCCGGTGAGTGGGTTGATTGCATTTATATGGGTGTTAATGCCAGCTTTTTCTTGGGTGGCGAAAACTTTTTCTTTGGTTTCGACGTGAGAATATTTTTCTGCGAATGCTTTAATCGCTGCATTTTTTTCGATTAGTTTTTGACTGATAGGATGATCAATCGCAATCGCAATAAAACTCGCGCCGCATAATGTATCAGCACGCGTCGTAAAAACTTTTAATTCAGTTTGATAATCCGGCACAGCAAAGCGAATGCTTAAACCTTCCGAACGCCCAATCCAGTTTTCCTGCATCGTGCGCACTTGCTCCGGCCAGCCGGCAAGTTTTTCTAAATCGGCTAATAATTCATCGGCATAATCGGTAATTTTTAAAAACCACTGATCAATCTCGCGCCGTTCAATCAAAGCGCCAGAACGCCAACCGCGGCCATCGATCACTTGCTCATTCGCCAAAACCGTCTGGTCCACCGGGTCCCAATTCACCATCGATTTTTTCTTATAAGCCAGGCCTTTTTTAAACATTTCAATAAACAGCCACTGCTCCCAGCGATAATAATCCGGCGTACAAGTGGCAATTTCCCGCGACCAATCAAAACCCAAACCAAGCGCTTTCATTTGCTCGCGCATGGTCGCAATATTTTGATAAGTCCACTGGCTTGGCGCGGTTTTATGCTTTAATGCCGCATTTTCTGCCGGTAAGCCAAATGCATCCCAGCCCATCGGATGCAGCACATTTTTGCCTAACATTTTTTGATAACGCGCGATTACATCAGAGATGGTGTAATTGCGCACATGGCCCATATGCAGCTCGCCGCTGGGGTAGGGGAGCATGGAGAGGCAATAAAATTTCTCGCCTTTGGCGGTTTCTTTGGCGGTAAAGGTTTGGTGTTTGTCCCAATAGGACTGGATTTGGGGTTCGATGGTTTGGGGGTGGTAATTGGACATGGCCGTCAGTCACTTATTTTTTTATCAAAGGAGTTTATTCTAAAGCGGGTTAGTTTGATTGCAACATTTTGATTTAAGTGATTTTTTACTGACCTGGTTCATCTTCTGGTTTAATATCAAGGTCGCTTAATTTAATTTTGCCACTACCTATTTGATTTTCTATTAGGTTTTTAGTTTTTTCACCCCCTAATGGGTATCTGACAATTTCGCTAATCATCAGGTGAAACTCTCTGGCGGATTTATTTAAATCTCGCAGCTTAGCTCCAAGCTCTGAATTAACCTCATTTGCTTTAAGGGCTGGAACCAGGCCATAGGAAGCTTGAATCGGAAATAAGTTATCAGTTTCTGCTTCAATAGCCTGAATAATTTTTCCAGGGTCATTGTTTAAAAATTGCTCTAAACCATCAAGTAATATGTAACGCCCTAGTAACAGTAAAAAAGTCCTGTCACGAGCAGATTTACAACCTGCATTCACAAATCCACTGCTGCCAACCAATAATGTTGATAAAGCTGCAAAAATTAAGTTTTTTTGCGAAGTTTTTAATTTATTAAACCGTGGATTTTCTGGTAAAGATAAAATTAATGCCATTGATTGAATGCGGTAGATAAGCTCGTTTTCTATTAGTTTTCTGAATTGAGGTGGGCTGGAATTTTTCTCTATTATAGGGTTTATTTTTTTAAGTAGGGATTCTTTGCTTGCTGAAGCAACTAAATCAATTGGACTGATACCCATAACATCATCAATCTCACTAGTTCTTTTTTCTATTTTTTTTGGTTCCAGGCTAAAAGACTTACACTTACTCTTCGCAGCTTCAAGAAATGCTTCATCTAAAAGATTATTGCCTTTTAAAAAATCAATTAATTTTTCAATTACTGCTTTTAATGATTCAGTATTGCTTATGGAAAAGCTGATATCTTCTTTGCTGGTTTTATCCGCAAAGGTTGAATAAAATGCATCAGCTTTGCTATTAATGCCATAGTTGAAAGTTATCATGTGAAAATCGCTAATAAAGGGTTTCTTGCTACTATCATCAATTTTTACACTGTAATATTTATTGACCGCGTCTTTATATTCTCCTTTTATTTTAGAATTTTCTTTAATTGCTTTAGCTAATTCTCTTACATTATTAGCCATCGCAAAATTATTATCGTCTATTTTTGCTTGCGCTACAGCTTTATTTTCAAACATTTTTCCAGTTAATAACCGCATTTCGACGAAAATGAAATCTGGTCGGATAGTAAATCCGCCATATAATGATTCAAATAACGATATGGAATCAGCTAATGACGAGTTAGAAAATAACAGCTTACGGTAGGCTAAATGAGTGGCATGTAATGCAGGATTACAACTTTCAGGTAAAGAAGAAGTGATCCCTTTAAGCTTATCTTCTCCCATTGGTGGCGATAAGCTGCCACTTAGATTGATGGAATTAAATACCAATATATTTTTCATATTTTGATCTATTATTACCGTGAAAACCACACGAGCATGTGAAGGAATTAATGGTGTCGGTTCACGCAATGAGGGGTTTGGTGACCTGCCCTTTGAACACATTAATGGCAAGTTATTTTTAATAACTTCTTCTATCAAAATTTTGAATTGAGGTTGCTCAGAAAAGGATGAGAATTCTTTTTTTAGCCATTCTTTTGATGTCTCTTCAAATACGCTAGCATCCAATTTAATGGGTTGTGTTTCTGTAATACAATAGGCATTTTTGCGCTTTTCAATATTGATAACAGGATCAAATTTATAGTCTTTTGACCAAAGGCAGAGGTCTCTAAAATAAAGCAATAATGTTTGTAACTTTTCTTTTGAACTGGCTATTCCATAATATTCTAGTATTGTTTTAGCCAATTCTTTAATTTTAGTTAAAAAGCAATTTTCTATGGCTGCAATCAGCATTTGCCCTGCTTCTAGCAGGCGGGTATCAAATGGCAATTCATGAGCATTAGGCTTTTCAATGACAGCTTGCAATGTAGACATAAATTGAATGATAGCAGGGCTTAGCTTGAGGAAACTTTTCTTTACTTGGTCATCTGCGCAAGAAAAAAATTCTGTAATTCCAACCACTGTTTTGAGCAATTGAATAGCATATTCATAAGGATTGTATTCTAAGTCGTTTTTGGAATGACGTACCCTCACGTAAAAACTTTTACTGTCGGTAGTTAAGATGTATTGAAACTGTCTGTTATATAGATTGTTGATAATAGTAATGAATTTTGTTTGTATAGCTTTAATTTTAGCCTCATCATTTGAGCTTAATAAACCAATTGTTTGAGCCACTTGTTCTTTTAATTCTTGTACATCTATTTTGCTGTCCCTTAACTCTACTGAATGAGTTTTTTCTGATTTTAATAAGTTACTTTTAGCAGCTAAATACGACTTGATCAATTCACTAGTGTTTTTATCCTGTAGCCGTTTCCTTTCGCTTTCTACAGCCGCATTAAGTATAAGGTCGGGTGCGTCTATTATTTCTTCGTCTGAAGAGCTATCTGGTAGGTCTGTTGTTGTACTACCTCTAAATAAAACTAATCTTTTAAAAGTCCCAATGTTAAATTTTTTCAATGTAAATATACCTGATGCTTTTTTTAGAGAATAAAGTATCAATAAAAAATTAACTTATTATTAACAAACCATGAATAACAGCTATTTTTCCAGAAAAAACTATTAAATGCTCAATAAAACGTAAAAATGGGGGGGATTAGTTAGTAGGGGGGATTAGCGAAGCGTAATCCACCGTTTTTGCAAGGTACATTAAAGACGGTGGATTACGCTTCGCTAATCCCCCCTACGAAAACCACAAAAACCAAAGCTAGAGGTTTTAAGCCAAGCTTATAATAAAAATACAAATAAATGGATATGTGAATTGGAAAAATTTAGTAGTGGCCGGCTGGTGAATTTATTCAGAACCAAAGGTAAACGTATAAAACTCTATCTGCGGTTGAGTGCTAATCAAGGTCAAAATCCCATCTGCGTTCTCTGGTAAATCAAGAATTTCATACAAAGCATGGCCTTTGATTGAGATTTCGCTATTCATTACATCTTTACCTTTTTCAGCATTAACCGGTTTGCCATTTAATAAAATTTTAACGCTCATCGGCTGATTGCTGTTATTCCCCATCACCGCAAAAACTTTTTTTGCACGAAAATGCAGTTGAATGGCAGCGCCACTTTGTGCGCTAATAATTTTTTCAGCTTCGACTTTCCAACGGCCATTTAACGCCCAATCATTTTGATAGAGTTTGCTGGGAAATTGATAATTAGCGGTTTGCTCCGGTGTTAATTCTGGCGCGCCTGCATAATTTTGGACGCGTCGGTAACCTAGATAAGTCTCCGGCGTTTGAGCGCTAAAAAGCGTATGATTATCGCTGCTATTATCTTTTACTTGTCCTGATAGATTTAATAAAAAACGAATATTATTTTCGGTCTCAGCATAGTTGCCTTCGCCAAAATGTTGATAAACCACTTTGCCATTTTTATCGATTAAATAATGCGCGGGCCAATATTGATTTTCATAGGCCTGCCAAAGGGTATATTCATTATCTAACATGATCGGATAGGGAATTTGATATTTGGCGATCGCGTTTTTGACGTTATTAATATTTTTTTCAAATTCAAATTCTGGCGCGTGCACACCGATAATGACAAAACCCTCTTTATGATAACGTTGATACCATTCTTTTAAATAAGGCAAAGTGCGCACGCAATTAATGCAAGAATAAGTCCAGAAATCGATCAAGACCACTTTGCCTTTTAAATCCGCCATGTTTAATGCGGGTGAATTCAGCCAAACCGCATTCGCAGGAAAATTCGGCGCTGAATAAGGTTGTGATAAACCATCCATTAATTGAAGTGATGCAGCAGGATGATGACTGTCAGTGCTAGTGGGTGGAATAACATTCGGCGCTTGTGGCATCGTACTGGCGGCAGAGCTGCCATAAAATGCTGAAATGATGGCGGCAAGCATAATGATGATGCCAAAAATTTTGCGTAAGACATGCGTTTTTGCTTTTAAAAAATTTAAGCGCGACATTATTTTTCTCCCTAAAAAAGCAATGATTAACATCGGAATAACACTGCCTAATGCAAAAAAGAAAAAAGTAAAAAAACTTTGCCAGTTGGTTGTTTGAATCGCCGTTTGCACAATCGCAGCTGCTAAAATCGGCCCACCGCAGGGCACCCAGACCAGGCTGATTAACAATCCTAAAATAAAACCGCTTAAAAAACCGGGCTTTCCGTTGGCAGTTAAATGCGAGCCAACATTGGCAAGTCCCTGGGTGGCGCGATTAAATTTTTCGGATAGATAATCGGAAAAAAGAATTAAACCGAAAATAAAAATTAATCCGAATGCAATTTGTCGCAGTAAATCCAAATTAATAGCAAGATGCTGCACTAAATCGCGTGAGAAAAAAGTAAATAAAGCAAACGTTAAAACAAAACCGAAAATAATCCCCAACGGCCGCCGCCTGCCACCTTCAATAGCGCCAGCTAAAATAATCGGCAAAATCGGCAAAATGCAGGGAGAAATAATGAGCGCGAAGCCTTCAATGAAGGCCAATAAATTGTTTAATAAGAATGTTGTCGTCATGTTCGTATTTTAGACGAATTCTGCGGTTTTGGCTGAAATGTTTAGAAAGCGGTAACTTACTTTTTTTGCTTTTCGTAGGGGGGATTAGCGAAGCGTAATCCACCGTTTTTGTAATTCATTTCAAAAAGAATTGAATTTTTTTTGTAATATACCTAAAACCTATCCGTTTTGGGTATAAATTAGGTGTTGCGGGAAAAATCAATTTTGTGATTTTTTATTACCCCTCATCCGCCCTTACGGGCACCTTCTCCCACAAGGGGCGAAGGCCAACTGATAGGATATCTGCCGAATCAATAAAGTGAAGTGGCATGAAATATGCTTTGTTATGAAAAGCTGTTGGACCCGGATGAGGGCCTTCTCCCCTTGTGGGAGAAGGTGCCCGTGAGGCGCGGATGAGGGGTAATTTAATATTTTACGATTCTATTAATAAAACTATTTATCCTGATTAATTAAACAAAAACGAAGCCGTCAAACTATAAATCTGCTGGTTGAAATCGGAATTACCAAAATTAGTTTGCGCGCTGAATGTCAGTCCCAATTTTTTATGCGGGAAAGTGGTGATAGCAGCGCCTAAATTGCCATAACTGCCTTTCGCGCCGGAAGTTGGGATCGCGCCGTGGCTGCCAGGTAAATTCGCGGTTTCAAAGCGAATATCACGGTCTTGGCCGATGTGTTGGGTTTTTAATCCGGTGTAGAGTTGCGCGAAAGTGGGTTTGCCCACATTGGTGATTTGTGTATTGATCTGCCAGCCTAAGGTGCTGGTGAGCACTTTGTTGCTTTGGTCAAAGAAATTTAACATGGCGGCGGTCAGGTCAAAGGTTTCGTTATAGCCATTCACTTTGATGTACTGATAATCCAGTCCTGCATAAGGGCCAGTAGCAAAATGCTTTAATTTAATGAAATAAGCGCCTAAATTAATTTGCGCACCATAATGCTGGCCATGTGTTGTATTGGCTTGCGAAATAAATTCGGTTTGTCCAATCGGAATGGTCCGCTTGATATTGGAATAAGTGGGGATGCCAAAGCTTAAAATACTGTTGATATAAGCTTGCTCCCATTCATACTGACCGAAAACTGAGGCGAGCATTTCGTTGATTTCTACTTGATAAAGATCATCAACGTTTAGCTTGTTAACAGTCGGTGAAAATGCTGCGCCGAACATGACATTGTCATTCAAACGATAATAACCGCCAACAGTGCCGGCAAAATCATCATTCGAGGATTGGAACGGATAGCTGCTATTAATAGTTGGCGTTTCGCTAGGCGAATAACTGCCGGTGGCAAATGCTGTCCAGGTTTTAATCGGGCCTTTTTCAGTGAGGACGGTGTAGGGCTTAAATAATGTGTTAATGGCATTGGTGTGCACATTCATCGTAGCAAAGGGGACGTCGGCTAACAGGCTATAGTAAGTTGGGCCAAGTAAGTAGCCATAGTAAATAAAATCGGCGATATCTCGATGAGCTTGTTCTCCGGGATGCACTGAATCAAAAAATAAATAGGTATCGGGATTAGCATTTACATTGGCATTACAGCTGTTATCAAACGGACCAATATTCGTACACCAGGCTTGAGTCGTATTAGTAAAGCCAAAACGCGCGCCATTATTAGCCACATAATTTAAATAACCATAAATATCGATTTGCACGACATCATAAGGGAGTGCATTGATCTGTTGGCTTAGTGCCGCATTAAACTGGGGAATCATACCTACTGAAGCATTTGCTAGCGCTGGAAGATTTTTTTGTTGGTCATATCCGCCCGGGGTTAGGCCTAATTCAGGAAGATTAATCGCGAAAAGATATTTTGCTCCCGCCTGCCTTAGCTGATTAAGACTACTGATGATATTGGCGACGGCCTGGTTCTGTACGACATTTATGCGCGCATGGATTTTATTCTTATCAAATACTAATACATTATTTTCATCACGGCTTTTGCATCGAGTGCCCAAAATATCAGTAGCACAGTAGAAGCTTACGTTATCCAAATAATCGTTTGCTCCAGCCCACATAAAGTAAGCTGCTTTGGGGTCGAGACCCTTCGGGTATTGGTTCAAAATTTGGCTAATTTGATTAAGCACGCCACCATCACGAAAAAAGTCAATCGGGCCCAATGAGCCGGTTTGATCACCATACCGCGCATAATCAGTGCCGCCATTATTGGAAGGCGTAATATTGGTGCCATAGTAAGAGCCAAGCCAATTAGCCCATAGTGGGCCTCGATTAGTCGTGCGTGGAGCTTCTGACCTGTTACCGACATCAGAAAGGCTGTCGCCAAAAAAGAAAAAGTTACTAAATTGCAAAGCGTAGGAAATGCTGTAGCTGAAGAGGGAAACAAAAAACGCTAAACCCAAAAAAACCAAACGCAAAAAATTCATGATGCGGTCCTTTTCATTATTCTTTAAAACAAAAGGGTTAACCCTGCATCATCCTTGATAATAGCTTGCAACTGAACTAATAAAAGCCAGTTGAAATCGATTAAGTCCATTTAAGATTTCGCCGGAGTCTATCGGGTTTGGGATTAACATTCAACTCGGGGTAATTGGGTGGGATTGGTGGAATTTTGGGCTTATTATTACCCCTCACGCCCTATCGAGCACCTTCTCCCACAAGGGGAGAAGGCCAACTGACGAGGACATCTGCCAAACAAATAAAGTTAATCGCCGTGAAATATGCTTTGTTATCAAAAGCTAATGAATCGTGAAGAGACCCTTCTCCTCTTGCGGGAGAAGGTGCCCGACAGGGCGGATGAGGGGTGAACTTCCTAAAGCAATTTGCTAGCAATAGGAAGTTACATCTCGCCTCACTCCTTTAAAACAACAAAGACGCCGTCAAACTATAAATCTGCTGATCGAAATCAGAATTTCCAAAATTAGTTTGCGCGCTAAATGTCAAACCCAGGTTTTTATGCAGAAAGGTTGTGACTGCTGCACCGGCATTACCATAACTGCCGCGCGGGCCAGAAGTGGGAATGGCGCCATGGCTGCCTGCCAGATTCGCTGTTTCAAAGCGGATATCGCGGTCTTGGCCAATATGCTGGGTTTTTAAACCACCATAAACTTGGGCATAGACTGGCTTAGGCAGGTTGGTGCTCTTTAAATTGAACTGCCAACCCAAGGTGCTGGTCAACGCTTCATTGGTTTGACCAAAGAAATTCAAACTGGCTGCAGTCAATTCAAATGCTTCATCATAGCCATTGATTTTAATATGCTGATAATCCAGACCTGCAAAAGGGCCAGTCGCGAAATGTTCTTTCTTGATCAAATGAAACCCAGCATTCGCCTGCGCGCCAAAATGACGGCCAGTGGTGTTGTTGGGCTTTGATACAAATTCGGTCTGAAGGATTGGTACAGTGCGTTTGATATCCGAAACATTGGGAATACCAAAGCTTAAAATCGCATTAACGTAACTTTGCTCCCGCTCATATTGACCAAATAATGAGCCAATCAATTCATTGAATTTTTCCTGAGTCTATTAATTTATCCAAACAAATACAACTGGCGGTTCCCGCCAGAAAAGCACGGTCGGGGGTTAGGTTGATGTTCGTAATTGAATGCTATTTTCATGAACGTTTTTCGTGAGCGTCAAAACGTAATTAGGCCCAAGTTTCGCGCAATTCTCCAACAACTACCATCGATTCAGCGGGAACCGCTGAATAGTGCATTCTAGTTTTACATTTGAGAGAATATAACGAGTATTTTTTACCCACCTATGCACGATGCTATTTCAATCACAAACCACTGCTGAACCGATTGCTGCCATGAGGCGTTTTGTCATACCTGTTTTGAGTTACGATGAATTATTTTTACATCCAAAAAGAAGCTTGTTTGTTGCTAAATTTGCGCCATTATCGAAATTGAATCAGCAGCAATTTGAATCAGTATACGTGTCAACCATTAAAAATTATGCGGAATTTGTTCAATTAATTCCTTCCGATAAACGCGGCGTTTGGGGTTCATTGTTAGACCGCGGATTAATGCGCGCTGAATTTGCTTTATCGCATATCGATCAGGCCGATGAAAATGCAGATGATTGTTTGTTTCGCTATGCATTATTTTCAGCGGCTTTATATATGGACTTAGGAAAAATGGTTACGAAGCATGATATTTATTTTTGTGCGGAAAATGGTGAATTAAAAGAGCAATGCCAATTATTTGATAAAGTTAATTTCGCTCAAGGAAAATTTTATCGCGTTTTTCCCAAACAAGAGGCATTGGCAAAATTACGTCATTTGGTGACGCCAATTTTAGCGCGTCAAATTTGCCCCGAGGCCTGTTTTTTATGGTTGGCGCAAGATTTGAAATTGCTGACTGACTGGTTGAATTTATTACAAGGTGATTTTGCTGGCAGTGGCACGCTTGGTAAAATTTTGGCCTTGGTAAGATTAGAAGATGAAAATAGTAATACATTGACAGATAATATTTTACCGCGTGTTGAATTTGAGCCGCGTATCGCGCTAGCAACGAAAATTGCGGATGAATTCCTTGATTGGTTAGTAGATAAAATTGATCAAAACCAGCTGTTGCAAAATAATGATGATTTAAAAATTTATAACAACCAGCTTTGGCTGAACATACTTGCTTTGCAACGTTTAGCGCAGGAATTTCTAATACAAAAACCACAATATAAAAACTGGCAAGCTGTTTTTACGAAAATCATGGCTCTGCCGATGATTAGCCAATATAAAGATCAAACGCCAGCGCCTGAAAATCTCAAATCAACCGTGTTAGAAAATCCCAAATCTGTTGTGTCTGAAAACCCCAAATCAGCTGTAGCACCAGTGCTTGATAAAAATTTACCTGACAATATTTCATTGCAAAAAAATCAGAAAATTCCCTGGTTTGAGCCGCGTCAAAAAGGCATGCTCAAAAGCGTGGCGCAGACTCAAAATCAAATGACTAGTCTGCCTTTACAAGAAAATACGGAGACGAAAATAGTCAAGGATGAAAAGAAAAAAACTGCTAAGCTTAGCAAACAGGAAATCGCAACTCGCATGGTAGCTATTCCGATGCATCTAATTTCTTTTGGCTCAACGCCCGACTCGGTGGTTGCAAAACGAAACCTAGATGAGGCTGAACAAAAAAGAATAGAGAAAATGTTGCGTAAAGAAAATAAAAATAAAGAAAAATTAGAGAAAATATTTGATAAATTGATAAAACATGCCAAAACCCGTGCGATCATTCACCATTATTTAAAAAAACACTAGAGAGAAAATTATGTTTGCTAATAATTTAACGATTAAAAATTACGATGAAAAATTATGGAATGCGATTGAGGCAGAAAAAAAACGTCAGGAAGATCATTTAGAATTAATTGCCTCTGAAAATTATACCAGCCCTCGCGTATTGGAAGCGCAGGGCTCAATTTTAACGAACAAATATGCCGAAGGTTATCCCGGCAAACGTTATTACGGCGGTTGTGAATGGGTGGATGTCGTCGAAAATTTAGCGATCGAGCGTGCAAAAACTTTATATCAAGCAGATTATGCTAACGTGCAACCGCATTCCGGTTCGCAAGCTAATGCAGCTGTATTTTTGGCATTATTAAATCCAGGCGATACGATTTTAGGCATGGGTTTAAATGATGGCGGTCATTTAACGCATGGCGCGAAAGTGAATTTTTCAGGAAAAATTTATCAATCAGTTACTTATGGCGTCAATCATGAAACCGGTTTAATTGATTATGATCAAGCCGCTAAATTAGCCGCAGAACACAAACCTAAATTAATTATTGCCGGTTTTTCTGCCTATTCGCGTGTGGTGGATTGGCAGCGTTTTCGTGAAATTGCCGATAGCATCGGCGCTTATTATTTAGTGGATATGGCGCATGTTTCGGGATTAATTGCCGCAAAATTATATCCTTCACCGATTAATATTGCCGATGTCACTACTTCGACGACGCATAAAACGTTACGTGGTCCCCGCAGCGGATTTATTTTAGCGCGTCATGAAAATGATGCAGAAAAACGCTTTAATTCCGCGATTTTTCCAGGTTCACAAGGTGGCCCGTTGATGCATGTGATTGCCGCAAAAGCGATCGCATTTAAAGAAGCGATGGAACCGGAATTTATCGCTTATCAAAATCAAGTCATCAATAATGCGAAAAAAATGGCAGCAGTGATTGCTGCGCGCGGCTATAAAATTGTTTCCGGCGGCACGGATAATCATTTGTTATTAGTGGATTTATCAAAACAAGGTTTAACTGGCAAAGCCGCTGAGCAAAAACTCGGTGAAGCCAATATTACCGTCAATAAAAATACGGTGCCGGGTGAAAAACAATCGCCTTTTGTTACTAGCGGTTTACGTTTAGGCACGCCAGCTGTTACCACACGTGGATTTAAAGAAAAAGAAATTGAAATAATATCGAATTGGATTTGCGATATATTGGATAATTTAGAAGATGAGAAAAAATCACTTCAAATTAAACAAGAAGTGATTAAACTTTGTCAGCGATTTCCAGTTTATCAATAAATATCTAAAAGGCGGAATGATTTTTTTGAGTGGTGGATGTTTTTTATGCGGTGGATGCTTTTTAAATCACCCCTCATCCGCCCCGTTGGGGCACCTTCTCCCGCAAGGGGAGA
>CAYTUN010000040.1:0-21888 GCA_964441315.1 uncultured Gammaproteobacteria bacterium | reverse complement strand
GAGACCCTTCTCCCCTTGCGGGAGAAGGTGCCCCAACGGGGCGGATGAGGGGTGAATTTAACAAGATATCCAACATGCAAATATCATTTAATATCAAAGCAGCAATTTTAAATAACGTCCAATACGAAACACATATTCACATACTGGTTGAAAAATACCATTTGCCAATAGTGCACGATCTAACATCAGCCGAATTCACCCTTTATTTCTCCGATAATTATTTATATTTAAATTGGGAAAAAAATCATCAATTAAAAAATTTTCGCATCGACTATTCCCAAAAAAATTTTGCAGCGCGCCTCAAAAAGCTCAATTCCCAGCGCGAAATGCTGGCACGTGCCTGTCAAATTAAAAAACAAACAAATTTAACCGTGCTGGATTTAACCGCAGGGCTAGGTTTTGACGCCGTGATTTTGGTCAATAGCGGATTTAAAGTCACTGCAATCGAGCGTGAACCCGTGTTAGCAGCGCTACTCGAACAAGCATTTTCTCAAATTTTGGCTTCGCCAAAATTGATATTTGCTGATAGCCTAAATTATCTAAAAAATTTATCTGAACCAAATTATCCCGATATCATCTATCTCGACCCAATTTTCCCAGAAAAATTTAAAGCCGCGCGCTCGAATAAATACTTATATTTATTACAGCACCTGTGTGAAAAAAATGAAAATGAAGAGGAGTTGTTTGATTTAGCACTTAAATGCGCAGCTTGCCGTGTCGTGATAAAACGCCCGATTCACGCCCCGTTTATTAAAAATCAAAAGCCTAATTTTAGCTTAAAAGGAAAATCGCATCGGTTTGATATCTATGCGCTGCGCACATAAACGCATTGTTCGAATTTAGTGCAAACCTCTTGTCAGGAGATTGCCTTAGCTCTCGCTCGCAATGACAAATGGTTGTCATTGCGAGCGAGAGCTAAGGCAATCTCCTGATTCGAAATTAGCAGCAGAGACGTAGCGGCACAATTAAAAATGCCCAGAAAAAACCCAAAGCCAACACCCCACCAAACTCCAGCTACCGGCCGAGTGGACGAAGTCCACTAATGTGCTTCGTCCCAATTTTTTCCATGATTAATCGAAATCACAATCGGCACGACTAATTTCGCCGCATGTGTCATATGTTTTTCGATTAATTTTTCCGCTTTCGCAATATCGGTTTCCGCCACTTCAAAAACTAGTTCATCATGCACTTGCATAATCATTTTCATTTGAAGATTGCTTTCATTCATCGCATCTTGCAGCGTAATCATCGCGATTTTAATAATATCGGCAGCAGTGCCTTGCATTGGTGCATTAATCGCAGCGCGTTCGGCTGCATTGCGTCGTTGAAATTGTGTTGATTTTATTTCCGGTACATATAAGCGGCGGCCATATAAAGTTTCGACATAACCTTGTTCACGCGCAATTTGGCGGATGCCAATCATATAATCTCTGACGCCCGGATAACGCTGAAAATAGCGGTCGATATACTGTTTAGCGACAGCAGCATCAACGCCAATTTGTTTGGCCAAACCATAAGGCGACATGCCATAAATCAAGCCGAAATTAATCGCTTTCGCTTGTCGGCGTTGTAATTCTGTCACTTCATCCAAATGACAATTAAAAACTTCTGCAGCGGTAGCGCGATGAATATCCAAATCATGTTCAAACGCTTTGCATAAACCTTTATCCTGCGATAAATGCGCCATAATGCGTAATTCAATTTGCGAATAATCCGCCGCAACAATTAAATGGCCTTCTTCCGCAATAAATGCTTTACGAATCCGTCTACCTTCACTCGTGCGAATCGGAATATTCTGCAAATTTGGATTAGTAGAAGACAAACGTCCGGTAGAAGTAACCGCTTGGTTATACGAAGTATGCACGCGCAGCGTGCATGGATTAATTTGCTCTGGCAACGCATCAGTATAAGTCGATTTTAATTTACTAAGACTACGAAATTCTAAAATAATTTTCGGCAATTCATATTCGTGCGCTAATTCTTGCAATACATCTTCTGCGGTTGATGGTATGCCAGTAGGCGTTTTTGCAATCACCGGAATTTTTAAATCGGTATATAATATTTCCTGCAATTGCTTTGGTGAATTAGCGTTAAAAACCTTACCGGCTTTTTTATAAGCGGCTTCTTGCAAAGTTTCGATTTTCTGGCTTAATTCAAGGCTTTGCTCCTGCAATAAATTGGCATCAATCTTAACGCCGGTTTGTTCCATTTTTGCCAGTACTTTCATCACCGGCATTTCTACCGTTTCAAAAATAAAACGTAAATCTTTATCTGATTTGATTTGCGCAAATAATTTTTCATGCAAACGTAAAGTGATATCAGCATCTTCTGCGGCATAATTAGTTGCAATCTCAATATCAACTTGATCAAAAGTTAATTGGTTTTTACCTTTGCCAGCAATATCTTCAAAGCTGATATTTTTATGGCCTAGATATTTCAATGCCATTGAATCCAGATCATGACGATTTTGGCTGCTATCTAACACATAAGATTCCAACATGGTGTCATAACAAGCTGCTGTCACTTCAATGCCATAATTCGATAACACATTTAAATCATATTTTAAATTTTGTCCGATAATTGTATGTTCAGTCGAAGTTAACAATGGTTTTATAGCATTTAACACAAAATCACGATCTAATTGCAGGCCCTTATCCAACGTTCGATGCGCCAAAGGAATGTAAACACCCTGATTTTCGCGAAGCGAAAATGATAAGCCCACTAAGTCTGCGGCGAGCGCGTCTAGACTGTTAGTTTCGGTATCAAATGCGAAATAGCTCGATTTTTTTAATTTTTCTAGCCATTTGTTTAGGCTTTTCTCATCGGTGATAGTTTCATAATGCGTTGCTTTTTTTTCGGTGGGTTTATCATCGGATAAAATTTCATTTAACCAGGCGCGAAACTCATAGCGAGTGAATAGTTCTTTTAAAAGCGGTTTATCTTCGGGTTTTCTGATTAAATCTTCCAAGCTGAAGCCAACATCGACATCATCTTTTAATGTGATTAATTGTTTAGATATTGGCAATAATTTAAGCGTATTACGCAAATTCTCGCCAACTTTTCCAGGAATTTCATCGGCATGTTTAATAATATTTTCTAAAGAATGATATTCCTGCAACCATTTTACCGCCGTTTTTGCACCCACTTTGGGAACGCCAGGAATATTATCGACGCTGTCGCCAATCAAAGTTAAATAATCGACAATTTGCGAAGGTTTAACGCCAAATTTTTCTTCGACCCCTTTAGGATCCAGGTGTGAGTTTGTCATGGTATTAATTAAAGTAATATCGGCATCAACGATTTGCGCAATATCTTTATCACCGGTGGAAATTAAAACCTGGTAATTTTTTTGCTTGGCTTTTTTCGCCAAGGTAGCAATCACGTCATCGGCTTCAACGCCTTCTAAAACAATCAACGGCAAACCCAAAGCTTCAATCATTTTTTTCAACGGCTCAATTTGCACACTTAAATCATCATGCATCGGCGGCCTTGTGGCTTTATATTCCTGATAAATTTCATGACGAAAATTTTTTCCTTTCGCATCGAAAATCACTGCAACACATTCAGGCTGATATTCATCGAGCAATTTTTTAATCATATTCAACACGCCAAACATGGCGCCAGTTGGCTCTTTTTGTGAATTCGTCAACGGCGGCAAAGCATGAAAAGCACGATGCAAATAAGAAGAGCCATCAATTAAAGTCATCAGTTTTTTGTTCATAATTTTTACCCAGGAAGATTGCATTAAGCTTATTGGCTTTAAATCGTTTACTCAAGCTGCTACGAATTTATGGTGCTAATTTGAAAATTGTAAAAAACACCCCTCATCCGCCCCGTTGGGGCACCTTCTCCCGCAAGGGGAGAAGGACAACTTCGATGACGTCTGCCAGTAAAACAAATATGGTGCTATGAAATAAGCCTTGCTTGAAAAAGCTATTAAGCCATGATGAGAGCCTTCTCCCCTTGCGGGAGAAGGTGGCCCAACGGGCCGGATGAGGGGTGGTTTTACAAAAATATCCATCATTCAAAAATCAAATTAAAACGCCAAGTCAAAACGCCAAGTCAAAACGCGCTATCAAAAACCCATGAATTTTTCTGCAAAAATAAGCTGCTTATCGCCGTGTCTGACTATTTTAGCGTCCGACGCTAAAATGGTCAGAACTAAATCAGATAAGGTAAAAAGCTGGCTGCGCTAATGACCAAGATTTTATAACTGGCGTACTCATAAATCTTATAAACATTCGGCTCCATCACCACTTGTACGCCATAGCTACAACCCAATTGCGGCATAAATTTTGCCCAAGAGTTGCAGGGCGTTTTATCTTGAAACTTCGCCTCAACTGCCAAAAACACTTTTTTATTGCGCAGCAATAAAAAATCAATTTCATATTTTTCTTTATTTTTTAAATAGCGTAAATCAAATTCTGCTGTACCATTATCAGTTAAATAATCGCAATATTTAAGCAGGTGCGATGCAATTAAATTTTCAAAACGCGCGCCTTTATTTTCAATCTCACTCCAGTCCCACAAGTATAATTTATTTTCTTTCTTGATCGCGCGCGATAAAGATTTATTGTAAGGTTTTAAATTGAAGAAATAATATAATTCATTTAAATAACTTAGCCAGCGTTTAACTGTTGTATAAGCAACTTCTAAAATTTCACTCAATGATTGAATACTTAGCGGTTGTGCTGCGCGTTCCGGCAATAGACTGGTAAGCATTTCAATTTGGCTTAATTCCGGCAATTGACTTAAATCACGCAGGTCTTCCCGGATGATTTTTTCCACGCGATTACGTTGCCATAGGTTTAAAGTTTTTTGGTTGGCTGCTAGCAAAGGCTCGGGAAAGGGGCCATATTGATAAAGATCTTGCAGCATTTTTTCAGCGGATTTAATGGGTTTCATAGGTGTGCCATTAAATAAGCGCTTAATTAAGTCATCCGGTTCTAAGGAATAACGATTCTTTAATAATTCTGCTAACGAAAAAGGATGCAAGCGAAAATGGTAATAACGCCCCATTAAACTATCGCTACCTTTGCGATAAACGTTTGGGTGTGCGCTACCAGTAACTAAAATATCGCAACTGTCTTTTATTTCATGGTTAATTTTTTTTAAACTGTTTTTCCACAATTTGGCTTTATGTAACTCATCTAGAACGATCAAAGGCTTTTTTTTGTAATTTAAAGTCGGTAAGTTTATATGGGGATTTTTCTTCCATTGTCGGCGGAACATTGTCTCGTCCCAGTTATAGTAATTTCCAGTACCACGGTTAGCCAGCAATTGTTTGGCTAGTGTGGTTTTTCCCGTTTGGCTTGGACCAAAAATGAAAGCCATTTTATTAGCTTTAAAACAGACGTCGTTTATAATTTGTTCGAGATATCGAGGTTTTTTCATATGACTATTTTAGCGGCAGACGCTAAAATGGTCAAAACTGTATGATGATTTTAGCGCGTAGCGCTAAAATAGTCAGAGGCTTATCGCCGCCAAAAAGCCGGCGTTAACAGCACTAAAAGCGTAAATATTTCCAAACGGCCGGCAATCATTGAAATGATGCAAATCCACTTACAAGGTAGGCTGATATCATTAAAACTTAGTGCAACCGAACCAATGCTGGCGCCGGCGTTGGTTAATGTAGCAATGCTGGCGCCAATGGCGGAAGTGACATCCATGCCAAATGCCATTAGTAAAATAAATTCCAAAAAAAGAAAGCTGATAAATACCGTAAAAAATCCCCAGGTTGCTTGAATAATATTTGTTGGTACAGCTTGCGCGCCTAAATGCATGCTGATAATAGCTTTGGGATGAATTAATAATTTTAATTCGTGCACGCCTTGTTTAAAAAATAATAAGGTCCGAATCACTTTTATGCCGCCCGAAGTTGAGCCAGCGCAACCACCGATGATAGCTGTCATCATAATTAAAAAGGGTACGAAGCTTGGCCATAAATCAAAGCGCGAATTAATAAAGCCGGTGGTGGTGCCAAGTGAAACGACGGTAAAAATCGCTTGATTGATCGCTTGCGTTGATAGGCGGGTGGTTTTGTAGTGAATTAAAACTGCAGCGACTAAAAAAGCAACAACGCCTAAAATAATTAATAAACTGCGAAATTCCAGATCGCTAAAATAACGGAAAATATCACCACGCGTAATAAAAGAATAATGCAAACCAAAATTAGCAGCGCCCATTAACATAAAAAATACGGCAATATAATCAATCGTATTGCTTTGGTAATAAGCGAAGCTCGCATCATGCATGGTAAATCCGCCGGTTGCCACCGTGCTAAAACTTTCGCCAATCGCATCGAAGGGGCTCATGCCCGCTAGCCAGTAAGAAAATGCGCAGGCGACATTTAATCCTAAATAAATATACCAAAGCGTTTTTGCAGTTTCGGTAATGCGCGGCGTGAGTTTGCGGTCTTTAATCGGGCCAGGCGCTTCAGCGCGAAATAATTGCATGCCACCCACGCCAAGCATTGGTAATACCGCAACTGCTAATACGATTATTCCCATACCGCCTAAAAATTGTAATTGCTGGCGGTAATAGCGTATGGCATGCGGCAAGTGATCGAGTCCGGTCAAGACGGTCGCGCCAGTGGTGGTCAAACCGGAAGTGGATTCAAATAAAGCGTTAATAAAATTAACTTTAGGAACAACGATATCAAAAGGTAAACAGCCGAATAAAGATAACACTGACCAAAATAATACGACAATTAAAAACCCATCGCGCGTTTTTAATTCGCGTTTATAACGATAAAGTGGCAGCCAAACTAAAAATCCTGTAAAAAAAGTCACTAAAAAAGTAATGCCAAAACCGAACAAACCGCCATCGCCATAAGCCAATGCAATAAAAAATGGCGGCAGCATGCTTAAGCTAAACATCATTAATAAAATGCCAAGCACGCGCAAAATAGCAATGAATTGCATGGGGTTTCCGGATTAATTTAAAAAATTAATTTTAAGTAGCGAATTAAGTAATTTATCATGCATCTATCCCTGATCCATAGTGTTTTTGTAGGGGGGATTAGCGTAGCGTAATCCACCATCTTTGCGTGGTTTGTAAAAACGGTGGATTACGCTACGCTAATCTCCCCTACATTTTATATTGCCGCCTTATTAAAAAACGTGAAATTTTCTTCAACCCTGCCGCAACGGTTTTTGCAACGCAATCACCGCGCCTAAAAATCCTAACAATGCAGCGAACAATAAAAACAAAATACTCCCTGAAAATCCAAACGTATCTAACTGAAACGCAGTACCATAAGACAACACCAATTTCTGAATCGGCTGCTTCAACCAAAAAAGTGTAAATGTCACCGTCAACCAAGCTAAAAAACCACTGAATAAACCGTACAAAAGTCCCATATATAAATATGGCCGCCGAATAAACGCGCGCGTAGCGCCAACCAATTGATAAATACTAATTTCCCGATAATGCTCCTGCATAATTAAATGAATCGTATTCCAAACAATTAACACCACACCAACCGTTAAAATAACCCCAAGAAAAATCACAATATGTTTAGCAATTTCGCTGATTTGATTCAAACGATCCAGCCAGGCGTAATTTAATTGCACCTGATCAACCTGATCGCTTTTATTAATTACACTCACCAGATCATTAATTTGCGAAATATCGTCAGGTTTAATCACAATAACACCCGGCAGCGGATTCGTTGGCAAATCATGAATAATGTCATTAAAACCCGTCGCCTGACGAAACTGATTCAGCCCTTCATCAGGTGAAATATAACGCGCGGAAATAACGCTAGAATTACCGCGCCATTTTTTAATCAAGAGTTGTGCATCCGCTGCACTCACTCCCATTTTTAAATAAACCGAAATTTCTTGCTCCGGATGAAAACCCTGCGACAAGACTTGCAAATTTCTAACTAACAATCCAAGACTGGTAGGTATCGTCAGCGCAATCGCCAATACCATCACCACCATAATGCTGCTAAACGGCCGCCTGGAAATATCACCACAAGCTTTCAATAAAGCCTGCAAATGCCGCGAAAAAAAATTCAACGTTAAATCAGAGATCTTCATCCAGGTCCCCATTTAATAAAACGCCCTGACGCAAAGTCAAAATGCGATAAGGCAATGAAGCAATTAAAGATAAATCGTGAGTCGCAATTAAAATCGTGACACCGACGCGATTAAATTCTTCAAATAATTGCATAATGTCTTCGGCTAATTGCGGGTCTAAATTACCTGTCGGTTCATCGGCTAATAATATCCGCGGTTTATTAATCACCGCGCGCGCAATGCCAACACGCTGTTGTTCACCCGCCGATAAAGTAATCGCCTTCGCTTTTTCACGTTGCAATAAACCAACTTTATCCAATGCCGCCCGCGCCCGCCGTTTCGCTTCCGCATAAGGCATGCCGGCCACAATCAAAGGCAAAGCGACATTATCTAATACGCTATGCTGCCCAAGTAGTTCCGGATTTTGAAAAATAATGCCTAATTGACGGCGCCAATGCGGAATTTCACGCTTCGATAATTTGCATAAATTTCTGCCTTCGAAAAGAATCTGCCCTTGGCTTACTGGTTCCAATAATGCAATCGACTTTAATAAACTGGTTTTACCCGCACCGGAATGACCGGTCAAAAATGCCATTTCGCCAGCATGTAGCGTCAAATTAATATTTTGCAGCGCCTCATGGCCGCTGGGGTAGCGTTTGTAGAGTTGGCTGAGTCGGATCATTGTTCAAAAGTTATTTGTAAAACACGGCTACAGTTTAGTGGATCAAAGCTAAAGTGTGAATGAAAATTTATTTGCTGATAGTGAGAGTCGTTGACTGTTTCAGCCATTTCAATATAGCGATTGGCATGTCGAGCTACTAAATTAATTTTCATATAGAAGGATTAAATTTTTACTCGCTCCCTGGGCGCCTGTTGATGCCCAAATCTTTCTTTTTCACTCACCTTAAAAAAATATTAATTTACATTTTAAAAAAATTCAGTATAATTTTTTTTGCAGTCGGTAATTTTATCAAAAAAGTTAATAAGCCCCAGCTTGCTTTGATTATTTATAATAATAAGGACATAAAAAATGCAGCTATTGAATAGCAAAATATCAGTTAATTTACTTTCATCCACCTTCTTGAATTTTTTTGATTGTCATTTTCAGTTTCTACCGTCCCTTTTGTTTTCACCAGTATACGGTAAGCCTTTTCCGCCCAGTATGTTTTTAGCATCCTTGCTAAAAAAATATACAAAGACGAAGGAGGTCAGCCCCTAAATTTCTCCCCATAACTCAAAATATCCAACCAAAATACTTATAAGGAATATAATTATGCAAGAAGTAAAATTAGTACCTGCCACAACAGAAGCAAAAGCGGCGCTAGAGCGTGTTATACGAATAGTCACGTACACTCAGCAGTTCATGCAAATTGAAAAAATATTAAAACAACAGCAATCAATTCTGGAAAAGGCACTCAACATTGAAAATAAATCAGAAATTAGCCAGCAAATTGATCAAGTTTTGACAGACATTGGAGATAAAAAGAAAAGGCAGGTATTAAATGTAGCTGACTTCATAGATAGCTTAAATCAGCTTGAGAAATTGATTTCAACTGTTAAGCCAGAACCAGAACGAGCATCGGATTATCAAGCGGTTTTTTCCAGAAATTTAAATCACATGGCTATAGTGAATGTGGCTGATTCTGTGATGCATTTAAACGTTGAAAATAATCCTTTTATTAAAAGCGATGGTAAAAAAGAGGATTTGGCTAAAATTGCCGAATTGAGAGAAAACCTGACCAAATCCTTGGGAAAGGCTAAATCTTTAGTTAAAGAAATACAAAATAATTTAATAAATAAGACAAATCCGTCGTTAGAAGAGCTAAAAAATATCAAAGATGTCTTATTTAGCCCATCCATTTTGTCTCAGTTTGAATCACTAAAAAAAGCATTTGAAGATCCAATAGGATCAGGCTTGATACCCAGTGTAAACGGCACCCCGTCTGGGGCAGAGACAGTAACACAAATACCGGCGGAATGGAGATGTAAACTGCAAGAATGGAAAGATAAGCTGGATAAATTTAAAGCCAGTTTTGATAAAAATAAAACGCAAATTAATGGACTGCTGGCAGATTTTGCCGATATAACATCTCGGGTTCAAATGATTGGGCTAAACACGCAATTCAAAAAGTCTGTCAAGCAGCTTGAAAAATTTCAAGATAAAATTGAATCCAGGGCATTAATTGAAGTTCAATATTGCCATTTGTACTATGCGCCTTTTGATAGCGGTTCTCCTGAAAGCGTAATAACAATTGATTTAAAAAAAGATAATTTCTGCTTTGATGGCGCTCCAGAAAAGGCGGACAACTATTTGCTGAAAATTGGCGCTGGTTTGTTGAATACCGAGCAAACAACGCTGTCTTTAATTCAAATTACAGCCTCCAATGATCCTAAGCCGCCCCTTCTGGCCAAGCGTTCAGCAAGCCCTTTAGCTAAAACTAATAGCCCGCCACGAATACGCTCCAAAGATGAACCTGCTTCAGGGATTACTACAGCGTTTGGCCGAATGTGGAGGGGTACATTATCACCAACACAAACTAATAAAGTTAACCCGGGTAGCCCAATGATGGCTCGCAAAAATTAATAAAAAGCCAATTAAATTTATTCTAATTATAAAAAAGGAAAGAAATGGCTATAGAAATCGATCCGCTTGATATGGTGCTTCACAAAGATGCAGTTTACCGTGAAAAAATAAAAGGAATAATAGAAGCGTTGTTAAAGCAGTCTCCTGAAGTAGAATGTTTTTATTATAAAGATACTTACGAAGTTTTGGGTCAAAAATATCGATTGAAAAACAGCTTAATAAGGCATCGTAGTAACAGAAACCCTGATAAATGGTTATATGAAATTCTTAAAGATCGAGATGCTGATGAGAACCCCCGTGATGCCGGTAATTTCGGCTATTTTGTTGATGCATCAGCTACCATCAAACTTGATCCTTTTTCTATTACAATTTACGACACGATAGCTAATGCTGAGGCTATAAAAGCAAGCTGGATAAGGGAAAAACTTAGTACTCCTAAAAAACGTGGCGTCAAAGTGCTTTTTAATACACAGCGTTTTTCGCTTTTAGAAATTGAAAATGAAGCAAAAGAAGGCGGGAACTCTCCTTTAAAAACAAAACCTCCAACCCAATATGGAAAATATCCAGCGATAGTCATGCACAAATTAGGGAAAGTGGATTTGCTTGATTTAATTTACCGTGATCAAGTGAAATTAGAGGGACTGCAATTATTTGAAATATTGATTGCTTTATTTGAAGCTTACTTGACAGAATTTATTGATAAAGACCGTATACATGGGGACATTAAGCCGAACAATATTCGTCTTGATGTAGAAGGGGAGGGCCCTGCTAAAGTTTGGATTATTGATTATAGCTATGTAAAAAAAAGGGGAAAGAGCTTTGAGAAATTGCGGGGTACAAAAGAATATTTTGCGCCAGAATTTGATGATGAATGTGCACATCATACACAAAAATCCGATATATGGGCTTTAATGCTTTGTGCGCTTGAATTGCTTACCTATGGCCGGCGTGCTGAATTTGATAGCGATAAATATAATACCCTTGAAAATTATTTCAGGTATTTAAGAAGATCATTGCGATCTTTGGTTGATGGTGTCAAAACATCAGTTGATGCGGCAGGACTAAAAAATCAAATATATGATTTGCTATTAGATGCGATGGCCATTAATCCAGAAGAAAGATTGGATCCTGCTGATTTGAAAGAGCGGATTAAGGAGATTAAAGTTTTATTTGCTTTACTCAAAGATCCAGAACTGGTAGCTAAATCGCTTGATATGGCCCTGAGTTCTTCAGTCGAACCCCAATTAATTTTTGAACTCAAACAAATGCTTCCGCTGTACGCAGCCCTAAAATTGACATTTTTATCACCCCAAATACAAACCAAACACGATTTACGTTTTAAATTTTTTCATTTCTTCAATTCGCCTGATTTGACTTATAAAGAATTAGCCGAATTTTTCAAGAGAGAAATTAAGTTAAATCCTAATGTTCCTGACAAATTAAAAGATGAATTTGGACATTCAGATTTGCTCAATAAATTGGAAGAATGGCTATTAGAAAAAATAAAAAAATTTATATTAACAGAAAATGTAAATTCTGTCACAAGTAATGCTGGTATGAGAAACAGTAGGGGCAACTAGGGCTTGTCTCTATGCAATATTTACCTGCTGCAAAATAAGCAACGCTTCATTTAATGCAAGCAATATGAGCTGCTGAAATTTAGCCACTGAAGACCCTAATATTGCGCAGCATGTAGCATAATAGCAAGTAAAAAGCGCATTAATGATTCATAATAAAAAACGGAAAAAAAATGGCTCTTGAATTTGATCCCCTCGATATATTGCATGATAAAACGAAAAAAGAAATAGTGGAGCAATTGTTAAAAAAAAATGGTAATGAGTCATGTATCTATTTTCAACATGAAAAAGATGGTTTCAAATTAAAAAGAAGTATACAGATGCGATTCAGTAACTCGCGTCCTGGAGAGCAAGTTTATGAAATCGTGGATGATGGCTACACAGCTCACACCCTAAAGCAAAAGCCACCTAAAGGAAGTTCTGGCTCTTTTCGTTATATCCTAGCTACCATAAGGGTTAGGCCATCATTCAAGGTGAAAGTTTATCCGAAAGCGTTTGAGCGAGGAGCGAAGAAAGAAGGGTGGGGAGACTGGGTAGAGGAATCAGAAAAACCTCGTGGCATAAAAATCTTTAATGAAAAAATATCTCTTAAACATGTCATAGCAGAATCAAAAAATGGAAGAGATTCTCCTATGAAATCCAAGTATCCTTCATTATATGCTGATTCAAATTATTCTATTGTTATGCATGACTTAGGTGATATGACCTTATATGATTTGATTTATCATAAAAAAATAAAACTAACATCTTTAGAAATATTTGAATTGTTTGTTTCTTTGTTAAAAATTCATTGGCAAGAATTTATAAATAAAGATTGCATTCATGGCGATATTAAACCTAAGAATATCCTTGTTAATGCTCCACCAAAAGCTATGCGAGCATGGCTTGTAGATTATGGATTTGTAAAAAGCATAAATAAACATAGTAAATATATAACAGGAACAGAAGAGTATTTAGCGCCGGAATTGAGACTTGGTGCTGTTAATGATTCAAAAACTGATCTTTATTCTTTGGGATTAGCTTTGTTAGAACTGCTTGCCCAAGGTCGTCACACGAGGTTTTGTATGTCATCTTATTCTTGTCATAAAAACTATTTAATTCATTTAATCAAAATGCTCAATCCTTTGGTATCAGAGATTAAGTTAATGTTTGCTGGCGAGCTTAAAGAGGCAGTAATTGAATTATTAAGTGCCCTGTTAAAAAAAGACCCCGAAGAAAGACTAGATCCATCAATGTTTGAAAAACAAGTTTCATTCATCGAACAATCGCTAAAGAAAGTAAAAAGAAACAATAAAAATTATGAGATAGCTCGAGATAAAGAAATAGACAAAAATTTAAAAGAGCGGTTGAGCTTATTGCTCGATCCTTATATTTTAAAGAAAAGGCAAGCATCTTTTTTTCAACTTCAAGATAATTTCCTTGGCGAATTCGCGCTTAAAACTAAAAAACAGCTTCTGACTCATAATTCTACCTACCGAAAATTAGAAGATTTTTTAGAAATAGGATTAGAAGCCGCTTTGCAAAAAATATCTGGGAAAAATCACCTAGAATTAAGAGAATTAAGACAAATGATTAAAACATCCATTCATGATGTTTTTTATTCTTTGTTAAATCCAGCGATAATGAAAGAATACCAAAGCATTTGTTCGATGGATGTAGGCGAATCCCAAGCACCAAACCCAACACAGTCAATTGGAAACTAGCACTCAAATATTTTTATTTTCGCTTTAAGAGCTGTTTAAATTTTTTTGAAATGAAAAAATTATTATTAATAGCTCTTAATTTCTAAAAATTATTTTGTGCTATCAAACAGTGCTTCCATTAGCGCATGGGCCGCTTTGATTCAAGTAATATCAATTACTTGAATTAAGCAGCGAATACTTGAGCGGTAACTGGACGGGTATTTTCTTCTTTGTGTTTTGTTTCTTTTTGGTTATAGACTGATGCGCTGGAGCTGGGGCTGATGGGAGATGGCGCAGTGCTACGAGAGAAGAAAGTAAAAGGGCTTACAAAACAGGATTTAGCAGCCGATAAAAATGCTGTCATTGAGCTACATAATTTTTCAGCCCAGCCGTGTTCTTTGAGTGCTTCGATTTCTTTTATATAGGAAGCAAATTTAGTTTCGTGCTTTTCATCTTTGGGTGCATCAGGTTCTAATTGTTCCAGTTTTTTGACTAATTCTTCCCCTTTTTCTTTTTGTAGGGCTGGCAAGCTTGGCCTGCATAACTTTAGCTTTATTTCTAAACGTTTATTGATAACCTCTGATACCTCCACTGATTTTTTTAATACATGAACTATCTTAGTTAAATTTATTGAGGGTTGAGCGATTTCAGGGGCATTAAGAGCATTTGCTGATTCATTTATCAAATCTGCAAGCTGTGGCAATACGCGAGGGTCTTTACATTCCAACAATGCGGTGGTGTGAAGTAACAGCTCAGTCAATTTGCCGAGTTCGCCCGCAGCGTTCTCATTACCTAAATTGGCAACCCATATTTCATGCAATGATTTCGCTTTTTCGAGCATTTTCTTTGCCGCTTTATACAATGGTGTTGGCTGTTCATTTTTGGATAGCTGTTTAACTGCTTTCTGAAATGTCATTTTTGTAGCTTCAAAACTCAAATTAGAAGCCAGAGTTTTTGATTTGTTGATAAAAAATTTTTTAGTTTCTTGAACAACGTCAATAGTTTCATTTGATAAATAGGGTGATGCTGAAGGTCTTAAATGTTTGCTAAAAATATTGGTTAAGTTATTTGTTAAGTTATTGATTAAGTTTTCCAAAGTATCGATTTCATGCTTTTCAAGGTTTTTTAAATGGGGGTTGCTCAGCCATTTAACGGTTGGTTGTAATATCTCGACTAAGGTAGCAACATTCTCTTTTTCAGGCCATTTTCTGCGGGCTGCAATTAGCTGTTTCATCAAATTAAACGCTGCTTCGCGCAGTGGATCAAATGTTGGTTCTTTCAGTTGTTTAACAGCATTCCAAAACTCATCTTCTACGCGTGCAAAAATTAAAGTAGGGGTTGTCAAGCGATAATCTTTTTTCCATTTAGTCATATCGTATACGACTGAATTGCTGCAGATTATGTTGTCAGTGAATTCGGAACTTTTTGTTTCAAGATTAAGCTTTAATTGAAATCTAACTGGAGTATTACATACTGATTCTTCTCTGGAAGAATTTCTGCTTGGGGGCTGGGTAAAGGCCGCTACAAAATCAACCTCGACAGTAAATGTGCCATCTGTAAGATTTTTGACGACAACCATTGTGGGTTTTTCAGATTTTGATCCATTTTCGTTTTCTGCCTCTTTAATCCACCAACAACCTTCATCATAAAAAGCATGCTTGCTCCAATCATTGCGCTCATCCATGATTGCAGTTTGCCAAATTTCGGTTATTCTAGTGAAAAATTGCTCGTGAATGTCAAAGTAATTATTAATTTCTTCTAAAGTGAAATAAGGCTCACCAGCCTCATTTTTTTTGAGAGATAAAAGATCTTTTATTTTTTCGACAGGGGTTTCACTGTTTACTTTTAGCCCTAAATATTTCAGGGCTCCGTTTGAATCTTTGATTGCAAAAATGAGGCTCCCACGCGCCATGTCGAGTTTGCAATTAGAGCAAGAAGCATTTCCAACTTTTGCGTTTTGTGGCGACTCTCTATCAGCTAGCATTTTCATTACGGCTGGATTTTGGCTCTCACCAAGAGTGTCTACTGGAATATGATATTCACAAGTTGAGCGATTGAATTCTTCATGGTATTCGAACATGTTTTTAACCGCTTTAAATTTTATTTACTTTTTCCTTTGCTTAAATTTAGAAGATCACATAAAAAAATTCGAGTATTAGATTAAAAATCTTATAAATTTATAATTATTTGAATTTTGATCACTAAATGTATTTTTAGTCCCTTATGTTTTTTTAATTCTTGTTAAATCCATCATATCAACCCATTATTAAAAAACTATTAAATATAAAATAGTGCCCGTTCTTGCTAGTTATGAATTAAATCTGGTGAAGTTCATATTGCATAATTTATTATGATGTTTTTTACTAGTGCGGGATTTATTTGGAAAAATAGCGATTTTTTTTGTTCTATTTCTAATGGTTTAGAAAGAGATTGATATAAGGCAAAACAAAAGCTTAAAAATCCTTAATAAATAAAGCTTCCATAAATTCCGCTGCGTTAAACACTTGTAAATCCTCCAATTTTTCCCCAACCCCAATAAACCGCAACGGAATTTTTAATTGGTCAGCAATGCTAAAAATAACACCGCCCTTAGCTGTGCCATCGAGTTTGGTAAGAGTAATACCGCTTAATTTAACCGCTTGATTAAATTCTTGCGCTTGACGTAAAGCATTTTGTCCGTTGCCGGCATCAATGACTAACATGGTTTCATGTGGCGCTGTAGGATCGAATTTTTGCACGACGCGTTTAATTTTTTTTAATTCTTCCATTAAATTCGATTGCGTGTGCAGGCGGCCGGCAGTATCGGCGATTACTACGTCAATTTTGCGGCTTTTGGCGGCGAGCATTGCATCGTAAATCGTTGAGGCGCTATCGCTGCCGGAATGTTGTGCAATTACCGGAATTTGATTGCGTTCGCCCCAGATTTTTAATTGTTCAATTGCGGCAGCGCGATAGGTGTCGCCGGCGGCTAGGCAAACGCTTAAACCTCGTTGTTTTAAAAATTGCGCTAATTTGCCGATAGTGGTGGTTTTTCCGGCGCCGTTGACGCCTACCATTAAAATGACGAAAGGTTGATGGTTGGTGTCAATTGTTAAAGCTTCTTCGCAAGGTTTCAGCAATTCGGCTAATTGTGATTTTAAGGCTTTAAATACAGCTTCAGGGTCGGCGAGTTCTTTTCGTTTTACTTTGTCGGTTAGTGAATTAATTACTTTTTCGGTGGTGGCAGTGCCTAGATCTGCCATTAGTAATAGCGATTCAATTTCTGCTAATAATTCTTCGTCAATGTTTTTTTTGCCGAGAAATAAATTGCCGAGTTTGTCGCTTAATTGCGAACGGGATTTAACGAGGCCGGCTTTGAGGCGGCTAAATAGGCCGGTTTTTTCTGGTGCTGGTGCTGGAGTTTCGGTTTCGGTGCTTTTTTGGCGGAAGCGGAATAGTGCCATGGTGGTCTCTGCAGGTTTATTAAAATTTTACGCAATTGGTGTAACTTTATACACTATTCATTGATTGATGTGCTACTCAACTGTCCCTGGTCGGATGGGTCGTGACATCCATGTCAGGATGACAATAAAAAACATTTGAGAATCGATAATATTCTGTTATCTATCGATCAATTTCGCTAAGCTATGGAAAATTTAAAAACAAGATTTAACAAGGAGGTAATTTGATATATGACCGTCACCACTAACCATTGGCAAGCCAGCCAATACAGTAAAAATTCCCGCTTACAATACGATGCGGCCATGGACGCATTGGCAGAATATGCATTCAAGGGCAACGAAAACGTGCTCGATGTCGGCTGTGGTGATGGCAAAATTACTTATCAAATAGCGTTAAAAACACCACAGGGTTTTGTGTTGGGTGTTGATGCTTCGGAAAATATGATTACTTATGCTAAGGAAAATTTTCTTCAGCAAAAAAATCTTTCATTTACGGTGAAAGAAGCGGAAAATTTAGGTGCGCAAAAAGAAAAATTTGATTTAGCGACAAGCTTCTTTTGTCTGCATTGGGTACCGAATAAATTGCTTGCCTTGCAGGAAATTCGAAAAAATTTAAAAACCCATGCAAAATTTATTTTATTAGCCAGCACACGCCAGCCACAAATGGCTGCATTAAGACAAAATTTAATGCAAGCACCAGAATGGAAAGATTATTTTAAAAATTATACCGACCCAACCAGCTATATTAGCGATGCCAAATATGATGAATACGCAAAAAAAGCTGGATTTTTTATAGATAATTATTCTTTAGAAACCGTAACCGCGCATTTTGAAAATGCTACTGCCTTAAACGGTTTTTTAACCAATATCACGCCACATTTAAGCCAATTACCAAAGCAGTCCCAAAAAGAAGCATTCATAAAAGCATTAGTAGACGGCTATTTAAAAATTTCACCACCCACCAAAGATGGCAGCTGTGAAATCACCTACCATTGTGTAAAAATGCTTGCTACCGCGATCTCTATTCAAAACGAATAAGTTTTAGGTATGCTTGTATCTATAATGTTACGTTCTTTGCCGCTTGCGGCAAATGGGAGTTTAAATGCGTATTTTTTTATTTTTAATCAGTTTTTTATGGACTAATTTAATCATGGCAGCAGAAACGGTGCACAGCTATCAACTCGATAATGGCTTAACGCTTTTAGTGAAACCAGACCATCGCGCGCCTGTGGTGATTTCGCAAATTTGGTACAAAGTTGGTAGCAGTTACGAAACCGGCGGCATTACCGGCATTTCGCATGCGTTAGAACATATGATGTTTCGCGGCACTGAAAAATACGGCCCGGGCGTATTAAATCAAATGGTGGCCGATAATGGTGGCGAGCAAAATGCTTTTACTGATCGCGATTACACGGCTTATTATCAAACCTGGTCAAAAGATAAATTAGCGCTTTCTTTTGAATTAGAAGCGGACCGGATGAGAAATCTTTTGTTGCGTCCCGAAGATTTCGCTAAAGAAATTCAAGTGGTGATGGAAGAACGCCGCATGCGCACCGAAGATATTCCACAAAGTCTGGCTTATGAACGTTTGCAAGCCGCTGCATTTATTTCCAGCCCCTATCATCATCCTGTGGTGGGTTGGATGAATGATTTGCAAAATATGACGGTAAATGATTTAAAAAAATGGTATCAAACCTGGTATGCGCCAAATAATGCAATTTTAGTGGTTGCTGGCGATGTTAATCCTGAAGAAGTTTACCAATTGGCAAAAAAATATTTTGGTGGGATTAAAACGCAAACTTTACCCGATTTAAAACCGCAAAAGGAAATTGCAGCTTTGGGCGAACGCCGTGTCAATGTCAATATTCCAGCGCGCTTGCCCTATTTAATGATGGCTTTTAATGTGCCAGTCGTTAAAGATTTAGCGCCCGATAGTAAAGTGCCTTATGCGCTCGATGTTTTATCGATGATCTTAGGTGGTAGCGATGCCAGCCGCTTATCGCAAGTTTTAATGCGTGAAAAAAATGCGGCATCAGCCGCATCTGCTAGTTATTCCGAATTTAGCCGGCTTTCGGATATTTTTTTAATTGATGTGGTGCCAGCACCTGGGCGTAGTCTGGCGGAAAATGAATTGGTGGTAAATAAAATCATTGCAGATTTACAAAATAAACCCGTGAGTGAAAGTGAATTAGCGCGCGCGAAAGCAAAATTATTAGCGCAGCAAATTTATGCCAAAGATTCGCTTTTTTTCCAGGCTTATCAAATTGGCAGTCTTGCAGCAGTCGGATTGCCCTGGCAATTAGCGGAACAATATCCGGAAAAAATTAATGCCGTGACGGCAGCGGATGTGCAAGCCGCGGCCAAAAATTATTTGACTCGAAATAATGTCACAGTGGCTTTATTGCAACCCAAAATTGAAACCATACCGGCGAAAGCAAAGGAAAGTGAATAATGATGAAATACTTAGGGCCTGTTTACAATTGCTTTTCCTGCTGCAAAAAGCGGGGTTTGGTCAAAATCACGTCAAATTTTCGTCACATAGTCCGACTATGCTTCCTCAAATTTGACGCGATTTTGCCTCAAACCTCGCTTTTTTCGCGACGAAAAAGCAATTGTAAACAGGCCCTAATATTTTTTATAACCACGGTGTTTTCAATGATGAGTTTTGCAACCGAACAAAAAATTATCAACATACAACATTGGGCAACGCAAAATGGCGTACCGGTTTATTTTGTTGAAAGCCGAGGCAATCCGATGCTGAACCTGGCTATTGTTTTTCGCGCCGGATCTTATTATGAAGGTAAAAATCAGGGCTTAGCGCAATTGACCGCCAGTTTGCTTGATCAGGGTGCAGCCGGTTTAAATGCGGGCCAAATTGCTGAGCAATTTGATCAAGTTGGCGCAAATTTCAATTCTGATAGTGGCCGTGATCAGGCAATCGTTACTTTGCAAACCTTGACCGATGCTAAATATTTGCAACCCGCGCTTGATCTTTTTGAATCGGTTTTAACACAGCCTGATTTTAATGATGATGCGGTTTTACGCATTAAAAAACAAACTTTATCTGCTATTGAAAATCAACAACAAACGCCGACCGCATTGGTAACGCTGAATTTTTATCAAAATTTATTTAAAAATAATCCTTATGCGCAGGATCCTTTGGGAACAGCAGAAACGATCAGCGCTATCACTGCCAAGCAAATTAAAAATTTTTATCAAACGCATTACGTTGCAAAAAATGCCATGATTGCCTTGGTAGGCGATGTATCACGTGAACAAGCAGAAAGCATTGCTAATCAAATTGCCAATCGGTTACCGGCAGGGCAAATGCCTCAAATAAAATCAGATGAATTGCCACCGCTAACGGGCAAAAATATTTCAGTTAAATTTGCTGGCGAGCAGACCACAATGATTTTGGGCCAATACGGCATCACTTATGCCGACCCGAATTATTTTCCGCTGCTTTTAGGTAATTATGTCTTAGGTGGCGGTGGTTTAGTTTCAACATTATTTAAAGAAGTCCGCGAAAAATCCGGCTACACCTATCGCATTAATAGCCAATTCGTTCCTTATTTAAATGCCGGTGTATTTTATATTTTCAGCCAAACCCGCAAAGATAAATCTGCTGAATCCGAAGCGCTGATTAAAAAAACATTAAATAATTTTATTCAAACTGGCGTTAATGAAGAACAATTAACCAAAGCGAAACAGTATTTATTAGGCAGCTTTGTATTGAGTATTGATAGCAACGCCGATATTTTAAATCAAATCGTTAAAATCGGTTTTTATGGCTTGCCATTAAATTATTTAGATCAATATCAGCAAAATATTCAAAATGTGACAGTAGCGCAAGTGAATCAAGCGCTAAAAAATTTATTAAAACCTGATCAAATGATTACGGTTCTGGTTGGTGAATAAGTTATTTAAAATTTGTCATCATGAAACAAACCCAAGAACTACGCATCATTTCCGGAAAATTACGCAGCCGCCGCATTAAATTTTTTCCCGCTGAAGGATTAAGACCCACTTCAGACCGCTTACGCGAAACTTTATTTAATTGGTTAATGTTTGATATTGAAAATGCAGTTTGCCTGGATTTATTTGCTGGCAGCGGCATTTTATCGTTTGAAGCGATTTCACGCGGCGCAAAAGAAGTGATTGCCGTCGAAGCTAATCCCAAAACCATGAAGCAGATAGTAACTAACGCAGAATTATTACAAATTGATAATCTAAAAGCTTATTGCGCCACTTTTCCTAAATTAAATCCCGAAATCCTCGAAAAAAAATACGAGATTATTTTTTTAGACCCGCCTTTTGCAGATAATTTAATACCGGCTGCTCTCGAATTAATTCATCAACAACAGCTGCTCAATAAAAACGGCATGCTTTATTTAGAAATGCCGCAAGCATTAGGTGTGGAATTGAGTAAATTTAATTTGGCAATAAAAAAACAAACACAAATCGGTGCCAGTTTCGCTTATTTATTAACAACGGGTTGAGTTTATATTTAAGGAGTTGGGTTTTTGATTACCCCTCATCCGGCCCGTTGGGCCACCTTCTCCCACAAGGGGAGAAGGCCAA
>CAYTUN010000039.1:0-22379 GCA_964441315.1 uncultured Gammaproteobacteria bacterium | reverse complement strand
GAGACCCTTCTCCCCTTGCGGGAGAAGGTGCCCGATAGGGCGGATGAGGGGTGATGTTTATAAGCTCAAACAGCTAAATATTTTATCGGCTGCTCGTCATGCAATACTTGGTGGGTAATCGATGCGAGTAATTGAAATAGTGGATCATTAATAGAATTTAAGTGTTTGAGATAAAAATCAATTTTATCTGCAGTCAATAGCCACAAACAGACAGCCAACCATTTTTGATCATCTTTTTCCAATAATTGAAAATTATTTTCTTGAGAAAAAATTTCTGCATCTGCCTTAATACCTAACAGCTCATATAAATTCAACTCTTCCGCGCTTGATTTCACAATTGCTGGGCTTTCAAATAAAAACGTATGGACCTGATTAACTTCAAAATGCCCAGGTAAGTTTTTGAAAACTTGAAAGTCATCATCAATATGTAAAATCGTTTTTCCGGGATAACGCTCTGTAAGCCAACGCGTTTGTGCTTGTTTAAAGTGATTATCATCGCTAATCACTTCTTCTACATTAGGTAGGTATTTTTTTATTGTTACACTAATATCTTGCGGATTTTGTTTAATTAAAGGGCTTGCCATTTCCCGCATTAAATATTCTTCATAAGGTAAAATCACTTGCTCATAATAACTGTTCGGATGATATTCTGGTTGGAAACGCGCGCTGATGAAATCTAATTTTAAATTTAACCCATCAAGGAAGCTCTTTTGCCAATAACTAATCGCAGCGGGAAATGTGGACTCTGCAGTTTCGGCAAGATTATCTTGCCATTCAGATACCATATAGTAAGTGGTGTTATGACAGTCGCGATGTGTTGTTAATCCCACCGGAATTTCTTTTGCTTTAGCGTAAAAAATTAATGACAACAGACCTAAATCCAACGCATTTGAATTTCTTAAGGTATGATCCCAATCAATACTCAATACAAAATTATTCATAAACGGTAACTCGAAAATACACCCTGCTCCAACCAATTACGCAGATTCTGCGCAGCAATTAACGTCAGATCCTCGGCAGAACCGGAATAAAATTGAGTCAACTCAGCGCAAATTTGGCCGAATGGTAATTCATTTTGGATCATTTCAAACATTTGCTTACCGAATGAATCGAGCGCTAAAAAATACGCCATTTGTTGCCAGCGCCAGACAAGGCAAAAATAAGCTTGTTTGGATTTTTTAAATTTCTGTTGGCTATTCGGCTCATGCCACAAACTAATCACGTCATAATCCAAAACTAATAATTTTACGGACGGATGAATGCTAAAAGAAATTAATTCCCAATCTTCCGCTGTAAGCTGTGTGCAATCCGCTACTGAAATTTGCGGCGCATCAGCTGCATCGATAGCTGCTGACATTGCCGCTTCTAATTCCGCTAAAGCCGCATAAAGCGGGCCTTTAATAGTATAACTACGTAAAAATTCAGCAAAATTATCGCCGAATTGACGGATTGAAAAATTATGCGAAGGATATTGTTGAATATAACCTTTAGCCATTTTTTCAAAAAAATCTTCGCCTACATGTTCTTTCAATTTAGGAAATTCTTTCCCCATAATTTCCAAAAGACGAAGTTCATAAGCTTCTTGATAGACTAAAAGACGCGAACTGCGATGCTCAGCATCGCCGATGATTGCATCAATAATTTTTTTATCATCTGATAAAACGTGTATTTGGAAATCATTTAAAAGATTTTTTAGATCGGACATACTTTGGTTTTTTTTGAGCGTTTAATGGGTTTTTTCTCGAGTTTAGCTGCGATTTTTCTCGCAATAGTTAATTCTTCTACTAATTCTTCTAAGGGTGGAATGTTGTCATCGCGTTCGATTAAGGTGGCCACTTTGCCAAAACGTTTTAATGCCATTTCGTATAATTCCCAAACCGAAGGAATAATCGGCGCATCATGCGTATCAATAATCACATCACCCCGATTCGTATGTCCTGCTAAATGAAATTGTTGTATATACTCAGGATTAATACTTTGGATATACTTTTCGGCAGAAAAATGATGATTAAAACTATTGACGTAAATATTGTTGATGTCCAATAAAATTTTACAATCAGCCAGCTCTGCTACTTTATTTAAAAAATCCCATTCGCTAAATTCGGATTGAATAAATTGCACATAGCTAGAAACATTTTCTAAGGCAATTTGTCGCCCGAGATAATCCTGGACTTGTTTAACGCGTGTCACAATATGATTTAATGCTTCTTCCGTAAAAGGCAGTGGCATTAGATCATGCAGATTTTTACCAGCCACACCCGTCCAGCATAAATGATCAGAGACCCATTCCGGCTCTACCCAATCAGCGAGTTTTTTAAGTTTTTGCAGGTAGGTTTTATCCAATGGATCAGTACTGCCAATTGAAAGCGACACGCCATGCAAGACGATGGGATAATTTTCACGCACTTTTTGCAGGTAATAAATCGGATTGCCGCCATCAACCATATAATCTTCTGAAATGGCTTCAAACCAATCGATTTTTGGTTGTTTATTGAGAATATCTTGATAATGCTGTGTGCGTAAACCAAGACCAAAACCGAGAAATTTTTGAGATTTAAGCATAGACGCTAATCTTAGGCAGAAATGCGGGCGGGTTCAACAAAAATAAAAGCCGGAACGAGTCCGGCTTTTAAAAAGCTTAAGCTCAAACTTATTGAGCTTGATGCATTTTCTTGGCTTTGCCTTTGCAGCTATGAACCATGCCTTTGCAGCTTGACATACCTTTGCAGGTAGCAGCCATCGGGGCTGGACAATTTTGGCTAGCGCAACCAGCCAAAGCCAACATAGCTACGCCAACGGCAGCAGCAACAAGATTTCTTTTTGCAACTTTTGCTTTCATCTTTACTATCCTTCCAGAAGGTTATTTTTTCCTAAACCAGACCGTCATCGACGTCGATAATGGTCTAGTCACATCGACAAATCACTAGTAATTTCGAAAAATTATTAGCGATTTAAGGACGCGCCAAGTGGCAACGTCTTGAATATTGTATCGGCTTTAATAATTAGTGCAAGAGGTTCATCAGCGGGTTACCACTGATAAAGTTGACTGATAGTACGAAGCTACACATACGCATCGGCGTTCTTTGAAACAATATTTCACCCTACAAGTTATCAAATAGCTACACTCAACCCACTCGATCATCGTTCAGCGGGAACCGCTGAAACGGTATTGCTTGCGATTGACAATTTAGAAAATAAGCTGGATGTTTTATCTGGCAAGCAAAATTCATTTGAGCATGAAACGATGTTGCGATTTGAAAAAATCGACAATCTACTTGAAAAAGCACAAATCGATAAACTTGAAGAGAGATTTAATAATATTGACAAAAAATTTGACGACATTGATAAAAAATTTGACAACGTTGATAAAAACTTTTTCAGCATGCAAAACGCAATTGATACCCTGGCTTTAAAATTGACTGTAAGGCTAGGAGGCATTGTGGTTGCAGGAATCGCTATTTTGGCTGCACTAATTAAAATTTAATAAAAATTAATTTTGCGTAAACAAATAATCCACCCACTGATCACTTAAAATTTCCTGCATACGGTTTTGCGCCAAGCGTTCTTCAAGATTATTTAAATCCACCATTTCCAGCGGTTGATTATGCCAGGAACAGGCAAAAACTGCTTTTTTACGTTTACCGGTCGTGGGATCAATTTGCCAAACTAGACATTGCGCGCAAACACCTTTTAACATGCATTGCATCGGTGCATAAACTGAAGCAAAAAATTTCGCTTCATTTTTAAAATAAGTTTGTAAGCCATCTTTACGTAATCGTTGAAATTCCCGGATTAATAAAACTTGATCAATTAAATAAATACGATCAAAACTGCTCAGTGGAAATTCCATTTCACCAGGCAATTCAAAATTTCCTAATGCATAGTCCATCAGCATGGCGCTGAAAGCGCCATTGTAAGAACGGTCTTGGGGACGGTGACAATCGAGGTTCTCCCCTGCCTCAAATTGCCAAATAATTTTATCAGTTAATTTTTCGAGTGCTTCGACAGAAAAAATTTCAGATTTGTTTTTAAAAGATGCTAAATAAACGATGTGAGCGCCTACTGCTTTTAATGCTTCCGAAATAGACAATACGTAAATTGCCGCGAGGCTGCCGCCAATAATTAAAATATTTTCTGGGCTTTCAGGAATTCGCGTGCGTACACCGGTGGGGCCCATTAAAGCGACAGGCTGACCAGGTTCCAATTGACTTAAAATACGCGTGCTAGCGCCGCGTTCCTGGCCAATTAAATGAATAATCCCGAAAGTTTTATCTACATGGCTTGCTTCTAACGCAATGCTTTCAGTTTGCAAAATAGTATTCGCTTTTTCCTTAGCCAACATTTCGTAATTTTGAATACGAAAAAATTGACCAGGCTGATAATTTTGGGCAGCCAATTTATTTTGTACAATAAATTCTACTGTATTCGCATTGAGTCGTTTGATTTCTAAAAGACTTGAATGAAAATAGCCAGAAATTTTATCAGCAAACAATCGGTATTCATTTTTATCAATATTATTTTTCGCTTGAATAACATTAAGTATTTTCGGATAAATACGTTTTGCTGACGCAATCGCTTTTACCACACTGCCACGAAATACCGGATGCGTATCGCCTAAAAAAGTCACACGATAATCATCTTTTTGATAACTGGTAAACGCACCAAAATTCGGCGATTTACAATTATCATGAAAATGCACCGGTTTTAATTCACCGTCTTCATCTTGATAAACCTGATATTCAAAACCTTCGCGATGAAAAGTGCCTTTATGTTCAAATTCATAAGCAATATTGGGTTTTGCGCCGGTCGCAATAAAAACTGATCGCGCTGGCAACGTCATTGTTTCATCCGACAATATCCATTCCTGATTTTCGTTTAATACACCACTTTGGAATGTCATCGCTTTGACAAAACCTTGTTCATCCAATAAAGCAGCTTTTGGAATTAAGCCTTCGGCATAATAAATGCCTTCTTCAAAAGCTTTACTTAATTCTTCGTGATTTAAACGATAGGCCGGCGATTCACGCATTAAACCGCGATAAACAATGGTAACGCCACCAAAAGCACGAACTAGGCTGATAAAATCTGGCGGGCGATTTTCATTTTTGGCCAGTTCACGTTCTGCTTTAACTTTTTTAGCATGATCTAAAAATTCATCGAGAATGGCTAAATTATTATTGTCATATTCCGAACGCACGCGTGCTTCGCCAAAGGTTTCTGCCAATTTCGTATAACGCTCAAAAATTTTTTCGACTTGTTGAATGTAATAGGCTTGCACTTCGGTTGCGGTATCAACGCCAGTCAAGCCACCACCAATCACTACCGCTGGTAGCCGCACTTGTAAATTAGCGAGAGAAGTTTTTTTAGCAGCACCCGTCAATTGCAACGCCATTAAAAAATCATTGGCCTGACGCATCCCAGGCGCAAGGCTACCTGGAATCGCTAATTCTTTGGGCAGACCGGCGCCGACAGCAACTGCTAAATGATCAAAACCTAACTCCCAAACATTTTCTACTAACAAAGTGCCACCAAAACGCACATTGCCAAAAACCTGAAAATATGGCCGGCGGGCCAAAGTTAGATAAATTAATTTAAGAAAATTCTTGTCCCAGCGCACGGTGATGCCATATTCGGCGACACCGCCAAAACCGGTCATCACGCGCTCATCGAGGTTTTCTTTAATGCTTTGGTAACTTTTAATCGGCTGGTTCAATAATGATTCCGCTAGCGGCTCAATCTTTAAACCATCAGCGCCGACTACAGCAAATCCTTCCATCAATAAATGATGCGCTAAGGTAAATCCTGCCGGCCCCATGCCCATAACCAAAACTTTATTGCCAGTGTAAGGTTTAGAGATATATTGTTGCGACCGGAGCGGGTTCCAGCGTGTCAACAGATCATAAATTTCAACGCCCCAATCTAAATCGAGCACATCGGTCAAAATGCGTGTTTCCGTTTGTGGAATATCAACCGGGTCCTGTTTCTGATAAATGCAAGACTTCATGCAATCGTTACAAATGCGATGGCCAGTGGCAGGACACATCGGATTATCACGCATCACCATAGCGAGCGCTGCGATGCTATAGCCATCGCGCTTTAGTGCATGCATTTCTGAGATTTTTTCATCTAACGGGCAGCCAGTTAAAATTTCACCTAAAGGATTAGTTTTAAAATGATGATCAGACTCACCTTTTTTAACCGGAAAACCACGCGAACAAAAATCGCCCTGGTTTTTATGACAATAAACGCAGTAGTGCACCTCATCCAACGCTTCACGTTGTGTCGCACGCGTATCAGTTAATGCGAAACCATCGCGGTTTCGAAAATGCTCTGGATTACCTTGGTAGCGTTGATAAGGATCTTGATTAACTTTTTCGACTGGCACTAAATAATCATAATCCAGTTTTTGCGGCAGCTTAAACGTCACCCAGCCATAAACTTCATTCGGCACATGAGGTTCTTTTTGTAAGACATAGATGCACCATTGAACCAGACGTTCAATTTCTTCTACATGGCTAGCTTCATTTGCTAGCCAATTAATGCCAAGGCTGGCAATAGCGAGTTCTTTATCGTTTTCATTTGCTACCAAATTAAATAGCCAATCATTTAATTTGCTGATGCTAATTAGGTCTTCTCCTTTACCTAAGCGCCGCTTCGCCAAACGTTGCACGTACATTTGTTTGAAGGCGAAAATGGGGTTATGTGATAGGGTCTTTAATTTGAGTTGTTGTACTTGGTTGCTAATTTGAAAAAATTTGGTTAGGAATTCTTCAATGTAAGGCGCTAGTGCGATTAAAAAATCACTTTCGCTAGCACTTGAAGGTAGCGGTTTTTGTTGACGATAGGCCATTAAGTCGACATAAATTGCTGACTGATGGTAGTTCAGATAGTCTAAAAAATCCTGGTCGAGCTGCTCCAAACCTTCAGCATGACGCAAGGCTTCAAATGCGGCTAGAAAATGCGTGAGTCGTGGAGTTGTCATCATCGTTATAATGAGTAAACTATCATAGCGGTTCCCGCTGAAGCAAATACTCTTGTCTGCTGCGGTTTTCGTTTTTAAAAGCTGTTCTAAAAATATCCGTTTTGAAGATTTAATCAGGTAAAGTAATATGTTACGTAGAAAAATTGTTAATTATGTCAGTGATATTGATAAAAAATTGAGTGCATTTGATAGCAACCATGAACTATCGAAATCGCAAAAAGCTGAGGTTGAAAAATATAAACGGATTTATGAATTGCGTGATCATGCGAAAAAGAAAAAATCTGATGTGGAGCCTTGGAAGGATTTTTAAACGTTTGCTAACGCAAACGACTAGCTTAATTGTTGGAACATGGTAAACAGGCCCTGACATTTAAGCCTCACAAAACCATGAAAAAACACCCCTCATCCGCCCTTTCGGGCACCTTCTCCCGCAAGGGGAGAAGGACAATTACGTGTTCACCTTCTAGTTGAAAAACTTCAATGCCTGTATTGATAAAACAATTCCAGTATTTTCCAATTTTGATAAAACAATACTTTGGCGATGAAATAAACCTGGTTTGGAGATGAAACAAACCTGGCTTGGAAAAGCTATTGAATTCGGATGAGAGCCTTCTCCCCTTGCGGGAGAAGGTGCCCGTAAGGGCGGATGAGGGGTGATTTAAAATGTCATTCTTCTCTAACCAACAATCAGAACGTCACCATCATTTAATCTTGCAAAACGCTTTCTAACTCCCCCGCCTGCTCCATTTCCATCAGAATATCGCTGCCGCCAATGAGCTCGCCATTCACGTAAAGCTGTGGGATCGTCGGCCAATTGCCATATTCTTTAATTGCCTGACGGATTTCGGCGTCGGCTAACACATCAACGCTGAAAAATTGGGCGCCATGTTTTTTTAAAATCTCCACTGCGCGTGCCGAAAAGCCACATTGCGGAAAATCTGGCGAACCTTTCATATAGAGAACAATTTTGTGCGCATTTAATTGCTGTTTAATTCTTTCAATAGCATCACTCATGATTGGCCTGCTCCGGGGTTAAGGTTTTCAATTCCATCGCATGTAATCCCTGTTCAAAACTATTGCCTAAAGCATGATACACCATGCGATGGCGTTGCAAGGTATTTTTACCCGCAAAAGCTTCTGCAATGACTAAAGCGTTAAAATGCACGCCGTCCTCGCTGAAAACTCTTACTTCTGATCCAGGGATACCTGCTAAAATTCGTTGCTTTACTTCTTCTTGCAGATTCATTTTTCTCTCATTTTAAATCGGTTGTTAGCGAACAGATTGAAAGCTGACATAAGTTTATATAATCTTTTCGCAAATGAAATCCCTTTTTGGCTTCGGGACTAGCTCGAAGCGGCAGGGCACTAAAATTCAATGATAACCCGGTAAAAAACATGTACGAACTCAAAATACAAGTAAAAGACGAAAACATTGCCACTTGTGTGCCTTCTAATGGTGGCCGGCCATTTATTTCTGAATTGATCAAAAAATATTTGGGATTAGAATAAGCTATTGAAATTAATTAACTCTTAAGAGAGATGCCATGACTTTTGTTGTTACTGAAAGCTGTATCCGTTGCAAATATACTGATTGTGTGGAAGTTTGCCCGGTCGATTGTTTCCGCGAAGGGCCAAACATGTTGGTAATCGACCCGGATGAATGCATTGATTGCAATTTATGCGTGCCGGAGTGTCCGGTTGATGCCATTTATGCAGAAGACGATGTTCCGCCTGAGCAAAAAGAATTTATTGAAAAGAATGCAATGTTAGCAAAAAAATGGCCAGCTATTACCAGCAAAAAAGCTGCGCCCTCCGATGCTGATGATTGGAAAAATGTGAAACAGAAAAAACAGTATTTGCAAGAAAATTAATGTATCAGTTAAAGCTTATTTATATACCTTTTACACTTGAGAATGGGAAATTTTCCAATGCCAGCACAAAGCCAATTTCATTTATTAAAAACAAGGCGATTTTTGCCCATTTTTATTACGCAAGCTTTACAAGCATTTAATGACAATGTTTATAAACAAGCATTAATTGTCTTACTCGCATTTCAATTGAATTTGTCCCATCAACACAGTGGCCTGTTAGTCACGCTAGCGGCAGGCATTTTTATTCTTCCGTTTTTTCTTTTTTCAGCGACTGCGGGGAAGCTAGCAGATCATTTTGATAAAGCGTATTTAACACGCATTATCAAATTTTTTGAAATCCCTTTTATTGCCCTTGGCTGTTATGCGCTTTATCTACAGAATGTTACGTTAAGTTTAGTCGCTTTATTTTTGATGGGATTGCACTCGACTTTTTTCGGGCCAATTAAATACGCCATTTTGCCAGACCATTTACAAGAAAATGAATTAATTAGTGGCAACGCCTTGGTAGAGTCAAGCACGTTTGCAGCAATTTTATTAGGCACCATTGTTGGTGGGATTTTTATTTTATTTCAGAATGGAATTATTTATATCACAGCGATTGGGCTAGCGTTGGCAGTTGTCGGATGGATGAGCAGTTTTTATATTTTTCATACCAAAAAACATGAGCGCAATATCAAATTTTCATTCAATTTCATTCAAGACACCTGGGAGATGCTGTTATACGCTAAACGGCGGAAAGAAGTTTTTTTATCTATTTTGGGCATTTCCTGGTTTTGGGCGATTGGTGCTATTTTTTTAGCGCAAATGACGAATTTTGTGGTGGATATCTTGCATGCGCCACCTTATTTCGCCACATTGTTTTTTGCTTTATTTTCTATCGGCGTTGGCTTGGGTTCGCTAGCTTGTAATAAATTATTAAAAGGTAAAATCAGCCCTCAATATGTGCCTATCGCTCTGCTCGGCATCAGCATATTTATTTTTGATATGTGTCATGCCAGTGGCTATTTTGAGCATCATGTATTGCAATCGCCGCCGACAATGCAGGCATTTTTAGCCAATCCCCACGCCTGGCGCATCATGGCGGATTTACTACTGCTAGCAATTTGTGGCGGCATTTATGCAGTACCTTTGTACGCCACCATGCAATTATATTCCGGCACATCACATCGTTCGCGCGCTATCGCCAGCAATAATGTGATGAATTCACTTTTTATGGTGGCTTCTGCCATTTTAGTGGCAGGCATATTAGCGCTGGGATTTAATATTACGCATGTATTTTTATTTCTCGCCATTATCAATTTATTTGCCACGATTTACATTTGCAAAATTATTCCTGAGGCGATGGTTAAATCGTTTGTTAAATGGGTTTTAAGCAGTATTTATCAAGTGAAAGTCAATGGCTTGGAAAATTATCCTGAGAATGCGCGTTATATCATCATTGCCAACCATACTTCTTTTCTTGATGTGGTTTTACTGTCAGCATTTTTACCCGATAAATTAACTTTTGCGATTAATAAAGATATTGCGGCCAGTTGGTGGATCAAGCCACTACTTAATTTAGTTGAAACATTTCCCATCGATCCGACCAGCCCCATGTCGATGAAAACCATGATTAAAGTCGTCAGAGGTGGTAAAAAATTGGTGATTTTTCCGGAAGGCAGGATTACTGTCACTGGTGCTTTAATGAAAATTTACGAAGGCCCGGGCATGATCGCCGATAAAGCGGGCGCTAAATTATTGCCAATCCGCATTAACGGTGCGCAATTTAGCTATTTTTCCCGCTTGAAAGGCAAAATTAAATTACGCTGGTTTCCTAAAATTTCTTTAACGATTTTGCCACCGCGAGAAATTAAAGTCGATGAAACCATCAAGAGCCGTAATCGCCGCCGACTCATGGGTGAAGAACTTTATAACATCATGGCGGAAATGATTTTTTATAGCAGCGATTTAAAACAAAAACTATTTGATTCATTAATCGATGCGCGCAATGTGCATAAAGGAAAATTTAAAATTGCTGAAGATCGAATTACTGGCACGCTTTCTTATAATCAATTGATTATGCGTTCTTTTATTTTAGGAAAAGCTTTAACGCAATACGCTAAATTTCAGGAACTTATTGGCGTGCTTTTGCCAACCAGCGTTAATACGATGATTACTTTTTTTGGCTTAGAGGCTTATGGTCGTGTGCCAGCGATGTTGAATTACTCTTCAGGCGTTAAAAACATTATCAGCTGTTGTCAAGCTGCAGCGCTTAAAACCGTTATTACTTCAAAACGATTTATTCGCCTAGGTGACCTGCATCACATTATTGATGAAATGAAAAAACAGGCAATCGAAATTATTTACTTGGAAGATATTGCGAAAAATATTAAATTTGTAAATAAATTAGCAGGTTATTTAAAAAGTCATTTTCCCTATTTTCATCAACGCCGTTTTCGCAAGATCCGTAGTGAAGATCCGGCTGTGATTTTATTTACTTCCGGCTCCGAAGGAATTCCAAAAGGTGTGGCGTTATCACATTACAATTTGCAATCGAACCGTTATCAGCTAGGCGCCGCAGCTGATTTTAATTCTAGCGATATCGTTTTTAATTGCCTGCCGTTATTTCATTGTTATGGTTTAACAGCGGGTGCATTTTTACCATTGATGTCTGGCGTTAAAACCCATTTTTATCCGACCCCCCTGCACTATCGCATTATTCCCGAATTAGTTTATGCGGTAAATGCGACGATTATGTTTAGCACGGATACTTTTTTAGCCGGTTATGCCCATTATGCGCACCCTTATGATTTTTATAGCCTGCGCTATTTATTTGCTGGCGCTGAAAAAATTAAACTGGAAACGCAACAACGCTGGGCAGATGAATTTGGCGTGCGCGTATTTGAAGGTTATGGCGCTACCGAAACCGCGCCCGTCGTTGCTACCAACACCGCCATGCGCAATAAAAAAGGCACGGTAGGCTGTTTATTACCAGGAATCCAACACAGACTGGAAAAAGTACCTGGCATTCATCATGGCGGCAAGCTCTGGGTGAAAGGCCCCAATATCATGCTGGGATATTTAGATAAAGATAATCCCGGCAAAATTGTTCCCTTAAAAGATGGCTGGTATGACACCGGCGATGTCGTCGATATCGATAGCGATGGTTTTATTACCATTGTTGGCCGTGTGAAGCGTTTCGCTAAAATTGGCGGCGAAATGGTGTCATTGGCTGCCGTAGAAAGTTATCTCAGCCAACTTTGGCCAGGATTTTTACATGCGGCGATCGCTTTAAAAGATGAGAAAAAAGGCGAGCAAATTAAATTAATCACCAATAAGCCGGAAGCCAACCGTGAAGAAATTGCTGAATTTTACCGCAAAGAAGGCCTACCTGAAATTGCCCTGCCGCGTTATATCGAATACACCAAAGATATGCCGGTATTAGCTTCGGGTAAGATTGATTATGTGCGGTTGAAGGAGTTGTATGAGAATTGATAGAGGCTTTTTCTAGTCTGCTGTTTTGCCCTAAATAATTGCACTGCCAACTCAAAATCAGGAGATTGCCGCGTCCGCTTCGCTCCCTCGCAATGACAAAAAAGGGGCATGCCACCCTCTTGTCATTGCGAGGGAGCGAAGCGGACGCGGCAATCTCCTGACAAAAACCTGGAACTAAATTCGTTTAGCAGTAACAAACAAAAAACCAAAAAACTAGCCGCCGCAAAGATTAAGGGCTATGATTTCAACCATAGCTGGCTACAAAGGAAAACCAGGATGAAACTAAATCGCATCGTTTTATTTCTTGCCCCGTTAATGACTATCTTTTCCCCAACCATTTACCCCTGCGAATTCGATGAAAGCTGCGACCCCAGACAAGCAGTAATCGCCATTGATGCCAACGGATTGCCACCCTATGCCGCTATCCCCACTAAACGAATCGATATTCTCCCTAAATACATCAAAGTGACTGATCGCAAAGCTAATCATTACGCTTACAAAATTACCTATTTAGCCATCCCCGGTTGCATTGATGGCCCCGTGCCTGGACAATGGCTTAAACCTTATAGCGGCAATTTATTAACTTTCGAATGCAATTCGCCGCATGCAGCTACAATAACGCATAACACTTACTTGAAAATTTTAATAAAAAACCAGTGCGGTCAGGATAAATACATCGCCACTTGCCAATTTGAAGCGAAAGACCTTCATCCGAACCGGGTGGCAAGTTCGCAGACGATTAATTTAGGCAATTGTGGCTTGAAAGTGGTTAATGCCAAGCATTTACCTAACTGCAAATATATTGAATAATCATTTAAGCAAGAAGTATATTGCTAAAAATTTTTTAATAAAAATAAAAATAGTTTATTTACCATGAATGAAAAATTAGCTGCCTCGTTTTTAAATTCCTTAATAGAATTGTATAAACTCACTGATACAGATGCATGTGAATTTTTAAAAGCTGATCCAAAAATAATTCCTTATGGAATTAAAAAATATAAATCTTCATTATTCAAAATTGCTTTTATTGAATTTGTACCTTCACCTGGCACTTCTACTGACTTGGTTCAGAAGCTAGAATATAACGTTGGTGTAATTAAAACAGCCTTAAGTGAATTGCTTACTAAAACCTTAGAATGTAATAATTTAGAATTTCGCCTTGGCAAACACGCCCAACTTACTTTAGAACCTTTAGAACCTTTAGAATCTGTCGACACATTAACTTACGCTAACCATTGCGACTATATTAAGAATATATATCTTTTAATAAGAGCTATTGTAATTCCAACTTGTTTTAACATAATACGTGTCATGATAGATTCAAAAATAAGTTTATACAAAATAGGTAATGACTACATTTTTTACATTGCTTTACACCAACGTTATTATGATATAAGCCCCCAAATATTTGAACGTCTTCAAAAAATAGAAAGCATCAAATTAACACTAAGTGAAGAAACCAAAACAATACTCCTCCAGAGTAATACAAAAATTGATAATATCGATCAAGCCAAGGAATTATTAGTTAATGCATTGATTGCTGATTTCAAAAAAGAACTGTGGGCTAAAAGTGACGACTTAGAAGAATTAAAAAATAAGATATTTAAAATAGTACCCGAGAAAGATATTGTATTGGGTATTCCACCAGTGTCAGAGGATACCTCTCCCTCAGTTATTGGCGATGCTCTTAATGCCGGAAGCGAGCGTTATTATACTTTAGGAGATTTTTTTAGAGAAAATGGTATTTCTCCAAAAATTGCTGTTGAAAAAGAAGAAAAAGAAGAAAAGTATTCTTCGCTTGAAGACTACTTTCGCTCAATTAATAAAAATAGCAAATAGATAGTCAAACGTTAAAAAGCCCCTTTTAATTAGCTGCTAAAGCGAATTGCCGCTGCGGCATGAATTTTTTGTTATTCAAGCAAGAAAAAATCCAGACAGAAATAAACCGCAACCATTTGAGGATGAGTTTAAAATTGTAGCCGGCACTGACTAACAAGGCATTTACCTAGGTCACCGAGCGTGCCGTACAGATAATTTCTGCCTAAACGCCCCTCATTTTTGAGATGACCAAATTAAGGGTTCGACCACCGAACGCCGTTTGAGCTCTTTTTTATTGGTGGCGGTGATTCCCCGTTTCTGGCCCGAGATAAACACCCGCTGTTTTTTCGGATGTTGATGACCGCGATAGCCTTTGTCGACATACGTGCGTTCGACTGCGATGCCGGTTTGATGTTGCATGTCGTTTAAAACGGGGGGCAGTGTATGCCCATCTTCTGTTTTCCATTTTGCAAGGTTTTAAGACGCTTCGCGTTTAAAATGGGCAAAATAATACAAGAAAAAACGTGGCATTTCGATGAATTTTATCGGGAAAAATAGAGTATTTTTGAGTTTTTAACGTTCGACTAAAAAGTTGTCTTATTGCAGATATGCTGAATAATTTTGCATTCAGTTTCAACACAGGGGCAAAGCTATTTTTGAAGGAAAAACCAAGCAATAGCTTTTTTCTCGAGCGCATCAACGTAATTTTTTTTGTTTTGAATATAACCCTGCCGATCGTGAGAAAATCTTGACGCCAATTCTATTTTTAATTTGGCATATTCCTCTGCATCCTTCGGGTGAGATTTGAGGTAATCACGAAAATATAGGTGTCTTGCTATTTCTGGATTATTTACTTGAAAAATATGGGCGTGATGTGTTCGTTTTTCTTCGCCTTTAATAAAAAAGCGCCGCCCACAAATACCGTACTCACCCCATGCTTCATAACCCAATTTTTCCATTTCATTATTGCATTGATCAACTAATTCGATATTTTTAACTTCAAAAAGAATGTCGATTGTCGGTTTAGCAGCAAGTCCTGGCACTGAAGTACTACCAAAATGATGGAAAATAACAAAATTATCAGAGAGGACCTTCCCTATTTCTATAGCCTCTGTTTCAAACAGTTTCGGCCAATTGGGGTCATAGGGTACAACTTCAATGATATGTTCTTTTTTATTCATAGGGAAACATTATCTAGTCATATTTATCAAACTATCAACTTGCGCCGATTAGAAGGCATTCAAACAGAGTTGAAACAAAAACCCAGGAAAAATCCCAAGCAATAAAACCAATAATCCATTAATGGAAAAAACTATTTTCTCTCCTGACGTGCAAACAAACGGCTCAGTATCTTTTGGTTTTTCAAAATACATTACCTTAACCACACGAATGTAGTAATAAGCGCCAACCACCGAAAATGCGACTGCGATTGCGGCTAGCCAAATGAGGCCAACCTTGATGACAGATTCAAACACCGCGACTTTCGCCATAAAGCCAACAATTGGCGGCACGCCGGCAAGCGAAAACATCACAAGCAGCATCATTAAAGCCAGCCAAGGATTGCGGCTATTTAAGCCGCGCAGGTCATCGATCATTTGCACTTCCTGGCCATTTTTAGAAAGCATGGTGAGCAATCCAAAAGCGCCTAAAGTCATGATGGCGTATGTGACAATATAAAATAATGCGGCACCATAACCATTGCCGGTTCCGGCAATAAAACCGAGCAACATGTAACCCATGTGAGCGATCGAAGAATACGCTAGCATGCGTTTTAAATTTTTTTGTGCGATCGCGGCAATATTGCCAAGCGCCATCGAAGCGATGGCGGTGAGGATTAATAATTGCTGCCAATTAACATGTAAATTTGGTAATGCTTCGGTCAAAATTCGATACAACAATCCGAGCGCTGCAATTTTACTGGCAGTGCCTAAAAATAAAACGACGGCATTGGGTGCGCCTTCATAGACATCCGGCACCCACATATGAAATGGCACTGCGCCTAATTTGAAAACCATGCCAACGACCATAAATACCAGGCCGAAACTGAGCAGCAAAGGTTGTTGATTTAATAGCGGGCCAATGGCAGAAACAATTTCTGCGATATTTAAGCTGCCGGTCAAACCATAAATCATCGACATGCCATAAAGTAAAATACCGGAAGCTAATGAACCGATGACAAAATATTTAATCGCGGCTTCGGTGCAAATCGATGAATCGCGGTTTAATGCTACCATGGCATAAATCGGCAAGGAAAATAATTCGAGCCCTAAAAATAAAACAATAAAATCATAAGCAGAAACTAATATCATCATGCCCAAAATTGAAAATAATCCAAGTACGTAAAATTCATTGGCGGCGATATTAAATTCTTTTACATAACGTCTGGCATAAACGAAGGCAAAAAAGCTGGTGAGATAAATAAATATTTTTAAAATGCTGGCGGTTTGGTCGCTGACAAACATTTGGTTGAAACTGAAAAATTGGCTTGCTGGAAAAAGCATGATGGTAAGAAGCGTGGTGGTTAGAAGCGTCCACTGAACAATAAAATAAGTAATTGAGATATCTTTTTTGGCAAACAATCCAGCCAACAATGCGATGCATGCCATCACCAAAACGTAAATTTCGGGTAAAACTGGAATGAATTCGATGATGCTGTGTGTCAATTTAGTGCTCTCATTTTTTAATTTCTGATTTACTATTTTTTGTATTGCTACATTCTTGGCAGTTTTCTGCCATTCGACTATCCCTGCTCTGCTGGATTCCGCCTTTTTGGCGAGATAACAATATTGTTTATTATCTTATGTAGGGGGGATTAGCGAAGCGTAATCCACCGTTTTTATGAAGCCGATTAAAACACCGAAAAACTGGTGGATTACGCTTCGCTAATCCCCCCTACATTTCGCTTTACGTTTGTCAGCGTTCACAATATCCTTTTGCCACTTTTACAGCGGGAACCGCTGTCACACCTTACTCGCCATACTCAACTCTAACAAATGCCCGACACTTGCATGAAATAAATCCAGAAGTGGCATCGGATAAACACCTAAAAATAAAACCGCAAACCCAAGCAAAGAAAAAATTAAAATTTCTAATGGCGTTGCATCGGTTAATTCTGCTACCGGTTTATGCACAACAGGACCAAAAAATACCCGCTTGTACATCCACAAAGTATAAACCGCGCCAATTACCAAAGTAGATGCTGCCAATAAAGTAATCCAGAACGAAGCTTTAAACGTCGATAAAATAATCATAAATTCACCGACAAAACCAGAAGTGCCGGGCAAACCGACATTCGACATCGCAAACAACATAAAAAACGCAGCAAAAATTGGCATAGTTTGCGTAATGCCACCAAAATGCGTAATTAAGCGCGTGTGCATGCGTTCATATAACATACCGAAACTTAAAAACATCGCGCCTGAACCAAACGCATGCGAAATCATTTGCACCATGGCACCTTCTAAAGCCATATAAGCATCTTTGCTAACGCCGGTGCGATCGATAATGATATAAATCATAAAACAACCAAGCGTCACAAAACCCATGTGCGCGACAGAAGAATAAGCAATTAATTTTTTCATATCGGTTTGCGCAATCGCGACAATGCCGATATAAACGATTGCAATCAACGATAAAAAAATCATTAAGCCGCTTAACCCATGACTGGCATCCGGCGTAATCGGCAAACTAAAACGCAAAAATCCATAAGCACCCATTTTCAACATCAATGCTGCCAGTACCACCGAACCGCCGGCAGGCGCTTCAGTGTGCGCATCGGGCAACCAGGTGTGGACTGGCCACATCGGAATTTTCACAGCAAAGGCGAGTAAAAAAGCGATAAAAATAAAATATTGTTCTTTAAGCGCTAATGGCAGTGAATAAAAATCGGGGATATAAAAACTATTCGCTTTTAAACCCAAATATAATAAAGCAACCAGCATTAATGCGGATCCGACGAAGGTAAACAAGAAAAATTTAATGGCGGCGTAAGAACGATTAGTAGATCCCCAAATGCCGATGCTTAAATACATCGGAATCAACATCCCTTCCCAGAAAAAATAAAACAAAATCGAATCCAGTGCGGCAAATACACCAATCACCATGCCCTGCATAATTAAAAAAGTTGCCAAATATTGCGAGACTTTTTCATGCACGGTTTTCCAGGAAGCTAAAATCACGATTAAAGTAGTGAAGACGGTCAATAAAATCAGCGGGAATGAAATGCCATCAACGCCTAAACTGTAATTAATGTTGTAGCTGGGGATCCATTTGCCCAACTCAACAAATTGCATCGCATAAGTATCGGTTTGAAAAAAATGATAGGCGAGCAAAGCAAATAAGCTATTAATTGCAGTAAATAATAGCGCCAACCAACGCGCGGTATTATCTTTTTTATTCAGCAACACAATCATGCCGCCAATTACCGGTGTCCAGATTAATAAACTTAAATAAGGTAATTGTTGCCACATAATTTATTTCCAGAACACCCAAAGCAAAAATACGAATAAACCAATCATCATGCCAAATGCATAATGGTAGAGATAGCCGGTTTGTAAACGCTTAGTTAATCGCGCTAAAAATTCAATGCCGCGGCCGGAGCCATTGACTAATTGATCATCTAATAATTTTTCATCGGTGGTTTTATAAAGAAAATGACTGAGATGACGCGTGCCTTTGACGAAAAACCAGTTATTAAATGCATCAAAACCGTATTTATTAATTAATATTTTATAAACAAAAAGAAATTTATGTGAGAAAAATTTCGGTAAGTTTTGATATTGAACGTAGCAAAGCCAGGCAATAACAATGCCGGAAACAGAAAACCAGAATGGTAATGAATGCAATGATGAAATAATGGAGCCCATTATTCCCTGATATTCAGCAGCCAATTCTTTTAAAGCGTCATGATTAGCTGCAATAAATGTCACTTTCGATAACCAGGCATCGGGTGCATATAACATCGGATAAACTAAAAATATTCCTGCTAACACCGTTGGCACCGCCAAAATAATTAATGGCAGTGTGACAACCAACGGCGACTCTTTTATCGGATGCTTATGATTTTCCGCAGGAAAATCCCCATGGAATGTCATAAAGAGAGCGCGGAAAATATAAAGTGAAGTGACAAAAGCGCCGATTAACAAACAATAATAAGCAAAAGTTGCGCCCGGCGTTTGCGACATATGCACTAATTCAATAATCGCATCTTTCGAATAGAAACCAGAAAATGGTGGCACAGCTGCTAAAGCCAAGGCGCCCATTAAAAAAGTGAGATAAGTAATTGGCAAATATTTTCGCAAGCCACCCATCCGACGCATATCTTGTTCATGATGCAAAGCAATAATTACTGAACCCGCCGCTAAAAATAACAAAGCTTTAAAGCCAGCATGTGTCACTAAATGAAATATGGCCGCCGGATAAGCCGATGCACCAGCAGCGGCTACCATGTAACCCAATTGCGACATCGTCGAATAAGCAATCACACGCTTGATATCATTTTGCACCAGGCCAATTAATCCCATAAATAAAGCGCCGATTGAGCCAACAATTAATACCACTGATAATGCGGTAGGTGATAATTCAAACATCGGCGATAAACGCGCCAACATATAAACGCCAGCCGTCACCATCGTCGCCGCATGAATTAAAGCAGAAATGGGCGTTGGGCCTTCCATCGATTCAGGCAACCAAACATGCAAGGGCACTTGCGCCGATTTGCCCATGGCGCCAATAAATAATAATAAACAAATTAATGTCACTGTATTGACTGACATACCCGACCAAAGCGTATAACTTTGCGTCATTAAATTGGGTAAATTCGCAAATACCGTTTGATAATCGAGTGAACCAACTAAATCAACGATCGCCGCTAAACCTAACAAAAATCCAAAATCACCAATGCGATTGACAATAAATGCTTTTAAACTGCCCTCTGCCGCCGATTCACGATTAAACCAAAACCCGATTAATAAATAAGAAACTAAACCGACACCTTCCCAACCAAAAAATAATAAAGCGAAATTATTCGCCAGCACCAAAATAATCATCGCAAAAGTAAATAATGACATATAACTAAAAAAGCGCTGATAACCCGGATCATCATGCATGTAGCCAATGCTATAAATATGCACTAAAAGTGATACAAAAGTGACCGTCACCAACATGATGGCGCTTAGAGGATCAACTAAAAATGAAACATCGAAACTGATTGAGCCGCTGACAATCCAGGAATAAACCAGGAATTCATAAGGGCCATTGTGATCAAAAATAATCGATTTAAAAATAAAACAGGAAGCAAAAAAAGCCAGCGCTATACCAAAAATTGTAATCGAATGACTCGCTACTCTACCAATACGCTTACCGAAAATACCCGCAATAATCGCCGCGATCAGCGGCGCACAGACAGCTAATAAAGAAGCATGATAAATTTGCGAATACACTTCTGTATTATCCTTTTAATTGGTCAAGTTCTTGCACATTAATGCTGTGCTTCGTACGATAAATTAAAACTAAAATCGCAAGGCCAATCGCTGCTTCGGCGGCAGCCACGGTTAAAATAAAAAACACAAAAACCTGGCCTGCGGTTTGATGTAAATATTGTGAGAATGCAATGAAATTAAAATTCACCGCCAAGAGCAATAATTCAATGCACATTAAAAGCAGAATCATATTTTTGCGATTGAGCACAATTCCAGCCAGACTCAGGCCGAATAATGCCGCGCTTAAAATTAAGTAATAATTTAATGGGATCATAATTATTTGACTAAGCGAATTCTGTCTTTAGCAACCACTGCAACCTGCTCAGCAATACGCTGGCCTTTGCCACGTTTCTGCCCGCGGAATGCTAATGCAATCGCAGCAACGATTGCAACTAATAACAAGACCGCAGCGATTTCGAATGGATAGAAGTAATCGGTATAAAGTATCAAACCAAGTTGCTTCACATTACTGAAATTGGCAGGTTCACTTATCACTTGAGATTGGCTTAATCCCCAATGACTTTGGAAAATTCCCATCAGCATCAAGCCTAATAAAAGCGCAAGCACGATAATGCCAAACGGCAGATATTTCACAAAACCGGATTGCATCGGCGCCAAATCGAGGTTCAACATCATCACGACAAACAGAAACAGCGTCATCACAGCGCCGATATAAACAAAGATCAAAGCCAGCGCTAAAAACTCAGCCTGTAGTAACATCCATAAAACAGCACTCGCAAAAAAACACAGCACTAAAAATAAAACGCTTTGCACCGGCTGGCGCGAGACGATTACCATCACTGCGGCGAATAAAAGTAAAGCAGCAAATGCAAAAAAGATTAATTGTAAAATTGTCATCGGGAAAGTCCTATTTCTACGCTTTTGTATGCTTTTTGTAGGGGGGATTAGCGAAGCGTAATCCACCGTTTTATCATGATTACATAATACTGCTTGGTATTACGGTGGATTACGCTTCGCTAATCCCCCCTACATTTTTTATTTATTTTATTTATTGTCATCTCGCCTCAACGAAACCTCCCATCCTCCTCCCGATCCTTGGCAATCTGCTTCTCATAAATATCACCAATCATCAATAACTTTTCCTTCGTCAAAATATTCTCACCCCGTTTCTCCTGGTGATAGTGAATTTCATTCGTTAAAACAATGGAATCAACCGGACAAGATTCTTCGCAAAAACCGCAATTGATGCATTTGAATACATCAACTTCATATTTAGTCGTCCGCCTTGTGCCATCTGCGCGTGGCGCGGATTCGATGGTGATAGCGAGCGCCGGACAAACGGCTTCGCATAATTTGCAAGCAATGCAACGCTCTTCGCCATTCGGATAACGGCGCAATGCCAACATGCCCCGCTGGCGTGGCGATACTGGCGCTTGTTCTTCGGGGTATTGGATCGTCACTTTTTTCTTAAAAAAATAACGGCCGGTTACGCCTAAGCCTTTGAATAATTCAAAGAGGGTAAAGCGTTTGATCCATGTTTTTAGCGAGTTGAGAATTTTATTCAGCATTTAAAACCTGTCATTTAAGAAAAAAAATTTTCTACGACGATTTAAGGATTTAAGGAAAATATTTTTTATTACCCCTCATCCGCCCCTTCGGGGCACCTTCTCCCACAAGGGGAGAAGGCCAAACGAAAAAACAGTTACAGCGTTAATTATTGAAGCGAAATCAATAAGTTAAGTTGGCCTTCTCCCCTTGTGGGAGAAGGTGCCCCGAAGGGGCGGATGAGGGGTA
>CAYTUN010000038.1:0-22513 GCA_964441315.1 uncultured Gammaproteobacteria bacterium | reverse complement strand
TGTGTTAGGCATGCCGCCAGCGTTCAATCTGAGCCAGGATCAAACTCTTCAGTTTGAACTTGATGCAGTCTTGCGACCACATTAAAATCTTGGCTCGAAGTTCGTACACTCAATTGAATTAATTGGGTTTACTTACATCGAGTTATTAAATATAAAATTTAATCAACCTGACGCAAGTGCCCACACTAATTGCTTATAAAATTGTCTGTCGATAAGTTTTTAAAGAACTCCCCTCATCAAGAAGGGAACGCCATTTTAGCGATTCAATGGGGGATGTCAACAAGTTTTTGAAAATTTTTTTTCAATGATGACAAACGAGGGAAGGAAGTTAAAAAAAATCAAAAAATAGCCTAAAAATAAGCGTTTTTTTGATTAGACAGGTGAATTTCTTGACTTAACAGCTGCTTCTCCTTATAAGTGCCAATCTACTATAGAGGAAAAAATCCATGAATAAAAAATTGTGCTTTTTGCTAGGCATCGCGGCAAGCGGTTTAGGCTTATCAGCTTTTGCTGACACTCAGCCAGTTTTAGATTTACCCGCTTATTATGCGCAACCAGCTCCTAAGCCTCCGCTTAATCAACGCGTAAGCCAATCATTTGATGGCTGGATTCATGGTATCTACCTTCACCCAAGCCTGGGCTATGCGTTTGCTAGTGTTTCCGACATTGAAGATACAACGGTAAACACTGATCCGAATATCATTCCGCCAACGCTTAGCAATGATTCTACCAAGGATAACATTGCTCAATTTGGTATTGCCCTAGGTTATCAGTTTCGCAATTCAGGCTTGTTAAATCGCGTGGAATTAGCTTACACCTATCGCAGCAATTTCGATTACAACGAACCTACTTTTTATAACTTTAATGATCCGTTCAATGTCAATAACACCAGTTTGAATAGCACGATTAAAAATCAAACGCTATTACTCAAAGGTTATTATGATATTAATTTCGGCTCGCCCTTTATCCCTTATTTACAAGCTGGCCTTGGGGTATCGCGCAATAGTGTCAGTGGTTCAAGCACAGCAACCAATCCTTTTCTGTCACCCAACACTGTCTCCTTTAACAACACCGAAACCAATTTTGCCTGGGATGCAGGTTTGGGCTTAAGGCTTAAAATGAATGAACATGTTTCATTACAAGCAGGCTATGAATTTGATTGGCTCGGAAAACTTAATTGGACAGCGGCAACGTTTAACTCAAGCGGTCCCAGCAGCAATCCCATCTCATCAGATCGCTTTTTTGCCAATGTTCTCGATTTAGGAATTATTTTGAAAAACTGATTTTATAATGAATACCTCACCACTGTGGTGAGGTATCAAATTTAAAAATAGATAGAAAACTTAGATTTAATCTTGCCAATTGCAAAAGCCACTGGGCGTCACATTGCTATCTTTTAATACATAACAGCAAGTCAACATATTTGAGTTGGATGCATCACTGGCGCAGCCAGCAAAATTATAAATATTGCTATTTATATCAGTTAATTGCGAGCAAAACTGTTTTGATAAATCATCCGATTGCAATGTAAGCGGAGGATTAGTTGCTGCAGGGTTATCCAACCGGCCATAAGTGATATTGATGCTGGATTTACTCCAACTTACCGGACTTAGCAACGTAGCAGTCGTTTTAAAATCCGTTGGCGGATTTTGGCCCGGGTCTCTGTTATAACCATTTAAGCAACTTTGGTAAGGGCTAATAGTAAATGTTAGGGTTTTTCTAGGATTAGGGTCGATGCCACCATTACAAGAAACCTGTTGGGGCAATGTGCCTTGAATATCAATTTGCGCTCTTGGACCAACAGCATTTTTAAAACCATAAATAACTGCATACTGATTAGGTTTGCAAGAGCCACCGGGCGGTGAAACGGATACAGTAAAATCTGCTGCGGATGGCACTACATATTGATATTTAAGGCCTGGAACAGGAGCCGTATTTTTATCAGCCAGCACCAAGGATGGTACAAATATCCCCAGCAATCCAATTAATGCTACTCGCTTAAAATTCACCATACTAACCTCGTTACTTAAGGGCAAACCTGCCCACCAATTGAAAATTGAAAATTACACACGCCATTTACTGGCGGGAAATTGGTTTGACAAACATAACAGCTCGAGTGAAGATAACGCATTTTGGCAGATGCAACACACAATTTACTCCCATCATCCCACTTATAACTAAATTGGCAGCCATAATTCGCACTACCAAATTGGTAGCCATAAGCAATGTTATTATCACTTACTGCATAATCATTGATATAAGAAAAATTCTCTGTTTTACCTGGACGGATCGTTTTTGGCGGGGCAGGTAAATAATGATTATCTGGTGGTGTCTTATCTAAAAAGTTTGCTTCAACACTCATCGTATTGTAAATACTAACATTGTAGCTTCCAGGAATATTACGCTCATCACTAAAAGCTACACTTGCGCTGCAATTTTGTTGTTTTATTTGAGGCGAAGAAGCAAGCGCACAATTCAAAACCTTACTCGGATTACCAACTTTTTGCGGCTTAGCATCCACAGTACAGCCGGTTTCGTATTGCCAATTATAGTGAATACTGCAATCGGTATAATCGTTTGGTTTATTAGCATCGGGTGTATAGCGATAGACTACACTGCCCTCTGAGCCTGGATTTAACCCAGCTGCTAAAGCATAAATAAAAGAGGATTTTTCATCAGTAATATCGGCAGGGGCTGCCGAATAATCTGTTGACGCCGGTAATACTTGCTCGAGCTTTAAATTAGCAAAATCACCGTTTTCAGTTTTGAAATTATTTAAATTGATACTAACCGATCGGTCTTTATATTCTTTTAAATCAAAATTTACATTGAAATAACAAATTCCGTTTTCCATTCTTTTATCAGCAGTACAGTCTAATAACATGACGGGATTATTATTTTTAGCTGGCGAAACGCGATTTTCAGTTGTTGCGTTGCAAACACTACCCGTGTTGTTGTAGGTAACTTTACAAGCCATATCATTATTCAAACCATATAAAAGCACGCCGTCAGCACCATCCGTTTGTTGGTAAGTGAAATTTGTGGGCGTTCCACTTTCAATACTAAAAGGCGGATGTGGGTCAGGTTCGTATTTATCAAAGTCTCCCGCTTTAGGATCATATGAGATTAAATTCATCGCATAACCGGTGTTATTGTTCAAAGTAACCTGGCTTGTATTAGCGGGGTGGTAAGTGTAGTCAATTTTTACATCTGCCTGACAGATAGCGCTTGATGTTTTTTCAGCACTCGTCTTTTGACAATAAATATTTTTTTCTTTACCAGCTACATTATGCGGCTCAACTGTCACATCACAGGGTGTTGCATTATCAGCACCAATTAACCAACTGTAAGTAATTAAACAATATTGGTCATCATCAATGCCATATGCAATAGTCGCAGTTTGTTTGTTTTGAGTTAAGTTAGATTGTAAAGGGAAAAAACTGAAACTATAAGGTGAGTCACTATAAGCAGCTAACAAATTAGGAGGCATCGGGTTATAGGCATTTGAATTATTTGGGTTTAATTGATCGCCAATTAGTCTGAGTGAACTGCCTGAATTGTTAGTAATATTCAGATCAAACTGTGGGTTTTTAGCGTAACTAATTAGCACACCTGATGCATCGCCTGCTTTACATAATACCCCACTTAAATCATAAAGCCCATCATAGTCATTTTTGGAATAAGTTAAGTAATTACAGGATTTATTGCCTTTGTAAGTTGAGTCTAATGAAACAATCACTATATTTTTATCTTCCGGCAAGCTAGCACTCAATTGAAATTTAAACACTCGGCTTGGATTTATAGTATCCCCATCGGTATCAATATCATGTGCGAGGCCACCTCCAGATTGGATCACAACATTGTTAAAATACGACATATTATCCCTAATCAAATTTGTGTTCGAAACTTTTAAATTAAGATCAAACAAAGTGTGATTAACAATCTCCATCCATACTATTTTATAATCTGCAAGCGCAGAGCAATTTAATATTAAAATAGAAAAACCTAATAAATAATGCTTAATTCTAGACATGGTTTATTAACCTAAAAATTTTTATTTACCAAAAAATTTGCCCACCTACCGAGAAAATAAAATTACATTGTCCATTTACCGGTGGAAAGCTTGCTTCTTTAACATAGCAAGCTGCCTGTTGGTTACTTTTATCAGCTTTTCCAACGCAAAGTTTATTAACATTGTCCCAGCCATAACTAAATTTGCAGTCGTATACATCATTCGCCCATTGGTATCGATAAGTCACGTCATTTGACAATTGCGAAGTTTGAAAATGGGTATTGTATTGAAAACTGCCAACTTGCCCATTAGCTCCAATCGTTGCAGGCGGCAGCGGATTATAGTTATCAGATTGAGCAGGATTAAATGCTTGCCGAGTAAGTGGAATAGACAACGTATTGTAAACCGCTACCTGATAAAACTCAGGCTGATTGCGTTGATCGCTAAAATTAATATTAGCGGTACAAGCCTGACTGGCGATTACTGGTTGCGCAGTGCGCGTGCAAGACAATAATTTGCTCGGATCCCCATGCTTTTCTGTTGAGGCATCCACCTTACAACCCGTATCTTTTTGCCAATTATAAGTGATATTACAAATACTATAGTCATTTGGTTTATTTGCGTCAGGCGTGTAACGATATTTCACGCTACCCGAAACACCTGGTGTGTAACCTTCTTGATACGCATAGATAAATGTGCTTTTGTCGCTTCCAATATCTTGGGGTTGTTGTGAATATTTATTCTTATTTGGCAATACTTCGTCGAGCTTAAGCTGCGCATATTTACCATCAGCTGTTTTGAAATTATTTAAATTTATATTGATATTGCGCGCTTTATAAGCGTCCCAACGATAAGAGACGTTAATTTCGCAATGGCCATTGGTAAAAACTTTATCAGCAACACAGATAAATTTTTGCAATGGATTAGTTTCGCTGTAATTAACATTCGCACGGCAGCTACTATTGTTAATATTATTGTAAGTCAAAGTACAAACACCCTTGTCAGGCGTCCGGTAAGTAATAACACCATCGGCCCCATCATTTTGCACATAATTAAAACTAGCATTGCCTTGAGCTGGTACTGTTAAAGGCGGCGTTTTATCAGGAAAGTACTTATCCGTTGCTCCTGCAATCGGACGGTAATCTTGTAACTCTAAGTTATCGCCCGTCTTATTCATCAAAGTAACTTGCGTTTTCGCAGTTTCAGGTTCTTGTGTGTTAATTTTTACAGTAGCTTGATATTCCAAATTAGATATCTTTTTCTCGCTGATAACCTGGCAAAAAAACTTACTGCCAGCTTCCGCATCCGCGTGCACTGGGTCAGCCACGATCGTGCTGCCATTGGAATCCCAATTGTAATTTAAAAGACAATAGCCCTGACTTTCACCAAAACCATATTTGATTTCTGCCTGAGTATTTTGGCTTTTGTCCGCGCCAAGCGGTAAATAGCTAAAAATTGCTTTGCCGACAAATGCCGCGATTGACGATGGCGGTAAAGGATCATAAGCGGTACTCATTTCTGGGAAATACCCCAGATTTGCTAATTGTTTAGCAGATATATTTTCAACAATTAAATCAAATCTGGGAGGCACTTTATAATTGATTGCAATATTTAAAGTACCTGCTTGCGGATTTTTTGGATCAACAGTGCAAATAATATTGGGAGTATAAGTGTCCGGCATATTTTTTTTATAACTGACTTGCTGACACGGGTAATCACTGGGGTTTCCTGCCAGGCCCGAGGCAACTAAAATAGGTTGCTGGCCATCTTTAGGCTTTAAACTAAACTGATAACTTACAGTAGGACAAGAAGGCCAAACAGCTGTCGTTAAACTGCCAAAAATACTTTGACCCGGAGCAATGGTTTGACCAGCTAAAAGATTAAAACCATCAAGGCAATTAGAAACCTGATTAACTTCCATCACCAGGGGCTGAAAAGTATTATTCGAGATTTCAAGATCGATGAAACGCAGGTCGCCCGCAGCAGCAAATTTGCTGAACGCTAACAAAACTAGACTAAATACAACTATTTTTTTCAACATCATTCATACCTACAGAAATACCAAAAATAAGTTCAATAAATATTCGCTGTCTGGTTTGCCTTCATCATTAACTATAGCTTATTAAGCAACAAACTCCGACTTAAAATAGATGAAACCCAAGAATAAAGAAGATTAACAATTTTTGCTTAAAAAAATATTAAATTTGTTCAAGCATTTAACTGGGACTTTTCAAACTAATTGCGGGAAGCAGCAGTCAAACCCTTGAATTATATGGAAATTTTTTTATCTTGTCTTAGCGCTGGCAGATAATAAGCATTGTTGAAAAGCTAATTGTTAAATTTAGTATCAGTTTTTGTGCGCTCGCTCAGCACTAACACCGCCTTAATTAACCCTTAAGCTGTCCACTTTAACCTAGCGACCATACTATTTTAAAAATGAAAATGGAGAAGCTTGGATGAAAAATTTATATCAAGAAATTGCAGAATTGCTAACTTCAGCTAAAAACAACACGATAATAGCATCGCATTTAAAAAAGCTTCTTGCTATATATCAGGATCGATTAGGTATTGATACAACTGATGATCAAGATGTTGTACTCAATGAATTCTACGCAAAGCTTTTGAACGCACTACATTTAAGCTTAAAAGCAGAAGAACAATCAAATTATTTACCATTATCAAATTATTTACCATTTAAACAAAATCCAAATAAACTCCTCCAGATTGCTATTTTTAAAAACATCATGGAAGGATATAGCGATAAAGATACTACTCTTTGGGAAAATTGGACAGACGATGAGGTACATCAATGCCTCAGATATACAGCTCATTTCCCCAATAGTTTCAACCCTCAAAACGCTAAAAAAAATGACTTAGATCAAAGTTCGTTCGAACCAACCAAAATCATATTAGTAGAATTATCTAAAAAAATAAGTTCCGAACCAAAAAAAGATTTCCTTCTGCTTCATGAAAAATTTTTTCGTGTGCAGCAAGCTCTATATCAATATAATTTATACAATGCTGAAAATGTTAAAAAATTACTGCCAATAGGAGAAAAAAACTTAAATTGGTTTTTGGAAAAATTTAATTGGGGAAAGTTACCTTTTGAAAAAAAAATCTTATTTGATTGGTTAGCAAATTTACTTTCAAAAAATAGCAAAGATGCGCAATTTATGCAGCATATCTCAGCAGCACAAACTTTTGTTGCAAGCATTCAAGGGCATAAACCTATCTTTATGACAGAGCAGAAATTAACCGCTGTAGTAGAGTTATTCATATCATTAGGATCAGAAAAAACAAGCACACAGCAATTCAGAAAAGATTGCCAACAGTTGGCGTCAACTGAAAATGGATGGGATAATTTAATTAGCTTAATTAGAAGTAGCCATAGCTCTACTCTGCCATCCAACCCAATTTCAAGCTGCTCTTTAGAAGAGGCGATATTCAGGCTGTTAAATGATGCCGCTGCAGCTAAAAAAATCTCAGCTTTTATTGGAGATAACAAGCAATTTCACACAGAAATAACCCAAAAATTTTCAGCCGAGTCAGATCAAAAAACCTTTTTTTATTTGCTTGATGCAGCGCTTACTCGTATCAGTAAAGTCGGGTTTTCTAGCTGGATTCAGCCGTTTAATTACAAAGACATTAAAGAAACTATTGAAACAACGAATGAGCCTTCATTTGCACAAAAAGATAAAGAGCTAACGGGCGGCACGGGTAATTTTCTTCGCTTTCTGTTTCAATGCGAGCCCCAAGCACTCACCTGGTTAAATATCTGTCATGATATTTTTGAAACCCACTTTATAAAAAATTTTCCGGATCTGCTGTCTAAAGAAAAAGATAAAGATCCTCGACTAGCTGTAATCCAAGCTCTTGATGCGTTTTTAGGTAGTGACGAATTTAAAAAACTTCCTCTTAGTGAAAGCAAAAAAATAACTAATAAATTATCTTTTTATGCTGATAAAGGCGAAATTATTCCTAGCATTTTAATGAGTAAACTTATTTTTGATGGTCGCTATCAAACACGTAGCGGCCAAATGGAAACGCTGATAGAAGATACTGCCACCAACATAGCTAATGATAAACGTCTTAAAAACCCTATTCAGCAATTACTAAATCATGAAAATGCTTTAGCAAAACAATCTAGCCAAAATGCGAGCTCTGATGATGGGAAATTAAAGTTAACAGGCATGCTAAACGAAGCTGCAGCAACTCTGACAAAAGTTATTAATCAAACAATTAGCGAAAATTTAAATATATTAATCACAAACGCTGAAAAGCAAGAGCTCAATAAAGTTGAAGCCATAGAGCCAGTTTTAAAAAAATATAAAGGAAAGGTAGTGCCTCTTGTTACGAAAATAAGCGCTGCTTTTAATGAAAATATTGCTAAGTCAAAAACATTTATTCAAACTAATTGGTATGCAAATGTAAAAAAAATAGAAGCCGAAGATCCTGTCGTTTTCGAGACAGTGCGTCACACTGAGATCTCTCTCTCGCTACAACAATATATAACAAATTTGCAAAGTTCAGCTAAACAAATACTAACAAAAGAATTTTCCGCCCCTGCTCAAGAAGCTAAAAAGAAAACTGCTATTGATCTAGTTAAAAAAATCACAGATCAAAAAGATATTGAACTTATTAAAAGTTATATAGCTGAAAATAAGGGGGGTAAATTTGAAGAAGATCTGACTAAAGCTTTCCAACCATCAATAACAAATACAAGCACCCCCTTCTTTAGTCCAAAACATTCTGGAGTGGGACAGGAAAAACAAAACGAAAAGCCACCAAGCCCACTGATGAATTAAAGGTGATACAAACAGATTTCATTAGTTACTGGATTATTAAAGAGACAAATATATAGTTCTTTCAGCTCATACGATGTGTATTTGCAAAAAAATGTTTTGTGCTCTCGGCTTTAGATATGCATTATTACTTAAGCTCCATGCTGCCCTAAAGCCCAGTAAATTAGTAAAGCCGCGCGCGCTGTTTGTCGAGTCAGCGAATCAATTACTAATTTTTCCCGCACCGAGTGCGCCCCACTCCCTTCCGCCCCCAAACCAGCCAAATTGGCTTTGACCAAATTCGCAATATGCGAAATATCCGCTGCACCGCGGAGGCCCGGATCCAGTGGTTTAACGCTGCCATAGCCCAAATCCTCACTCTCCCGGCTGTAAGCTTTTAATAAATTTTCATTAGCAGCCGTCGGCGACATGGCAGGAATGCCATCTTGAAACTGAATAGTTGCGTTTGTTTCAGGCAAATGCGCATTAACAATCGCGATAATTTTTTGCTCCGCAGCAATTTTTTGCTGCTCACTTAAAAATCGCAAATCGCCACGCACCAAAGCAGTTTTTGCAATGACATTGTTTTTCCCACTTGCAAAACCTTGTGCGCTATCCGCTTGATAATCCACTGAATTGCCGCCCAAAATAATCCCGGGATTAAATGACAAATATTTTTCGGTGCTCAATTGCGCGCGCATCGTATTTAAAATCCGCGCTACTTCAAAAATCGCACCATCGCCAGCAGAATTTTGAAAAATTTCCGAGGAATGCGCATCTTTTCCTTGCGTGGTTAATAACCAACTCGCAACGCCGCGACGCGCGATTGTGGCAGTATCGGGAGTCGTTGCCCATTCAAAATCCAGTGCGATTGTTTTGCCTTTTGCAGCCTCAAATAGTGGCTTGCGGGAAATGCTAGTGGGTTTGCCGGAATCTTCTTCGTCACCGGTTAAAACGACAGTAATATCTGCATCATCCAACGCATGCACCGATTGCAGCGCTTTTAATGCATATAAAATAACGACATCGCCGCCTTTATCATCAATCACGCCTGGGCCGGTGGCGCTATTTCCATGGCGTTCGAATTTTTGAAACGGGCTATTTTCGGGAAATACGGTATCTAAATGGCCGATCAATAATATTTTTTCTTTGGAGTGGCCTTTATGTTCTGCGATTAATGTTGGCGCACGCTGCATTTCAGCGGGCAATAGCTGCCAATAAGTTTTAAATCCTAATTGTTCAAATTGTGGACGCAATATTTCGCCAACGCGTTTAACGCCAGAAATATTTTCTGTGCCGCTATTAATATCGACTAATCGCTGCAATAAAGCGATTTGCTCTTCTTTTTTGCTTTGCAAAAAAATTTCGATCTTTTGCTCATCTAGTGAAAGTGATCTAGCCGCTATAGAATTGGGAAGCAAAATAATACACGAACATACAAAAGCCAAAAAACGATAAATAAAAAAATGATATTTCATCAAATCACCTGATTAATTTAAATTATTTTAACTGTTTGCCGAATTGATTGAATTTGTATTATCTCATCAGCAAAACAGAGAGGCGATTTTACGCAGTAAAATAATTAAAACATTAGCGTAAAGCCCACAAACGGCCCAAACAAATCCATGTTCCATTTATATTCACTTAAGCCACTACCAGTTTCATACACTTGATGCAAATAACGATAACCTAAATTCAATGCCGCATGTTTCCAATGAAATGGTTCTTTGTAACCCAATAAAAAATACGCATTTGTGCTGTAATTAGTGCTGCTATTAGTGCCACCAATATCGCCGACCAATTGCGTAAACCAGTGAGGATTAATTTCATACGATAAACGCAGACCTAAAACCGGCTGCGTCCAGTCTTGATTATCGCTTAATTCCAGTGCATCAAGATTTAACCCAATTTTATTTGAGGTATAGCGCGCGCCTAAATAAGGTGAAATTGCAAAGCCGCTGGCATTATTCGCGCCAAATTGTCGATGAAAAATTTGATATGCCAGACCTGCAGTATAAAGCTGATAAGTGTTACGCACACTGATATTAATTCCCTTAACTTTTTCACTATCTTTTAAAATGGCAAACACACCATCAAAAAAAAGACCAAAATCATTACGGTAAGCGCTCATCCACAACATGCCAGCAACGGATAAATTTTTCAAAATATCCGAAAAATCCTGTGAAATATGCACATTGCGACCAAGAATACCGAGATCGCCATTCATATTAACCATCCAAACATAAGGATTAATTAAAAAATGCCAACGATTATCTGCTTGCTGCACCAAACCATAACTATTCGCCGCAAAAAAACTACTGGCGAGTAAACTGCTAATCAAGATTTTTTTTGAACGTCTTGTCAATTGCTTGATAAAATCCATTTTCATTTTCTCCTAAAGTGGAAATAAAAATTGCACATTCGCCCGCAAGGTCCATTTCGGCCCTAAAATATCTGGCCTTATCACATTATAAAAACCTTGCAGCGACAAGTTAATCGGCTGCTTGCCAATTTTAATTAATTTCCCTAGTCCCGCGCCAAACGGCACCACCCAGCGATTATCGCTATCTGCCAGCCAATTGGCCGTAATAATCGGCGATGACACAACAAACCAACCCTTAGGCAAATTGTAATTAATAAAATATTGCAAAGTCATTTGATTCACACTGGGCCTATCTTCTTCGCCTGCAATTGACCAAATATTATTGACGAGAAAACCAATAACCCAAGGATTTGGCATCATCAACATCACTAATGAAGGGCCGACACCCACTTTGCGCTGGCTGAGTTCATTATTCGTTCCAGTCGGAAAAAGAAATGTCGGGCCAACACCCCAAATTAATTTGCCAGGCTTTGCCGGCGAAAAAAACAAAGTGGGATTTAAATCGCCCAAGCCAGTGGTGCTATTCATATTTGGCGCCAAGCTTGGCTGATAAATCACCGGCAAAATCGTTCGTGTAATTAAATTCCATTCACTATTTAAATGAATCGGCACGACTGGCTGAATATTTAATACATTTTGCGTGTTATCCAACGGACCATAACCAAAATTCGTATTATTTTGAAACGGCAAAGACATCAAGTCCGCCACCGGATTCTGCGATTCCGCCGCTAAATCGCTGACGTTATCAGCATTTGCAACGGGAAAATAAGAAAAGCTAAAGAGAAAAGAAATAATCAATAATCGCGGGATAGAGGCTTTCAACTTCATAAAATTCCTTTTTTAATCGGTTGCTTGAGGAGGGATATTAACATCTTAAATTAGTAAAGTAATCGTGTTTTTTTTAGAAAAGCAGTATTTGAGATTACCCCTCATCCGCCCCGTTGGGGCACCTTCTCCCACAAGGGGAGAAGGGCAACGCCTTGAACATCTGCCAATAAAAATATAATCAAAAGCTATTAAATAATTTTTTATGAAAAAATTTTAAACCAGATGTTCCTAAAGTTGTCCTTCTCCCCTTGCGGGAGAAGGTGCCCCAATGGGGCGGATGAGGGGTGATTTAAAATGTTGAGCAACGCTATTAAATCACGTCCTTTTGATAAAAATTTTTATTTAAGAACATTGGCTAATAAATTTTAATTTATCCAATAAAAACCCAAAAATAAAAAATCATTTTTTGTAAAAAAATACCGTATTGCCATTTTAATTTTATTTGATCTAAAAAATTTCCCACCAAAAAATATTTTTTGCCCACGTATTGACAGATATTTATTAAGCTCTACCATCAGCTTGTAACGTGAATAAAAATAATTATCGTTACAAACTTTTAAATTTTTTTAATTTAGAAGTCAGGCGATGAAATTAATCATTTCATCAATTTAATAAAAAATTAGGAGAGTAATATGCAATTTGAAATGATTGTTGTTGAAGAAACCTCGGCAAGTGTTGAAGTGCTTTGCAACTCGACCGGCTGTCCATAAAAAATCGAAGGGCCATGGAGGACCATGGCCCTTTATTTTAATCCATTTAAATTAAACAGAAAAATAATGAATACCATTCCCTCAATTACAAATATCCAATCACTACTGGCAAAAGCTGTCACTCATCCTTATCAAGCTGAAATGATGGTCAAAAATCCCGAAAAATTCATCGAAAATATAGGGGCAGCGCACGAAGCCAAACATATGATTTTTGATTTCATCAAAAATTATGGCGATAAGTTTATCAACGCCAGTTTGTTGTTAAAAAAGAAACGCTACGATGGCGTTATAGCTGCCTTGCCCCTTTTGGCAAAAATTTATAATCAAGAGAAATTATTAACTTATTGGGAAGCTTACTTAAAAAGCCATACAATCGATCATCAGGCGGAGAAAAATCCGATCAATGAATCTATCGAATTTTGTAATTATTTATTAAATAATCAAAGCTCAGGTAAAGCTGAACAGCAGCTACTCCATTATGAAATAAAACGAAATCAAACTTTATTAGCCTACGGCGAACATGAGTACGCCTATTCTCATTTGCAACAAGTTTTTAATGAAACTTCGCGCGAAAGTTGGCAGCAAGTAAAAATTTTTTTCCATCCTTGTGCGCAAATCGAAATTTTTCCTTGTAACATCAGCATTTTATTAAAAATGCTTCAAAGTAACGCTGACTTGCAAGCCCTCGAAGCTGCCTATGTTGCAAAAACCGAAACTCTATTTTTATATAAAAATTGGCATAAAGGTTTGATTACGGTGATTTATTTAAATCAAATTTTTAGAACTGCCATCGATGAGTTGAAACAGGGAACAAACCTCGCTGAATTTCTGCATAAAAAGTTGAAAGAAAATGTAGAAGAAAACGAGATCATCACTTTTATTCGATCACTCATTAATTCAGGCATTGCCATTTTAATTCCGGTAAATATCAAGGAAAACCCTCATGCCATTTGATCATCTCACTAGCCGCGGTGTCGGCATTAATTATCGCAGCGATATCGCAGCTGATATCTGGAAAGAAATCGATAAAATTGATTTTCTCGAAGTGTATACCGAAAAATTTTTCATAAAAGATGATGATCCTTTATTACAAAAAATTATTACCCAAGTGCCTTTAGTGTTACACGGCCTGGATTTATCTATTGGGTCAACAGAAACAATCGACGCAGATTATCAGCGAAAAATCACTCACGTATTAAACGAACAAAAATATGAATGGTTTAGCGACCACCTCTCGCTCACCCAACAATCCGGCGTCGAAGTCGGCCACTTAATGCCCATTCAATTTTCCGAGGCAGTAGTAGAAACGGTTGTCGATAAAATAAAAATAATAGCTTCTCTATCTAAACAGCCGTTTCTGCTTGAAAACATTACTTATTATTATCCGATACCTGGTGGTGATTTAACGGAAACACAATTTATTTCCACCATTTTAGAAAAAGCTGATTGTGGCATGTTGCTCGATGTGAATAATCTTTATATCAATTCCATTAATCACCGTTATGACCCACGCGAATATCTAAAACAAATTCCACTCGACCGCGTGGTTGAACTGCATGTTGCCGGTGGCTCTTATAAATTCGATATGTTAGTCGATACACATGCGAATGCGGTTTGGAAAGAAGTGTGGGAGTTATTAGATGACGTACTCAAAATCACGCCAGCCAAAGGAATTATTATCGAGCGCGATGCGAATTTAAATCATTATCGGGAATTATTGGATGAGGTTGAGATTGCGAGGGGGATTTTTAACAAGCGGAGATAAAAAAACTTGCGGTATTAAGTGTGTTAGTCAGTAACTAAATTATGTACACATAACAAAAAACTAAACGAGCAAACAAGTATGCGCACATTAATCGTTGCACATCCCGATGATGAAATACTCTGGTTCAACCCGGAATTATTCGATAAAATTTTTATTGTTTTTCTCGCTCGTCATGATAAAACCCAAATAGCAGCCGCACGTGAAGCCGTCATCGAAAATCACCCCTATAAAGAACGAATCGAATTATTAAAAATACCCGAACCCGGCTATTGGAAAGACCCCAGCCGGTTACCTCATCTTCAAACAACAATAGCGAATTTAAAATCACAACTTCATGTAATCAAAGAAAAGCTCGAGCCTGATGAAATTTATACCCACAACAGCATCGGTGAATACGGGCACACTGACCATATATTAGTAAATTACATAGTAAAAACTATTTTCACCCAAACCGTAATCTGGACGCCCACAAAAAACTTATTAAAAAACACGAAACTCACCCAGCCCCAAGCGATGCGCCAGCATCGCATGAACATCAGAGCATTTCTAAAAATCCGCGATCTCTACATCAAACATTCCGCCTGGACCTGGAAATTAGATTATCTACCGGATGAAGAAGAATCTTATCAACAACAAAATTCATTAATCGAACTGAAACCACAACATAATTATGACAACTGAGCAAAAAATCGCCTCTATCGCCAGCATGCCACAACGCGAAAAATCGCTAAAACTGGCTATAAGCTCCGTTATCACCCAGGTGGACGAAGTCTACGTTTACCTGAACAATTATGCCTACATTCCAATTTTTTTAAGTAATAAAAAAATAAAAATTTATCGCAGCCAGGATTTCGGTGACTTAGGCGATAGAGGAAAATTTTTTGGTCTGCAATTTAGCAGCGGCTATTTTTTCAGTTTAGATGATGATTTGCTCTATCCAGAAAACTACATTGCCAAACTGATAGAAAAAATCGAGCAATATCAACGCAAAGCTTTCATTTGCGTTCATGCTAATCTTCTGCCGAAAAAACCTCTGCAATCTTATTATCAAGACAAAGTCGGCATACATTTCGCAAAAGCACTACACAACGATCAACATGTAGAGGTTCCCGGAACGGGAACTTTAGGCTTTCATGCCTCGCTCTATCAATTAAATTGGGACGATTTTCCCACACTGAATATGTCAGATATCTGGCTCTATAAAATCGCCAAAATTAAAAATATTCCGATCATAGCAATCAAGCGGCCTGATGCCTGGATAAAACCGTTATCACTCCAACCCGATCCGCAATCGATTTATGCCAGATACAGCAAAAATGATGCGGAAATCACGAAAATTGTTAATTCCATCCAAAAAAATCAGAGCGACCTATGCAAAACCAGCAACTCATAACTGCCAGCAAAGCATTAAAACAAAACGGCTATGCCTTGTTAAAACATTATTTATCAGCTGAAGAACTAAAAATTTGCATTGATACAGCTGATCAGCTTGAAAAATTGCCCGAGCAAATCAATGGCCCCATGAAATATTTTGAGAAACATGAAATCAGCGGAAAAGAATTATTAAATCGTGTCGAAAATTTTGCGGATCATTTTCCTCTATTTAAAAAACTCATCATTCAAAATCGCTTGGCAAAAACACTTGAAATCATGACTGGAGAGAATTATTCGCTATTCAAAGAAAAAATTAACTTCAAAATGGCAGGGGCAAATGGCTTTGCCCCTCATCAGGATGCGCCGGCTTTTACTGCTTTTACTACAGCTGAAATGTTGATCATAATGCTGCCTTTGCAAGAAACGAATCGTGAAAATGGCTGCCTGCAAGTCGTTAGTAATTTTTTTCAACGCAGCATATTACCGCATGAAAATGGCAAAATTCCCACCAATCAACTAAGCGATAAAACATGGCAAGCTATTCCGATGCAAGCTGGCGATATTTTAATTTTCAGCTCGTATCTAATTCATCAATCCGAGAAAAATTTAAGCGATAGCGCCAGGCGCTGCTATTTTCTCACTTATAATTCCACAAGCCTGGGCGATTTAAGACAAAACTATTTTGCATATAAACGAAACCATTTCCCACCGAGAATTGAGCGCAATAGTAATACTGATTATAAAAATTGGCGTGGTCGACTAGCGCGCGATATTTATTAAAGGCCATCTTCAGATGAAAAAATTCTATAATCATCAATCCTATTCAACCATCCCAGAAACGCCATTCCGGTTTCTCGGCTTTTGCTGCCAAGAGCAAAAATTGATTTTCACTGTGTTAGCATTGACCGCATTGCTTTGGGCATTTAATCAAAACTTTTTTCCGCTATTTATCAAATTAGTTGTGAACACATACTTTAATACTGGAGAAAATACGGGCGTATTGAAGTTAAACAATTTCACACTCTCTATTATTTTAATATCAGAACTAATTTTGATATTAGCTGCGATGCGTTTACAGGGCGTTTTAGCGGCCAAAGCCATGCCGACACTTTGTGCTAATATCCGAAAAAAAATCTACTTGTGTATCAGTCATTACCAATACAGCTACTTTATTAATCAACCGGCCGGCATTATCAGCGCAAAAATTAATGAGATTGCTGGTAGCAGCGAAAAAATTTTGCAAATTTTATTATTTCATATTTTATCAGTATTTTTATCCTTTTTAGTTTCATTTACCCTGTTGATTTTCGTGCAAGCTATTTTAGCCTGGATATTACTTTTCTGGTTTTGCCTGCATATTGGTTTAAGTATTTATTTTATAAAAAACAGTGAGAAGCCTGCGAAAAAATATGCCGAAAGTTACTCCGCTTTGAAAGTATTGCTAAATGATATCTTCAGCAACTTTGCCAATGTGAGAATTTTCAACCGGCATCAAGATGAATATCAAAATTTTTGTGTGGCACAAACAAAAGAAGTCCAGGCGGCTAGAGCCTTACAAACACGCTTTGAATGGATGAAATTAGTGCTAGGAATTTTAGCTACCGGATTAATCTCAGGAGAAATTATTTTAATTCTTTATTTTTTCAAGCAACAGCAAGCGAGCTTAGGCGATGTTGCGCTTGTAGCAATAATTAGCTTTAGCACGATGAATATCGTTTGGCAGCTTTCGCTGCAGATCAATCAATTCATGCGGGAATATTCGATATTAAAATCTGCGCTAAGCATTATCGACCGGCGTTATCAGCAGATTTCATCTGATAAAACTGAAGTTTTATTAAACCCTGATTTTGCTCAAATTGAATTTAAGAATGTGAGTTTTAGCTTCAATAACTTTGCTAGATTATTTAATCAAGTTTCATTTTTGATTCGGTCCGGAGAGAAAATCCTTATCAAAGGCGAATCAGGCTCGGGAAAAACCAGCTTAATTTATCTTCTATTCGGTTGGTTGAACCCACTAGAAGGAAAAATTTTAATTCAAGGTAATAGCAGCGAATGTCTTGAGATTCCCACTAGAAAGCAGCTAATCAGTTGCGCCATCCAAGAAGCGCTTATTTTTCAACGCAGTGTAAAAAACAACATTAGTTATAGCAAACCGACTGCAAGTTTCGACGAAATAGTCGCTGCTGCTAAAGTCGCCTGCTGTCATGATTTTATTATGCAATTAGAAAATGGTTATGACACGATCTTAGGCGAACGCAATACAAAACTTTCCGGTGGACAACAACAACGCATTGCGCTGGCACGCGCAATTCTAAGTGATGCAAAAATCATTATTTTGGACGAAGCAACTTCTGCTTTGGATTTTGCTACTGAAGAAAAAATTTACGCAAAATTGTTTAATTATTTAAAAGACAAAACCTTATTAGTGATTACGCATCGCCAGCAAATGCAAGCTAAATTCGACCGTTTGCTGGAGATAAAACAAGGAAAAATCCATGAAGTTTTTTCCGATGCTAATTTGACTTTGATTGATAGTAGAAATTAAAACTTATGTACAGAAATAAGAGCGAATTAAATCCATTCTTTAGAAAAGAGCTGGATCAGCTTTATCCGTTTTACCATCCACTTAAAGATGAAAAGACCGTGCGCCTGAGCCTGATGGAATCACCCTATATTTTATCGAAGTTTACCTTACAAAAAATTTTAAGCAGCTTAAACGCCATTGAAATTAATCGCTATCCCGATCCGGAAGCGACGCTATTAACCGAAAAAACTAAAAAGTTTTATCAAATTGAAGCCGGTGTTGATCTATTATTTGCCAATGGTTTGATGGAACTAATTCAGCTGCTTTGCTGGGCATTTTCTTTTCCAGGCGCCTATGCATTATTTCCTGCGCCTGGCTTTTTTCTATTTAAACGTTTTAGCGTTCAAGCGCATTTGAAGCCTGAGGCTATTCTTTTGGATGATAATTTTGATTTGCCTTTGGATCTTTGGCTTAATAAAATTGCTGAATTAAAACCGAAAATTATTTTTATTGATTATCCTAATAATCCGACCGGAAAATTATTTAATGCGGATACTATCGAAAAAATTATCACCGCAAGCCAGGCAATTGTTGTTATCGATGAGGCTTATTATCCCTATTCTAGCGCTACTTGGTTGGATAAAATTCCTGAATATAAAAATTTAGTGGTATTACGCAGTTTTTCCAAACTGGGATTTGCCGGACTGCGTCTGGGTTTTTTGGCAGCACATACTGATTTAGTCGAGTATTTAAAAAAAATCCTGCATCCGTTTACCGTGAATAGCCTAACCCAGCAATTTGCTTGCCGGCTTTTCAGCCATATGCCGCAAATTTACGCCAATATTAAACGGACCAGTCATTTAAAAAAAATGCTTTTTCAAGAGTTAAAAAAAATTGAAGGCATTGAGCCATTCCCCAGTGAAGCAAACTTTATTTTATTTCGCTTGCACCAAGGCCGCGCAGCTAATCTTTACGAATATCTAATTAATCACAATATCAGTATCAATTTAATTGATGGCATTTATCCAAAATTAGATAACTGCCTGCGGGTGGGTGTGGGGACGGAAAAAGATAATGAAGCATTTTTAACTTGCGTTAAAAATTGGGTGGGGCAGCATGGATGAGTCGCAATAAACGAAATAGCAGCAACTAAGAAATTTCAGGAATTAGAAATGTATTACATTAACGGCTTTAATTACATAATTGAACTATTAAGCAAAATCTGTGGCATCCCCACAGCACAATTTTCATTAACCGATTCTCAATGCCGCCAGGCATACCATCAACTATTAAATTGCCTTTCGGTTTTCACACAATCTATCGATAAGCCAGATATATTATTCATAGATTTCCCCCAGCTAAAACCCTACGCAAAAAACTATTGGCATAGCAAACAAGAACTCTTCCAAAAAAACAGCGAACTACTACAAAACCGCCTAAACGGAAACTTTTTCCAAGAAGCACTAGATATTTTGCGTACGCAAAATATAAACCTTTATCAACTTTCGCAATTTATTATCAAAATCGTCGTCATCAATCAATTAGCAGCACACACCAATGGCACTACCGAAGATTTATTAGGTCTTGCCATTTTAGATTTCAAAGATCACTACCAGCATGAAGATTTTATTGAATTAATTATCCATCAATTAACACACATGCTTTTATTTTTGGATGAACGCGTAAACCCTCATATGCCAGCAGCTAGTAAAAACATTCTAATCGACACTGAAACCATCCAATTTATCCGCGGTGGCACAAAGTTTCCTATTTATCTCGCTTTTCATAGCTATATCGTCGGCGTTGAAGTGCTTTGTTTTCGCGCTGAGATGGGTGAACTGCAATACCAAGGTAATTACCACGGTAACACTGAACGTATTTTAAGAATTTGTAAGCAATTTAAATTTTGCCTGGAAAATAATTTCGATTTATTTTATGAACCAGCCCAAGCAATTTTAATTAAAGCGAATACTTTATTAACTCAAATTGAAGGTCAATTCCATAAACTCAAATTAGAAAAAGTGACCAATTAAATGCAAACACTCCATTTCGAATATTTTCAAAAAATCCAAGACCATGTCAACCAGCCAACCTATAACCAAATTGAAGAGCAATTCAATAATTTTGATAAACTGATAATCTCCAACTTTCAAGACAAAGCCTCCAACGCTTCAATAAAACACCAGATGGCCGTTCACGGCCATTGCTTGATCGAATTTGAAAATCATTTGTGGACTGACTTAGAAAAAATCCAGGCATGGTTATCTGCGCAGTTCGGCGAATTAATTACCAACAGAAACCGCTCACAACTGCCTTATGCGGAAATCAAAGCAGAAAACAGCGGAAAACTTTATATTAATTCCCATCTGACACAACCCATGCATACTGATGAAGGCCATACCAATAATCATCCGAATATCGTAGCACTTTATTGTAGCCAACCGGCTACAATCGGTGGAATCAGTATTCTCGTAGCATTTCAGCCACTTTATAAAAAATTGCAAGAAATTTTTGGCCCTGCTGTTAAGGAATTATTTCATCCTGATGCATTAAAAGTTGAAAATTACCAATCGATTGAAGCCAAACCACTTTTATTAAAAAACAGCGACAATAAAATCGGCATCAGCTATTCGCCCATACTAAAACTTTTATGGGCGAAGCCCATAGTGATCCAGATGTACGATTACGTCACGCAATACGTTCATCAGCTGGAAAATCAAATACGCTTTAAATTAAAAAGAGGGCAATTGTTGATATTAGATAATTGTCAGGTGTTGCATGCGCGGACTGGCTTCCCTCCATCTAGCCAACGTTTGCTTTATCGCTATTGGTTTTGATGAGGGTGCTATGCTATCGAAATTTAACGTTATTAAATTACAAAATTTTCCTAGCCTGTTGTTGTTAAAACTTAGTCTCAATTGGTATCGTCATTGTACGCGCGAGCTTTTACAGCGTTATCGTTTATTGTTGGTATTTTTATTCGCGCTAGCTCTACCTAGTGTGATTGTATTTAAGTCGATACTGATTTTACCGTTTATTAATTTACTGGGTAAAAATCTCAATTTTTCATCTACGGTTATTAATTTATTGTTACTACAACTAGCGGCAATTGTCTGGCTAAGCATTCAACAGGATGCACTAAAAAATCGGTCTTGGGATAAATATTTATTAAGCTTACCCATTAATCGCTTTCAGCGATTAACCTCAGATACATCGTTGCTTGTTTTAATGAACTCGCCATTTTGGCTCTGCCTGATGGTTAGCGCGTTTACTTTTATTGATCAAGATCATGAAAAATCACCATTAACCTTAATCCTGCTTATTCAGATGAGTAGTATTAGCAGCTTACTGCTGCTTACACAACTCTGCTGGTTGAGGCGAAATTATTTGATGGTAGTTTTTTCTTTAAGCTTGTGCCTAGTTTATGCATTGTTTTTCTCAAAAACCACAGACCACACAATGCTGATAACGCTATTAATAATTAGTTTATTTTTATGTGCATTTTTATTGCAGTTTCAAGTTGCTTTCAAAAAGAGGCCTACAAATACAAAAGCAAATTACCTTCGCCTAGTTAAAAAACCGTTAATTTTTCAACTCGCCCACTTGCAAACTAAAAATCTTCTTGTCAACCAAACTGGTAGAAACAGCCTGATTGCCACTTTTTTATTAGCAAGTAGCAGCGTATTTATCATCTTTCTTCAATATGGGAAAACGAGTAGTTATAGCCAAAAAATTATGGCGATTTTGTTTTATTTGAATGTGTTGATTGCCAGCAATCTTGTCAAAATCTTTTGTATTGAACGCGGCAGCTATTTGCCTAAACTGTCAGCGCTGCCAATACCGATGTGTCAATTTATGTTGAGTGATTTAATACCCGTTATTTTATTGTCATTTATTATCAATTTCATATTTATGGCAATTTATTTTTTTCAAACACAAAATTATTCGGTTGTTTTATATTTTATCAGCTCGATAGCATTACTATTTTTATTATATTACCCACAGTCTCGCTATAACAGGTATGGTTTATTGATATCAACAATCATGGTGGCGTTATTATCGACACTAATATTTTTATTTAAATAAAATACCCCGCCGCAAGCGGCGGGGTATTTCCTATTTATAATTTCGCTCGA
>CAYTUN010000037.1:0-23131 GCA_964441315.1 uncultured Gammaproteobacteria bacterium | reverse complement strand
TTAGTAAGATAGAAAAATATAAGAAATATTATGAATGATATAGAAATGCTATAGATCCCCAAATGAAAACCGCGATTGATTTAGGCTGTGGCAGCGGTGAATTGACACAGGCTTTGCAAGAAAAATTAAATTTGCAAAATGTTTTAGGTATTGATAGTTCTTCTGCGATGTTGGAACAAGCAAAAAAATTGGCTGCTCCAACTTTGCAATTTGCAAAAGAAAATATTGCAACATTTCAACCGAAAAAAACTTTTGATTTAATATTCTCCAATGCCGCATTGCAATGGCTGCCTGATCATGAAACATTAATTCCTCATATTCTTTCCTGGGTTTCTCCTGGCGGCCAAATAGCTATTCAAATGCCCTATAATTTTGACCATGCTTCTCATCAAATTGCTTATCAAATCAACCAAGATTTATTTGGCGGAAAAATTGAAGCCATGGGCGAAAAACCTTCGGTGCTAACGCTTGAGCGCTACGCGGAAATTTTATTTAAAGAAGGTTTTTCTGATATTAGTTGCATCATGAAAATTTATTTAATACCAATGAAAAATAGCAGTGATGTGATTGAATGGACTAAGGGGACTTTGCTAACTTCTTTTAGAAGTCAATTATCTGATCAAGACTATCAAAAATTTCTTGATGAATATCAGACTCGCTTAGTGCGAGCCTTAGGGACAGGGCCGTATTTATATGCTTATAAACGGATATTGATAGTAGGAAAAAAATAAAACGCTATTACTCGAATGTATCAATAGAGATATTTATGCCACTATCACAGCAAGGCAAAACCCAGGTCCCTTCAGGGAAAGTAAATTTAAATGATATCGCTATTTTTTACAAAGTTTTTTCTACTCCATCCACGATTGCTGGCGTTGCCAAACCTACTTTAATTTTTATTCATGGCGGCCCAGGCATTGTTGATCACAACATGTACGTACCATTTTGGTCGCAATTGGAAGATGTTGCAGATATCCATTTTCTCGACTTACGTGGGAATGGGGAAAGCGGGGCTAAAGAACTAATTTATCAGGATACGTGGCGCTTGCAACAATGGGCAGATGATATTGTTGCTTATTGTGCTGCTAGAAACATTACCCGCCCAATTATTGCCGGTGTGTCATTATGGAACACTGCATTCCTTTATTTTCAAAAAACCCTTATACATCCGCTGAACTTGCCACTTGCAAAACGCCTGATTTCTCACTTTGGCAGTATTTTAACCGGATGGAATATTATCAGTTTGATTATCGCCCTGCTTTAACCGAACTGCGAACTTTATTTGATCAACTCAGCACACAAAAACAGCATATACCGGAAATTTATCTGATTGCTGGCGAATATGATCCACAACATCCTTTTGAAGGCGCAGAAGAAAGCGCAAAATTGTTAGGAGATTATGCGAAATATATTATTATCGCCAATACCGGTGATCCGGTTTATCGCGATCAGCCGGAAATTTCGTTGAAACTTTTAAAAAGCATCATTACTGATGACAAAGAGTACAAAAAAAGTTTGAACTTGTAATTCCCCAGTGGCTTGCGATGGGGAAAAAAGCGCGATGGGGTTTCCTTCAGTGCGAATGCAATTCTCCCCTTTGATCGCTGACTCGAATTGACTTCGTGTCAGCGAAGTATAAATAGATAAATACCCTGCGGCTTGCCGCAGGGTATTTATTAGTTTAGGATCTTTTGACATTGAAATTATCACAGCTTTTAGAAATCATCGCGATAACCGCAGGTTTATTGAACGTTTATCTAGCAGCACGCGCCAACATTTGGAATTATTTTTTTGGCGCGCTGATGGTGAGTTTGTATATGCTGATTTTTTTTGAAGCAAAACTGTATGCAGATATGTGCTTGCAAGTGGTTTTTTTTGTTTTTCAGTTTTATGGGCTTTATCAATGGTTGTATGGCGGTGATGCGCATAAAAAATTAAACGTCCGGCGTGCGGATAAAAAAATTTATGCGATTGTAGCGGTTAGTTCAGGAATTTTATTTATTGCTATCGCTTTTATCCTCAGCCGTTACACCGATTCAAATACAGTTTATTTAGATGCTTTTACGACGGCATTAAGTTTAGTTGCTCAATGGATGTTAAGCAAAAAATGGCTGGAAAATTGGTTGCTTTGGATTGTGGTGGATTTGGTTTCGATCAAAATGTATCTCTTTAAAAATCTTTATCCGACAGCGGCGTTGTATGGATTGTTTTTACTGATTTGTGTGATGGGTTATTATCGCTGGCGGAAAGCGGTTTATCAAAATCAATTGCATTTGAATCGCGCTTAACTACTGTAAAGTCACTCCTCATCCGGCCAGTTGGGCCACCTTCTCCCGCAAGGGGAGAAGGCTCTCATCAAAGTTCATTAGCTTTTTATAACAAGGTTTATTTCATCGCATGAAAGTTTATTTGATTGGCAGATGTAGTCGAAGTTGTCCTTCTCCCCTTGCGGGAGAAGGTGCCCGATAGGGCGGATGAGGGGTGATTTATCGAACTTTAAAATCAATTTTAAGTTTAGATGGTTTAAAAAAAATCTCACACAGAATTTTTTTTAAAATACATCGCTATCAACAGTGGCATTGGATTTCTATGAAATAAAAGATGTCAACCTTCACGTTCAGAACGTTTACGTTCTGTTTCTTTCAAAAATTTCTTGCGCAGACGAATCGACTTTGGCGTGATTTCCACTAACTCATCATCTTCAATAAATTCCATCGCCTGTTCAAGCGACATAATGATGGGCGGCGTTAACAAAATATTTTCATCACTGCCAGCAGCACGAATATTGGTTAATTTCTTTTCGCGCGTGACATTGACAACTAAATCATTTGAACGTGAGTGCAATCCGATGATCATGCCTTCATAAACTTCGGTTTGTGGTGGAATAAACATTCTGCCGCGTTCTTCTAAATTCCATAAAGCGTATGCTGTCGCTTTGCCGGGCGCATTGGCAATTAATACGCCATTTTTACGCGCAATCACGGATTTTTCTTTGACTTTGCCGTAGTGATCAAACACATGATGCATAATGCCAGTGCCAGAAGTAATCGTTTGAAATTCCGAATGAAAACCAATTAAACCGCGTGTGGGAATTTTATATTTCAAACGCACACGTTTTTGATGATCGACTTGCATATCTTGCAAATCACCTTGCCTTTCAGCGACACGCTCCATCACGGAACCTTGATATTCTTCCGGTACATCAATGACTAATTCTTCATAGGGTTCTTGAATTTCACCATTAATTTCTTTGGTGATAACTTGCGGACGCGAAACCGCTAATTCGTAATTTTCGCGGCGCATATTTTCCAATAAAATGCCGAGATGTAATTCACCACGGCCGGAAACTTGAAATTTATCGGGTGAATCGCTTTCATTCACACGTAATGCGACATTGGCAATTAATTCGCGTTGTAAGCGATCACGAATTTGGCGCGAAGTGACATATTTGCCTTCACGTCCGGCAAAAGGTGCATCATTCACTTGGAAAGTCATGGTAACGGTTGGCTCATCAACGGTTAACGGCGTTAATGCTTCAACTGCTGTTGGATCACATAAAGTATCGGAGATGGATAATTCTTCAATTCCGGTGATTGCAATAATGTCGCCGGCTTGCGCTTGTGGCTGTTCTTTTCTTTCCAAACCCAAATAGCCGAGCACTTGTAAAATTTTTGCGTTGCGGGTTTTACCTTCGCGATTGATTAAAGTGACTGGCATATTGGTTTTTACAATGCCGCGTTTGACGCGGCCAATGCCGATTGCACCAACATAACTGGAATAATCCAGGCTAGTAATTTGCATTTGAAACGGCGCATTAATATCCACATCCGGCGGTGGTACACGATTAATAATCGTCTCTAATAAATATTCCATATTATCGGTTTGTTTATCCGGATCATCAGTGGCATAACCGACTAATGCCGAAGTGTAAATTACCGGAAAATCGAGCTGTTCGTTAGTCGCGCCAAGGGAATCAAATAAATCAAATACCTGATTCATCACCCAATCCGGACGCGCACCTGGACGATCAATTTTATTAATGACTACGATGGGTTTTAAACCATGCTGAAATGCTTTTTGCGTCACAAAACGTGTTTGTGGCATCGGGCCATCGACTGCATCGACTAATAAACAAACGGAATCGACCATCGAAAGAATACGTTCAACTTCACCACCAAAATCCGCGTGTCCCGGCGTATCAACAATATTGATGCGGTAATCGCGCCATTCAATCGCGGTATTTTTTGCCAAAATCGTAATGCCGCGCTCACGTTCCAATGGATTGCTGTCCATCACACGCGTGGTGTTAGTTTGCTTGTCAGATAAAGTATGAGTTTGTTGCAGTAATTTATCGACTAAAGTGGTTTTGCCATGGTCAACGTGAGCAATAATGGCAATATTGCGGATATGCGTGGTAGGGATCATTTTATTTTTTAATCGTACATTAATTCGTCAAGTGAAATGCTATCGCGCGAAGAGGCGGATTCCATAAGCTGGTGGATAATATCGGTGATATACATCAAACGCAAGCTATTCGGCGTGCTGTCATCAAAAGAAACTTTGGTGCCTAATTTCGCTTCGCTATCATCTTCATAAGAAGCGCCTAAGCCATAACCAATCGTGAGTGAGGCCAGTTGGTCTGCCCGTTTCACTAAGCCCGGTAACAAACCTTTATCGGCAAAAACTTCTTCATGCGACAATGGTTTGCCATTCAACATAAAGCGCGCATTCAAGCTTTTCGCTATTGAAGTCAATGCTCGAATTAATTCTTCTTTTGCATCAGCCATAAAATTTTTCAAATTTTAAATTGGTTCTTGTTTACTAGGGCCTGTTTACAATTGCTGTTTCGTGACGAAAAAAGCAAGGGTTGAGTCAAAATCGTATCAAATTTGAGGCGGCATAGTCATTCTATGTAACGAAAATTTGATGCGATTTTGGCCAACCCTTGCTTTTTGCAGTAGAAAGAGCAATTGTAAACAGGCCCTATTGTTACATCTTATTACATCCACCAGGGCACCGCTGCTTTTCTTTTACCACCGACAACACCACGCAACCAACGCGCAAACACATGAATCGTAAACCCATAGCGGTAAAGGATAGCAAAAAAGATCGTAAAAATAAGCGCTAACGTCACCGTCCACCAACGAATATGTAGCAAAGTAAAAAAGATCGGAAACGCCGCCGCCGCATCAATTATAAAAAATTTCGGCTGCCGCGCTGAATCACGCCAGTGGGCTTCGGGTGGTGGTCGTTTAATGATGGCTGACATAATTTATTTTATTTCAAATTAATTGCATTGGTTTTCAAGGCATTATCTATGATGAGGATGTGAGTTCATATATGCTTTTAAAACAGCATTGATTCTGGACTGATAGCCACTACCTTCTTCCTTGAAAAATTCAATAATGTCCTCATCCAGCCGTAATGAAATAGGCACTTTTTGCTGGGGCATAAATACCTCAGCATCTTTCCAAAACTCTTTCGTTGTGGCAGGACTGTCCTCATAGTTTATACTTTTATCACTCTTTCGACGTAATTTGGCCAAATTAGTTCTGCTTTTGGAACGTTTGCTGGTAAACTTTGCGTTCATTTTTATTTGCCCTCCTGATTGATATCACGCGGATAGCGTCACCGCGCCTTGTGAAAACAATGACTACCACAACCTCAGCCAACACGCCCAAACCTACCAAGCGTTCTTCACCATAATTTTTTCGAGTATCGACTTTTACTAACAGTGGGAATTGAAATATGAAGTGCGCATCTTGAAAATCAATTTCGTGACGCTGGATATTCAACTTATTTTTCTCATTATCCCATTCGAATTTCATATTAAAAGTATATACTATCGTATATACAGGTCAAGCTAATAAATTTGGATTTAATAGAGATGGTGGTAAATTATGGAAACTCCGCCCCTCATTCGGTAATATCAACAAACCAACAAGGTCAGCCAATAAGGAAATTATGAAGCGATTTTTTTTCGTTTGTTCCATGCTTTTATTAACTGCATGCAGCTCGCATTCGTGGAACACACAGCCGGTCACGGTCAGTAAAACCAATGACAGCCAAAATGCTCAAATTAAAATTGCTGAAGCGGCCACTTCAGTGAGTGATTCATTGGCACAATTGGCTGCGATTGAAAAAGCCACACATACCGATGTGAAATTACCTGCTCCGGTGAATCCCGCCAGCATCGATATGGCGCAACATGTTTCTGTCGATTGGACCGGCCCTTTGGAATCCTTATTGCAGCAAATTGCTAAAGCTAGCGGCTATCGTTTACAAGTCATTGGTAAACGCCCACCCATTCCGGTGATTGTTGCCGTCAACGCCAGCGATGAACCGCTGGCCACCGTATTACGCGACGCCAGCTACCAAGCAGCCAAACAAGCCAATGTGCTGGTTTATTCTTCACGCCGTATTATCGAGCTTAGATACCGTAATGTATAAGCGCCTGACTCAACTGCTCTACCTATTAATCATCAGCGCTTTATTGGCCGCCTGTGCGGCCTATGATGAAGAAGACCAAAAAAAAGGGCCGAGCACGATTCCGGCTTTTGCTGATAGTCAAAATGCGCCGGAGCAAAAAGTAAATGCCATGCGAGCTACTGCGGTCAAGCAGGCTGCTTTAAGCCTGGGCGCGCAAGCCGGTCTAGCAGCCCGTTCCAAGCAGCTCAATTTAACTTTGAACCAGGACGCCAGCAACTTAGACCGCATTTTTAATTTCCGCGCTTTAATGCTGGATGACAATGTATTGCCGCCGGTGCTAACCCAGGGCGATGATCCGATTAATGAGCCGGACCCCAATAGCCTGCGCCTGGCAGATAAAGTCTATGCGATTGTCAGTCCGCCCCGCTTTGTCACCGCGCCACCTAATTGGCGCGAATATTTATTAATGAACTATGACGCACCTGACAAGCCGAATAGTTCGCTTTGGCCCAAGGGCGATGCTGAACGTGATATTTGGAACGATGCACTGACCAAGGGCTGGGATGCCGGCGTGAAACAGGCCAATGAAATTTTTTCCGTTAATTTAAACCGGCTGAAGCGCGATTATCAGGGAATGGTCTTATATCGTATTTTGCTAGCGCAAAATATGGTAACGCCGCCGTTTGTAGCTAAAGCAAATTTAGGTGTTACAGGGGATGCGAATAAAATCCGGATTAATGATCAAGTATTGCGCATCGCTGCCACTTCCGAATTGGTCCCGAATGCGCAAAAATGGAAGCCTGTTATTACACGTGATTTAAATACACAAAGCTATGAAGCCAACCGATACCAACCTTCTCTTACCAAATGAGCCACTGCGTTTAACGCCCAAAGAGCTGGAGCGCCTGCTGGTGCATTGCACGGAATTAAACGCCTCGGATATTACTTTACAAACCAATGAACCAGTCCTTGCCGAAATTTATGGCAGGCTGTGTAAAATCACTAAGCGCAAACTTTCCAATAACGAAGTCAGTGATGTGATTAATGCCATTTATGGCGCTAATGGCACTACGCAAATTTTAAGTGGACAAGATGTCGATACGCATTATGAATTAAGGCCGGAACGTGGCTCGCGTTTTCGTTATCGTGTGAATGCAACCGGCATTCAGGTGGAAGGGCATGCCGGCATTCAGATTACTTTACGTAGCATCCCTACTTACCCACCGGCTTTAAGTTCAATGAATTTGCCAGAAGCGATAGTGGAAGCGATTGCACCGGAAGATGGCGTCGTTTACGTCACTGGGGCCACAGGTTCTGGTAAAAGTACTTTGTTGGCAGCGATCATTAAAGAATTGGCCGAAGAAGCAGAAAGTCATCGTAAAATTTTGACTTATGAAGCGCCGATTGAATTCGTTTATGATGCATTGGAAAAGCCTGCCGCGGTTGTTAGTCAGTCCGAAATTCCACGTCATCTGCCATCATTTGCTGCTGGGGTGAGAAATGCGTTACGGCGCAAACCACGTTTGATTTTGGTAGGTGAAGCGCGCGATACCGAAACAATTGCCGCCGTTATTGAAGCCGCTCTGACCGGACATCCAGTCTATACTACCTTACATGCTAATGGCGTGGCTGAAACCGTACGTCGTTTGGTTGGGACTTTTCCAGCTGAAGAACGCGAAGGACGCGCGATTGATATTATCGAAACGTTGAGACTTATTATCTGGCAAAAACTGGTTCCAACGGTTGATGGCAAGCGTGTTGCCCTACGCGAATATTTAGTCTTCAATGAAGCCGTACGCGACCAATTACTCGCCGTCAGTAGCGATAACGTGACCGCCAAAACCCGTGAAATGCTGCAAAAATATGGCCGCTCGATGTTATTCGATGTCGAAGAGAAATATAAAGAAGGCATCATTTCAAAACGCAATTATGAAATTTTGTCCCAAGGGATCCGGCGGCAGAGTTAGCCCCCCTTCCAAGACTAATACATTTTTTTAAAATAGATAAATTTTGAGGTTACGTACTCCTCAAAATCAGCAAATTTCAAAGATTCTATGCTCTCACGAACATAGGAAGACTTATTTGATTATTTACCCAAAGGCGGATACTACTGTTATTTAACACCAGACTAAGGAGTAGGACAATTTAATGAAAGTCGCGAAAAAAAAACCTGGAATTATTTTTAGGTTGTTTCTGCCAGTTATGCTAATTGCTTTTTTTTGGCTTACGTTGTTTCCAGTAAAGCTTGTTGAGACTAAAATTATTTTTAGCTTATTTTGTGTCGTCGCAATCTCCTTGTTTTTTTTGCCACTTAAACAATACCACAGCTCCGCTTCTTTAAATTTTAAAGAATATTTAAAAAAATTTTTAATTTTATTATTTTACGGCAGCATCATCACTTATAATTTAATTGAGTTGCCAAAAATTTTATTAAATAAACCTCAGGTAGTATTTTCTCCTGATTTAACTATTTTCCCTTGGGGTTTAATTATTATTATCAGCTTATCATTAAGTTTTTTTATTTATTATTCAAAAAAACCGAATTTCTATAGTTCGACTGTAATGGATTTATTTAAACTAAAAACCGAAGAAGACTTAGGTATTTATATCAATTTTTGCTCTAGACTTGCGCTATTAGTAAGTTTTAGTTTATTGATAATGTTCAGCATTATTTGCATATTGCAGGTTTCCAGCCAAATCAGCCAAGTGACTATTACCCCCCCGTTCACCCTTTCTATCCTTATATCTGGCACGCTTTTTGTTCTGCCAATTGTCAATTCAAAAAAAACCTCTCAGGCGATGACATGGTTAGCTAAAACGACTTTACCAGCCAATCTACAATATTTTATTATTTTCATCTGCATGATCTTTCTCATGCTGGTGTTTTATTATGCCACAGCGTTTCTCGCCGATTTTTTTCCAGCGATGGGGCAACCGTTAGTTAAAATCAGTCCTGAAACTAATTTTTTATTTACACAAATTTTTCAATTTAGCAGCGTTTTCGCTTTTACTGTATTAGTAGCGGGGATTTTCAGTTATCAGCTGCGGGCTTTTGGTTTGAAAAAACAAATAATATTATTAATTGCGATTGCCATCTGTGCTTGCATTATCGCTTATAGTTTAAGCGTAATTAATAATAAAATTTTTGAGCGAGTTTTATTAATTATATTAGATGTATTGATGCTGCTGAGTTTGGTGCGCAATCGCTGGCTATGGTATTTTTCAAGGGGGAGACTGCCAACCGATAATCCATTTCGCCAAACGATGCCAGACAATTTTTTAAAAGGCATCACAAATTATGCGAGTTTAATAGTGGCTTTTTATTATTTTGCTGGAATCCCTTTATTATCCAGCATTGTTTTTCTCTCAGTTTTTCCGATGTTTTTTTGTTACTGCTATGGCACATGCAGTTTACTGCAGCTCATTTGGAAAAAAACAGCTACACCAAAAATTTCATCGCTAAAAAAATAGCTATTTTTCAAAAATTTTTTAAAACCATAATCAATCTTAACTTTATCAATAAGATGAGATTGTATTTATTTAAGCAACTAGCTCACACACTCTGAAACTACTACTTCGACCCCGCCCCCCCTGCTGCTCCGGCTCCAGCTCCTCCAGCTGACGCTGATCCGTTAGAGGTTCCACCCTGCATTTTCGTTTCCTGCCCTTTCTTATACTGACTGCCCGCAAATTCTCCAAAGCGTGCTACTCCAGGCTCAGCAATACCTTGAACACCCATGTCAGATCCTCGCTTAGCGCCTGATTCAATACCACCTTGTATTTGATGCAGCGCAGATTCGTAACCGACATTTTCAGGATGACCACCAATCCAACGCATGATTTTTTCAGCAAGCAGTGGAATTACATTAAATGCATTATTAATCAAATAGACCACTATTAATGTATAAATAATCATTAAACCCACTACACCAAACAAATTCGCCCCACCCCCTACGGACAATTGGGTTATCTTCGTGGAGGCAACTACGGTACTGAAACCCGCATTCAATATCCGCATGGAAATCTGGGCCAAGATCATGGCAGTGATTAAACCTACCAATAATAATACTGGCCGCAAAAACACGCTCAGCATCAAAATCAGCGCTTGTTCAGCTTTGCTTAACAAATCGTGCCCTTCAGGATGTGTTAATCCTAAAGCCACTAGCGGCGCTGCCACCATGGCTTCTAAAACTGTAATTAGCCAGCCAATAACCGCAAATGTAAAAATTAAAAATGGAATTAAAGGAATATAGATGGAGTAAATAACGCCTCCAACAAACATCATAGCAATTAAAGTGCCTGCAAGTGAATTGAAGTATTTAAGCCCCTCTGCTAGGCCAAAAGCTGCTCCCTGAACCGCAGAACAAGTCCCTGCTACCGCAGTTCCTCCCGTAACAGTTATCATTACCAGCATCCATAAAGCAAAACCGGCAAACATCATCATGTAACCGAAAGCTTGTAGTCCAATTAATGGATCTGTTTTTGAATTCAAATAATGGCTCCAACTTGTAATAAGCCCGCTAAAAAGCGCTCCTATACCGCCCACCATGATGGCAACCGGCGTTCCCAAACTAGCAGTCCCTAGTACAATACTGCCAGCTATAGCAGTAGTAGCTCCCATAATACCTGTATTAAGCCGATTAAAATCATTATTTGATAAAGCATGAGTATGTGTGCCATACATATCTATTTCATCATTATTCCTATCGCCACTATTAAACGCATTTGACATTTTTTGTTGGACACCAGAAGCACCGCCTCTTGCATACTCACGAGGATCATCCTTCATCTTCTTGAGTTCTTCATTTAGCGATTGCGACATCTTTTCAATGTTAGCTCTTGCCTGATCCAGAGTATCTTTTTGTTCTTCGCTCAATGCACCCCGCCCTGATTCGGGATTATTCTCATTAATTACTAGTTGAAAAGCTTTATAATTAATATCGGCCTTTTTATTAACATCGGCAATCGTCCGATAATAGGAGCCTGCCACCGCCCAACCTTGATGGCGAGCCTTTTCAAAGTGTTCATCTAAGTCAGATTTAGTATTTTCTTCTACCTGTGTCATTAAAGGACGAATAAAATTGCTGTAATCCATAATGGCGCTAACAATGGCAGCTGAGCGCTGTGCTTCGATAGATTGCGAATAGGGCAATGGCGTTCTTGCCATTATTTTAGCGATGGGCTGCACATCATTAACCATCTGCTGAACTGCCAATTCCATATAATAAGGCTGGTTTTGATTGTTTTTATAGCGGTCGCCCACTGTGTCTTTCTTATCCGAATAACTCTGCGTCATGACCGAAGCCCAACTTACCTGACCGCATTCATCCAGATACTGATCACTGTTAGGATCTTTACTGTTGTATTTAGGATTGAGGCTACCAAAATTCATATAATTTTTAGAACGATTGATACTAGTCCCCCATTTTGGCAGCGCATTTTTATTCCCTATGCTATCAACTGAGCCGAGAGTTTCGCTTAATGATTGCTGCGCTGATTCTTGTTTCTTTTGTTGCTCAGCGGCAAGTAAGCGGCGCTGCTCAAGACAAAATTGGTTTTTAAAAACCAGCTCGGCAGTATCATGAAATAAAAGTACGGCATTTTGGGAAGAAATAGGATTAGAAACGTAAATTTGTCCGCCTTCATGCTGCAGGTAATTTAATACACGGCTCCAGACGGTATCGGCCAAACCGACTCCTTGAATCACCGCCCACATAATAATACTTTGCGCAATACAATAACCTGTAGTTTTGCTAGGGACTGCCAACGAAAGCCCAGTGGCAATCCGGATTGCCATCATTGCTGTATTTTTACCTCTGCTCATCACGTCGCCATCATTGGCAGCATTCAATACAAAAGTAATGAATCCATAAGCAATGATCATGCCCATCACAGCAATAACGCCGGCATTAATTAAACTAAACATATGACCCAGGATCTGGCCATGCGTACTATGTAAGATTCCACCCACTGTACCGAACAATTGCTGCAAATATGTAATGGATAGGTCTCCGGCGCTCGGAGTAAGAATATTAAGATCGTTAGGCGAGGTATTATTCCCAGCCGCCCAGGCAAGCAAAGGAAAAAAAGCTGATAATCCAGCCAGCATCCAATAAAAATATTTTTTCATTATTATTTTTCTCCACTTTCAACTGGTTGATGTAAGCTTAATTTGAACCAGTCTTTTAAACTAATGCCAAGGCGCCGATGCTTAATCTGGATATACCAGAAATGTTCACGAAATGCCAAAGATAAACTAACGCAGGTTAATGACAAGCAGATTAAAAAAGCCATAAAAAAACCGCCAAATACTAGCAAATAAACACCATAAGCTAACAAAGCAAAACTTAAGCAAATAAAGAAAATAGCATAACGTAAAAAATGTTTCTGACGCTGAAGAAGAATTTCAGGAGTTAGATTTAAACGAAGGCAAGCATCTTCAAATTTTTCATCGCGTGACTTTACATCTGGCCGAGTTTTAAGAACATCTTTAGCCAAACTTTTGATTAATTTACCACTATCAGAAATCTGGTTCCAACCCATCCAACGAGGAAAATTAACCATGGGCTTAACAGCTTTACCCATTGACCGAAAAAAACCCATAAGCTACCTTGTGTTATATTGAATTGATTACATATCAATGACGATTCTTGGCGATCTTAAGATAACAAACTTAAAATATTATTAAAAAAAGTTTCTAATACTACCATAATCTTTTAAGCTTGACTTAATTTAAGCTATATATAGTCTCGTTCAATTTAATAGGATCAACTATGCTGGATTTGAGTAATAAAGGCTCACACCAATATTGGCATGAATACCGTGATCCGATGATTTATCGGGTGATATGTTTTATGGAAAGCGTGGAAGATTGGACATTGGACGGCAATCCAAAAATAGAAGCTGCCATGCAACGCTTAAGTGAAGCCATGAGCGATATCGGCGAATATGATTTAAATGCCGAAGATGATTTTATAAAACTTGCCTGTTTTATACGTGCTGGGCGTTTCTTGCGTTTAATGCAGGCAATGGATGTCGCCAACCCGGGCGCTGCATCAAAATTATTGATGCATGCCGAAAATGAAACCGAGGATGACGACGATTTGCCGGGATTATTTTTACGACGCAATGTCATATTTGAACGACTGCGCTTATTAGGGAGAGTATTTTCCGAGGAACGTTTTAAATTAGTTTTACAAGCACTAGAAGAACATCATGATGACTAAAATATTATCGGCTTTATTTCTAATAAATATTGCTATTTCTAGTTATGCCTTGGATTGCAATAGTTATGATAATAGCAATTTAAAACAGGCTTGCGAAAAATCTAATCAATTAAGTAAAGAAGCGCGACAGGAATATAATAATTATTTTTCCAATCGTTTATTACAAAATCAGAATGCTTTAGCCAACACGCAAACCTCGCGTGCTAATACTAATAATCAAAAACCTGCTCCGAGCATCAATAATACGCCCCCTGAAACTCACAATAACCAAAATAGTGCTCCGGACAACCCGAGTGACAATGCAGAAAGAATTAAACGTTACTATTAATTATTAAATTAAATTGAGACAACACAATGAAATATTCATTAAAAAAACAACTTATTATTCCATTGTTGCTATTAAGTTTTTCAAACCTGGCTTTAGCAAGCGGCTTGTTTGTAGGTGTGTCCACACTGGATGATGTCGTGCGCGCTATCAATAACGTCTGGAACTTGATCGCAAGCTCAGTGACTGCATCTGTTGATGCGCAATCTAAATTGCTTTACGAAGCGAATCCCAGTTTACCAGCAGCAAAAATTGGCAACACAAAATTGCAGATTGCACAAGATAACGCAGAAGCATTGCAAACAAATAAGGGATTAGAACAGCTACAGCAGGCGTTGACACAAAAACTGGTAATACCGAGAGGTAAAAATGAAGTTGATTTAATGACTTATTTGGCAAACGTACCCGCCAGCAATAGTTATATTAAAGAAGATTTACGCGCTAAATTTACGGGTGCTCCAAACAACGCTCCTGATAAATTGCTGGCACAAAATGCCAACCTGGCATTCAATACACTGATAGCTCCCTCAGCTTATACGCGGTCTCAAGAATTACAGGCAATGAATTTTATTCGCTATTCAGCTAATTTGGCGGAACCCATCACCAGTATACGCTGGTGGAAACTGACGGATGAACAAAAAGAAAAACTGCAAACATCAGAAGCCGCTTACCCTTATCTGGTAATGGTGAGAAACCTGGCTGCTGCTGACTCAGTTGCAATCGACAATTTGTTGAATATTTACGCAGAGCGTGTACCAGTTGAAAACCTGGGCAAAGAAACCGGCATGAAAAAACGCGATGCCAGCCCATCAGAAGTCAGTAAATTTCTAGCTGAGCGTCGCAGTAATGATCCTAAATGGTATGAAGAAATGTCAAAAGCCTCACCGGCAACGCTCGCGCGTGAACAATTATTCGTCATGGTAGAAATGCAACGCCAACTACTGCAATTGCATGAAGACAATCAAAGAATTATGGCCTCTTTAGCCATGTTGCAATTACAGTCTTCAACTTTGAAACGCGGTCTACTAAAAATTGAAGAAGACAACATTAAACAGAACGTATTGAAAATTGAAACCAATACCAGCAATAAAAATTTAGGACGCCAGTTAGAAAAAGAACTTCCTAGTTTTGATAATCAGGGCCAGTAATAGTGAAACGACCGCGGCAATCTTCTGAGCCTTAATATTTATTTAGTGCAAGTTAAGGCACACACAAAAACTAAAGAATTAAGAAAATCAACTCCGCTGCAACCAACCTAAATAATCCCGCACCCCCTGCTCCACACTGCGAAAATCGCCGCCATAACCCACTTTACGCAATGCCGATAAATCCGCTTGCGTATAACTTTGGTAATGTCCTTTTAAATGCTCAGGAAACGGAATGTAATGAATTTGTCCACGCTGATGAAAACGAATCACACTATTAGCCACATCATTAAAAGCTTGCGCGCGCCCCGTGCCAACATTATAAATCCCACTTAATTCTTTTTTATTCTGCTCAAAAAACCATAAATTCACCGCCACCGCATCATCAATATAAATAAAATCCCGCTGCTGTTCACCATTGGCATAACCATCGGTGCCTTCAAACAAGCGCAATTGATCGCCTTGTTTAATTTGATTATTTAAATGAAATGCGACTGAAGCCATCGAACCTTTATGTGATTCGCGCGGGCCATAAACATTAAAATAACGCATACCGGCGATTAAATTGCTGGCTTTTGGCATGACGCGCCTGACATATTGATCAAATAATAATTTGGAATAACCATAAACATTGATCGGCGCTTCAGCTTCAGGAACTTCTTTAAAAATCGTTTTATTGCCATAAGTCGCAGCACTGGAAGCATAAATAAATGGCACATGATTATTCATTGCAAATAATAATAATTGTTTGGAATATTCATAATTATTTTCCATCATGAATTTTCCATTCCACTCCGTCGTCGCAGAGCAAGCACCCATATGAAAAATCCCTTTAATTTTGCGATGATCGAATTTTCCTTCAGTAATTCCCGCTAAAAAAGGGTCTTTATCAGCGTAATCCTGGATAGTTGCATCAACCAAATTGGTAAATTTATGACCATCGGTTAAATCATCCACCGCAAGAATATCTTTATGCCCATTTTGATTTAAAACATGCACAATATTGCTGCCGATAAAACCCGCCGCACCGGTGACAATAATCATTTGATTTCCTCATTAACTAAAATTTTTTTAATTAGATTACTGGTAGAAAATCCCGCACGAAAAGGAATAATTTTTACTTCGCCACCATTGGATAAAATAAAATCACTACCGGCGATATCCTCCACTTTATAATCACCACCCTTCGCCAAAACATCCGGTTTAACCGCTTTAATCAATCTTTCCGGCGTATCTTCGCTAAATGGCACCACCCAATCCACCACGCGTAATGCCGCCAATATTGTCATTCGATCATGACAAGAATTGATTGGCCGGCTTTCACCTTTCAATCTTCTAACGGAAGCATCATCATTTACCGCAATAATTAATCGCTTGCCGAGTTCTTTCGCTTCTTCTAAATAAGCCACGTGCCCAGGATGCAAAATATCAAAACAACCATTGGTCATTACAATTTTTTCTTGGTGATGGCGCGCATCTTCCACTGCCACAATCAGTTCTTCTTCGGTCAAAATGCCTAATTCCGCATGATAAAGCCGCTGCAAAGCACGCCGTAATTCAGCAATCGAAACCGAAGCCGCACCTAGTTTACGCACCACGATACCAGCAGCAATATTGGCAAGTATCGCGGCGTCCTCCAAACTTTCACCGGCAGCTAACGCGGCTGCAATTAAACTAATGACTGTATCGCCCGCACCTGTCACATCATAAACTTCACGCGCACGCGTCGGTAAATGCACGGGTTTTTGATGGCGTTCATAAATCGTCATGCCCTGCTCACCACGCGTCAAAACAATAGCGGCTAAATCATTTTGATTTAATTGCGCTTCGGCTTTCGCTGCTAATTCATCTTCTGATTTTGTGCGGCCGACAACGGCTTCAAATTCTTTGCGGTTTGGAGTAATGACAGTGGCGCCAGAATAATCTGCAAAATTATCGGATTTAGGATCGACTAATACTGGTATATTTAATTCGCGCGCCTGCTTAATTAATTCGCGCGCTTGCCGGCAACTGCCTTTGCCATAATCGGAAATAATGACAACATCATGCTGCGCTAAATTTGCCGTGTATAATTTTTGCAAACGCGCCTGTTCTTCAGCTGGCAAAGCTTCTTCAAAATCGACACGGATCAATTGCTGCGAGCGGCCTAAAACACGTACTTTTGTTACCGTTGGAAAATTTTTCACGCGCAATAATTGGGTTTTTACATGCGCTGCTTGTAATTGGCTTTCTAAAGTATCAGCAGCTGAATCATCACCGACGACACCAAGCAAATTTACCTGGCAACCCAAACTCGCCAGATTCAATGCCACATTGCCAGCGCCACCGGGACGCTCTTCGGCGTCCCGCACATGCACGACAGCCACTGGCGCTTCAGGCGAAATCCTTGAAGTATCACCATGCCAATAGCGATCTAGCATAATGTCGCCGATCACTAATACACGGATTTTAGAAAAATTAGGTAAATCCATCGCTCAATTCTTTATTTGAAAAAACGCCTATATTATCATCAGCGATCGCGGCTTGAAAATTGGAAAAATCTCATGGGACGGTTATCTGTTTTTATCATTGCTTATAATGAAGCCGACAAAATTCGCGACGCTATTGAATCCGTCCTTTGGGCCGATGAAATTTTGCTGGTTGATTCGTTTAGCAAAGATAATACCGCGGAGATTGCAGCTTCACTCGGTGCAAAAGTCATACAAGTCCCTTTCCAAGGTTTTGGCAACTTGCGCAATCAAGCTATTGCCGCCTGCTCGCATGAATGGATTTTTAGCCTAGATGCAGATGAAAGAATGACTGAAGAAGCAAAAACGGAAATACAAAAAATCCTTCAAGCAGAAAAAACCGATTCCGCTTATTTTGTTCCGAGAAAAAATTTATTTATGGGCCGTTGGATTAAACATAGCTGGCCTTATCCGAATTACCGTCAGCCGCAATTATTTAAAAAAGAAAAAATGTGCTATGCCAATGATGAAGTGCATGAAGGTTATATCATGCTTGATCATTCAAAACCTGGCAAACTGAAACAGGCGATTTGGCAATTCCCATTTAAAAGTCTTGCTGAAATCATCACAAAAATGAATCGCTACAGCGATTTAAATGCAGAAAAATCTTATCGATTACAAAAAAAAATTTCCATTGCCGGAATTTTTGGCCACGCTTTTTGGAGCTTTTTTAAAAATTACATTTTAAAACGCGGATTTTTAGATGGTTGGCCAGGATTTATTATTGCTTTTAGTAATTTTGAAGGGACATTTTATCGTTATGCGAAATTAAAAGAGTTATGGCGCAAAGAAAAATAAAATACATCGCTGCGCGGCCGGCTATTAAAACTTTTTAATAAACACCTTTTAGACCCAAAACACTGCAGGTTGAATTTGATGTGATGCCAATATAAATACTGCAGATCACCCCTCATCCGCGCCTTTGGCGCACCTTCTCCCGCAAGGGGAGAAGGCTCTCCTCAAAGTTCATTAGCTTTTTATAACAAAGTATATTTCAGGGCTTATTTCATTGCATTGAAGTTTATTTAATTAGCAGATGTGCCCGAAGTTGTCCTTCTCCCCTTGCGGGAGAAGGTGCGCCAAAGGCGCGGATGAGGGGTGATCAATGAAACCCCCACTCGACGAAAAACTTTCAAATCACTTCCCTACTTTCCCAATATCTTCATTCCACAAATCTGGATTCGCCTTAATAAAATCACGTAATAATTCAATACAAACCTGATCATTCACAATATCCAATTCCACCCCACGTTGACGCAAATAATTTTCTGGCCCATGAAAATTGCGGTTATCACCAATAACCACCTGAGGGATACCATATAAAAGCACAGCGCCACTACACATATCGCAAGGACTTAAAGTGGAAATCAAGGTGGCGCGTTTATAATCTTTTGCTTCTAAACGTCCCGCATTTTCTAATGCATCCATTTCCGCATGCAAAATACAAGAGCCGCGTTGCACACGGCGATTATGGCCGCGGCCGATAATTTGATTGTCGAGAACCAAAATAGATCCGATGGGTATTCCGCCTTCGCTCAAACTTTTGCGCGCTTCATCGATGGCGGCTTCGAAAAATTTATCCATTTTTTACTCCTGAATGATTCTGGCAATACAGCGGTTCCCGCTGTAAAAGTCATCGCTAGTAGCAAAGCTAAACATAAAACTTGGTGTTTTTTACAACCGCATTTTTGCAAACAGCCACTCAATTAATCAAGCAACATCAAGCAACACAGACCTTTTTTCAGCGGGAACCGCTGAAACCGCTGAAATAGCTGAAGCTAACATTTCCTCGCTTTAGACCATATGTTATTCTTAATTTTTTATGATTGTCTGAGCAAAAAATCCATGCTGAAAAGTCTTTTTCGACTGCTAATGTTAAGCCTGCTTGCTATCAGCAGCTTTTGCTTTTCAGCGGATTCCGTTGTCAGCACTACACCTAACGATGTCGCCCAAAAATTATCGAATGTCGACCAAACCACGCCAAGCGCTGAAAAACGTTTATGGAACCTGCAAGACGCCGATATTCGCGCCGTGATTGCCGCAGTCTCCCAAGTCACAGGAAAAAACTTTTTAGTTGACCCGAGCGTCCAAGGAAAAATCACATTAATTTCTACCAGCCCAATTGCGCCTGATCAAGTTTATCAAATGTTTTTATCAGCACTTCAAGTGCTAGGCTATCAAGCAATTCCGACTGGCAACTTGATTAAGATCGTACCCAGCACCTCAGCGCGCGCCCAAGGCGCGCCGATCGCGACGAATGCGGAGCCTGGCAATGGTGATGAAACTGTAGTCAGAGTAGTCAATGTACAGAATGTACCCGTCACCCAACTCGTTCCACTATTAAGGCCTTTATTACCGGATTGGGCAACATTAAACGCATACCCACCGAGCAACAGCCTGGTGATTGCTGGCAACGCCAGCAATGTCAATAAATTAGTCGATATGATTAATAGCATGGACCAGCGCGCGCAAAGTACGACACGCGTAATTCATTTGCAATATGCCAATGCAAATCAGGTCAACGACGTACTAACCAATTTACAAAATTCCGAACGCGCCAGCGGAAAAATTTCTACCGTCTCATTTGCCGCGGATAAAAATAATAATAATATTGTTTTAAATGGTAATCCGCAGGAATTAACCACTTATCTTGCATTATTAAATCAACTCGATCAGCGCGCTAATCAAACAACGACGCAAGTATTTTATTTAAATTATTTAAAGGCAAAAGAATTTGCGCCAATTTTAGCGAAAATTGCCGGCGCTAAAGAAATTACTACTGCTTCGAGCAGTAATACTCAGGCTAGTGTGGGAAATACTGCGGCTTCGGGGCAAAGTGGCTCAACAAATTCCGATGAAAATAATAACAATGCGAGTGATGATTCGAGTGTGATTGCGGGTGGTAGTGGCAATGGTGTGACCATTCAGGCGGAAAATAGTGCGAATGCAATTATTGTGAATGCGCCGCCAACGGTGATGAATAATTTACGCAATGTGATTGCGCAACTCGATCACAAGCCGCAGCAAGTTTTAGTCGAAGCTATCGTTGCAGAAATTGATCAAACGGCATTAAATCAATTAGGTATTCAGTGGGGTACGATTCAAGAAGGCGCCAGTGATATTACTTTTAGCACCGAAAGTATCGCCACCAATTTCAATCAAGGCGTTGGCATTATGAAAAGTGAAAGCTTGCGCGCCATCGTCAACTATTTGCGGACGGACACCTCCGCCGATATTTTATCGACACCTTCGGTTGTGGTTTTAGATAATCAGCAAGCGAGCATTGAAGTCGGTAAAGATATTTCCATTCAAAACGGCAGTTATGCCAATGCCGGCGCTAATGCGCCTGGCGGCGCGGTGAGTCCATTTAATACATTTGATCGCCAAAAAGTGACACTTGCATTGAAAGTGACACCGCAAATCAGCCCGAATAACACCGTGCGTTTATTGATCGATCAAAAAAATGATAGCTTAGAAAATCCCAGCAATCCGGGCCCAACTCCAGTCATTAATACCGCAGAAGTAAAAACTAATGTTCTAATCAGCAGCGGCAATATTTTAGTGCTCGGCGGTTTAATTAATAACGACAATCAAAGCCAGGTGCAAAAAGTACCATTTTTGGGCGATATCCCCTTCCTCGGACAATTATTCCGTTATAACCAGAAAAATGTCGATAAAAAAAGTTTGATGATTTTCTTGCGGCCAATTATTTTACAAGGCGGACAAACGGCACAAACCGCAACGCCACAAAAAGTCACAGCAGAACGTTACCGTTATATTCGCGAAAAACAAATTGAAAATCGCTTGATGGAAAATTTCAATGATTATTTAAACCAAAAAACAACTTTGCCGCCTTATCAACAAAAGAGCTCACAATTACCCGTACCGAATTATCAACTGCCCGATGACACCAGCTATTAATCTCCCATTTCAATTTGCTAAAAAAAACGGCGTTTTTTTAGAGTCAAACGCAAATGGCGATGTCACCGTCGTGCATCATGCTATTTTATCGCCGCAATTATTAGCCGAATTACGCCGCGCTATTGGAAAACCTTTTTTGATAAAGAAAACTTCAGCCGAAGAATTTCCCATTTTATTAGCCCGTGCTTATGAAATGGGAGCGAACGCGACCATTTCAATGATGGAAGGAATGGAAGAAGAGCTAGATTTACAGCAATTAATAACAAATTTGCCGAAAACCGAAGATTTATTAGAAACCCAAGACGATGCGCCCATCATCCGCTTAATCAATGCGATATTAACGCAAGCGATCAAACAACAAGCCTCCGATGTGCATATCGAAACTTTCGAACAACGCCTGGCCGTGCGCTATCGCGTTGATGGCGTGTTACGTGAAGTATTATCGCCACCACGCGTGTTATCGCCGCTATTAGTTTCGCGCATTAAAGTGATGGCAAAATTAGATATTGCTGAAAAACGTTTACCGCAAGATGGCAGAATCACTCTGCGCATCGCCGGCCGCGCCATCGATGTGCGCGTTTCCACTTTACCTTCCAGCCATGGCGAACGTGTGGTTTTGCGTTTATTAGATAAACAAAGCGCAAAATTAGATTTAGAACACCTCGGCATGCCGCAAAATATTTTAATTCGCCTGCGTCAATTAATTCATCGCCCACACGGAATTATTTTAGTAACCGGCCCCACCGGCTCCGGAAAAACCACCACCCTTTATGCCGCACTAAGCGAATTAAACGATAATTCCCGCAATATTTTAACCGTCGAAGATCCGGTCGAATACGAACTCGCCGGCATCGGCCAAACCCAAGTCAACCAAAAAATCGGCATGAGCTTCGCCCGCGGCTTACGCTCAATCCTCCGCCAAGATCCCGACGTCGTTATGATCGGCGAAATCCGCGACACCGAAACCATGGAAATCGCCATCCAGGCAAGCTTGACCGGCCACTTAGTGCTATCCACTTTACACACCAACACCGCCATCGGCGCCATCACCCGCTTGCGCGATATGGGCATCGAGTCGTTTTTATTGGCCTCCACACTAATCGGCGTCGCCGCCCAACGCCTGGTGCGCTTACTTTGCCAAAATTGCCGCAAAGCCAAAGCCGCCACCGAAAGCGAAATGGAATTAATGAAAATCGACAAACCCGCCCTCATCTGCCACCCCGTCGGCTGCGAAGAATGCGCCAATACCGGCTTCCGCGGCCGCAGCGGGATTTATGAATTAGATCCCATCAATGAAGCCATGCGTCATTTAATTCACGATGCGGCGAGTGAGAAAAAAATTGAAATGGAAGCAAGAAAAATCGCGCCGAGTATTCAGCAGGCGGGGTTTGAGATGGTGTTGGCGGGGAAGACGAGTTTAGAGGAGGTGTTGCGGGTTACAACCGAAAATTAAAGTGTGGTGTTCGCGTCTACACCCAAGTGGTAATTTGAAAATAGTTTTATTACCCCTCATCCGCCCTATCGGGCACCTTCTCCCACAAGGGGAGAAGGCCAACTTTGGCAACATCTGCCAATAAA